>JADKAQ010000001.1:300000-600000 GCA_016719105.1 Gemmatimonadota bacterium | reverse complement strand
GTCTGGTACTTCGCGATCGTCGCTGCTTTTTCAAAGGCCATGTGATATATTCCCGGCGCGGACAACTACAATCGTTCGCTAAGTCTTTTGGAGACACGCAACTTACTCGAAGCGCCCATCACTGTAAAGGCGTCCCCTGAGTGCCTGAGCGCTATCTTGGAAAGTCGCTGGGAAAGTACCGGGTCGAAGAGCTCGTAGGCTCCGGCGGATTCGCGTGGGTGTACCGCGGATTCGATCCCGAACTGGAAATCCCTGTCGCCCTCAAGGTCCTCAAGCCGCAATTCGCCGGCGATCCCACCTTCGAGGAGCGGTTCCGACGCGAGGCGTCCACCGCCGCCAAGCTCCGCCACCCCAATATCGTGAAGATCTACGCCGTAGGCCGCGACGGCGACGCGGTCTACTTCGCGATGGATTTCCTCCCCACCGGGCTGGCCGACAAGCTCGAAGCCACCCCGTTCCTTCCCGAAGAATTCGTGGTCCGCGTGGGAATCGACGTCGCCCGCGCCCTCGGCTTCGCCCACCGGGAAGGGGTCGTGCACCGCGACATCAAGGTCGACAACATCCTGTTCGACTCCCACGGGAACGCCGTGGTGGCGGACTTTGGCATCGCCCGGGCCGTCTCCGGTTACACGAACCAGACCGGCACCAACATGGTGGTGGGGACGCCGCAGTACTTCGCCCCCGAGCAAGCCCGCGCCAAGCCGCTCGACGGGCGCGCCGACATCTACTCGCTGGGCGTCTCCCTCTATCGCGCCGCGACCGGCCGGCTCCCGTTCGAGGGGGACGACTGGTACGAGATCGCGCGCCAGCACGTCGAGGATCCCCCGCCCTCCCCCCGGAGCATCAACCCCGCGATCTCCCCGGCATTCGAACGGGTGCTCGTGCGGTGCATGGCCAAGCACCCGGACGATCGCCCCGCGACCGGCGAACAGCTAGCCGACGAGCTCGCGGCGGTCCTCAGCGCCCCCCACGACGCGGGAGCGCGCGGCGTCTACATGTCGCCGTCGGACACGCCGACGCTGGTGACCCCGCTCGAGCTGGTGCGATCGCCCAAGGTCTGGCGGCGAGCCGCCCCGGCCACGGTCGTCCTCATCGCACTCGTCGCCACCGCGATCGTTCTCTCCACTCGCCGAGAAGAGCAGCAACTGGCCGGCGCCGCCGCCGCCGATTCGGCGCGCCGCGACTCCGTTCCAGTCGTCGTCTCGCCGGCGGACTCCAACCCGGTCGACTCGCTTCGCCTCGCCGACTCCACCGCTCGCGCCGATTCCGTCGTCGCCCGCCGGGACACCGTGCGGCCGAAGCCGGTCGTCGCCCCCACCGTGGGGCGACTGTCGATTGCCGCCCCAGGCACCGCCCGAGTCAGCGTGAATGGCCAAGCAGTGAGCGACGGCGCGTGGCGAAACGATTCGCTCAAGCCGGGCGAGTACACGGTCAGCGCCTCGATCCCCGCCAGCAGCGGGTGCGACTGGGCCACCGTCGAGGAGAAGGTGCGAGTGCGCGCCGGGGGCTCGCACGCGCTCACGTTGTCCCCCCGTCCCTGCGGCACGATCACGATCAACATGCTCAACGTCGCCAACGGCGCGAGATTCTCCGTGGTGTCGACCGACGGCGGGGTCAAGGTCGAAGGGGCGCTCCCGCGTGACGGCGGGATCGTCGTCCCCACCGGCGAGTATCGCGTGACGGCCCAGCAGCCGCTCTGCGCCCCCTACTCCAACGAGAGCGTCACCGTCGTCGCCGACCGCGCCACTCGCCTCACCTTCCGCGTCATCTGCGAGCGCGGATAGTACCTCCGCGAGGCCGCGTGGGGTGTCCCTCCGCCGTCGCATCGTGCAGGGATTGCCCCCCTACATAACGACGGCCGCCGAGGTGCCGCGACCTGCCCGGTCCGGAGCCGTCGAACGTTTTCGAGCGGGCGACTAGAACTGGCTCCCGGCCGCCGCGCCTAACGCGACGCCCAGCACCATCCCCCCCCAGAAGGTGCGACGCTTGAACCAGGCGGGAGGCTCCTCCTGCATCAGCACCACGTGGCTGGTGGTCACCGCGGTCGTCTGCCCCGTCACCAGCGCCGACACATTCCCCGCCTTGTCGACCGAGAGGACGCGCAACCGCGCGACCAGGACGTCGCGCTTGCGCGGGTCGATGGCAATCCCCGTGAGACCGCGGCGGAGCCATCGCTCGGTCCCCGACCGGAATGCGAGCGTGGTATCGCCGACCGCGGCAATCTCGAAGCGCACGCCCTTGAGCTGGGCGTGCGCCGGCGCGGCGCTCAGCCCCAGCGCGATCGCCAGGATCCACAGGGTGCGACGCATCATCGGAAGAACGTCTGGACCAGTCCCTTGATGTCGTTGAACATCACGAGCGCAAACAGAAGCGCGATGGCCAGCACGCCGACACGCGCGATCATCTCCTGGGTGCGCATGCTGAACTCGCTCCCCTTCACGCTCTCGATGACTCGTACGAGAATCTGCCCGCCATCCAGCAGCGGGACCGGAAGCATGTTGAGGACGGCTACGTTGATGCTGAGAAAGGCGAGCAGGCCAAGCAGGTCCTCCCATCCGTTCTTGGCCGCCTGAAACGAGGTCCGCGCGATGGCGATCGGCCCGCCGAGCTGCTTGACGGACACGTCGCCGACGAAGAGCCCGCGCACGACCTTCACGACGGCCCCTCCCATCCCCCAGGTAGCGTCCCAACCGGCGCCCACCGCCTCACCGAATGCGAGCTTCTCGCGCAGACCGGAAGCGCGAGCCGCGGCGCCGATGCGCCCGACCTTGGTCGGCGCCCCGGTCGCGGGATCCACGTCGTCCGAGAGAACTGGCGTCACCTGAAGCGTCGCGCGCTCGCCGGTGGCGCGCACAACCTCCACGGTCAACGGCTCGCCTGCGGAGGCGGTCACCTTTTCCAGCACATCGCTCCAGCGGCGAATCGGCACGCCGGCGAGGGTGGCGATACTGTCTCCGGCTTGGAAGCCGGCAGCCATGGCCGGACGCCCGGGAAGCACCGAGTCGATGACCGCCGGCGCGTACGGTCGCCCGAAGCTCATGATCGTTCCCGTCGAGACCACCAGGGCGAGCACGACGTTCATCAGGACGCCCGCCGAGAGGATGAAGACCTTGGCCGGAAGCCCCTTCGACTCGATCCAGCGATCGCTGGGCACCGGATGCGGGCCGAACGGGCGCAGGGCGTTGGGATCGAATGGGATGGGATTGAGCCCGCGCTGGTGCCCCGGAGCCTCTTCCGACGGCTCACTCCCCGGGGCGCTCAGGTCCGTACTCCCCTCGATCGCAGAGCCCCCCTCGCTGTCCTTCGTGGCCATGGCGACGAAGCCGCCGATGGGAAACCACGACCAGCGGTAGTCGGTCTCTCCCCACTTGATCCCGAAGAGGCGAGGCCCCCAGCCAAAGGCGAAGACAGGGGCGTAGACCCCCGTCAGCTTGGCCGCGAGGAAGTGCCCGAGTTCGTGGACGAAGACGACGATCCCGAACACCAGGAGTGGCGCAACGAACTTCAGCATGCGAAGCGATCCTTCACGTGTTGGCGTGCGGCCGCGTCGGCGGCGAGCAGCGCTTCCTTGTCCCCGCCAGGCGCACCGCGCAAGACCCGGAGCGCCGACTCGATGGCCGAGGAAATGTCCTGGAACCTGATGACGCCAGCGAGGAACAGCGCGACCGCCTGCTCATTGGCCGCGTTGAAGATCGCCGGCGCCGCCCCACCATCCCGACCGGCCCCGACGCCGAGCCGGAGCGCGGGGAAGTCCTCGTGCCGGACCGGCTCAAACGTGAGCGGCGAGGCCGTCACGGGATCGAGCCGAGGTACCCCATCGTCGACGATTCGCTCCGGATGCGTCAAGGCGTAGAGGATCGGCAACTCCATGGAAGGTACGCCAAGTTGCGCCACGACGCTCCCATCGACGAATTCGACCATCGAGTGCACGATGCTCTGGGGGTGTACCACCACCTCGATCCTGTCGAACGGGATGCCGAAGAGGAAGTGCGCCTCGATCACTTCCAAGGCCTTGTTGGCCAGGGTCGCGCTGTCGACGGTGATCTTCTTCCCCATGCTCCACGTCGGGTGCTTGAGGGCATCGGCCAGCGTCGCCTCGCGCAATCGATCGGACGGCCAGGTGCGAAAGGGGCCGCCCGACGCGGTGATCACCAGACGACTGACCTCGTGCGCCGGTCGCGTGGCGAGACACTGCAGGATCGCCGAATGTTCGCTGTCGACCGGGACGATGCTCCCGCCGCCACGCGCCGCCGCCGCGCCCACGAGGGCCCCGGCCACGACGAGCGATTCCTTGTTGGCCAGCGCAACGCGCTTCCCGGCTTCGAGCGCTGCAAGCGTCGCGTCGAGGCCCGCGGCACCGACGATGGCATTGATCACGGTGTCAACGCGGGCGTGCGACGCCGCCTCGACGAGCGCCTCCCGCCCTACTCTCCATCCCGGTGGCACTCCTGCCCCATCCTGCACCAGGCCGATGTACTCCGGTGCGGTCGCCTCGACCTGCGCGGCCAGATCGTGCGCGCTCGAGTGGGCGGTGAGCGCGACGACGCGGAAACGATCGGGGTGCCGCGCGATCACGCGCAGTGCCGACCGACCGATGGAGCCGGTGGATCCGAGGACGGCGATTCGCTGAACGGAGCGGCTCACAACGGCGCGGCGATGAGGAGACGACCGAGGATCAGGTAGGCCACCGGGAGGGCGAAAAAGAGCGAATCGAGTCGGTCGAGGATCCCGCCATGCCCCGGCAGGAGGTGCGAGGAGTCCTTTACCCCAGCCTCACGCTTGAGGAGCGACTCGGCGAGGTCTCCCACCTGCGCCGCGACGCTGATGACCAGGCCGAAGATGATCGCGGTCCACGGGGCGAGCGCAAGTTGCGACCAGGGGCGCAGCACAAAGGCATTGTACGCGTAGGCCACCGCCATCGTGACCACGAGCGCACCGATCGCCCCTGCGCGCGTCTTCCCGGGGCTGACGGAGGGGATGAGCTTGGCCTTGCCTAACGCGCGACCGACGAAGTAGGCCCCGATGTCGGAGGCCCAGGTCAGGATCACGGGGAAGAGCACGAGCGCCGTGCCGGCGGCCGCCCCGATCACGAAGCGATGGTGCCGCAGCGAATACCCGAAGGCGAGCATCCCGCCGGTGTACAAGGCCCCGAACACGGTCACGGCGACCGACTCGAGGGGCCGCCCGCCCACGCCGCGCGCCCAGATGGAGGCGCCGAGCAGCGCCACGAAGACGACGCCGCCGATCGCCGCCGGGCTGCGAAGCACCTGGAGACGATCGGCGTGTGCGAGGAGCGGCAACGCGGCCGCGAGCGGGATGCCTAACGCGTCGAGCGCGTCGACGCCGCCCTGTCGCGCCATGCGGTACAGCTCCCACGCCCCGATCCCCCCGGCCACTCCGAGAAAGGCCGCAAAGGGGAGTTCCCCCAGCCAGACCATCCCGATGGCCACGGGGCCGCAATGAGCGCCACGAGGACGCGGCGCGCGAGTTCACCCATGCCGGGTGCCTCGGGGAAGGCCGCGCGCTCGGACGATCACACTTCCATGATCTCGGCTTCCTTCGCCTTCACCAGGCCGTCGACCTTGGCGATGAAGTCGTCGTGCAGCTTCTGCAGGTCCTTCTCCGCATGCTTCACGTCGTCCTCCGACACGCCATCGAGCTTCTTGAAGCGATCGCGCGCATCGGTGCGCCAGTGACGAATGCCGACGCGCACTTCCTCGGCGAGCTTGTGCACGACCTTGACCAGGTCCTTGCGACGCTGCTCGTTCATCGCGGGGAGCGGGATGCGGATGATCGCCCCCTGGATGGCCGGATCGAGGCCGAGATCCGACTCGCGAATCGCCTTCTCGACCGCCTTGATCTGCCCCTTGTCGAACGGGGTCACGACGAGGAGTCGCGGCTCCGGGCTCGACACGTTGGCGACCTGGTTCATCGTCATGTGCGAGCCGTACATCTCCACGCGCACCGTGTCGAGCATGGTCGGATTGGCCTTGCCCGAACGCACCGTGGTGAATTCGTGCTTGGCCGCTTCGAGCGCCTTTTCCATGTGCGCGCGCGAGTCCTTCAGGATGTTCTGGATCGTGCTCATTTGACGATGGTCCCCACGCGCTCGCCGCGCACCGCGCGCGCGACGGCGCCTTGCTCGTGAATGTTGAGGACAATGAGCGGCAGCTTGTTCTCCTTGCAGAGCGTCACGGCCGTCTGGTCCATCACTCCCAGTTCCTCGAGCATCACGTCGCGGTAAGAGATCTGCTCGTAGCGCTTGGCGCTGGGATCCTTCTTGGGATCGGCCGAATACACACCATCGACGCTCGTCGCCTTGATGATGACTTCGGCCTTGATCTGGATTGCCCGCAGTGCTGCTGCGGTATCGGTGCTAAAGTAGGGATTGCCCGTGCCGGCGGCAAAGATGACGATGCGCCCGTTCTCGAGGTGCCGCAGCGCGCGACGACGGATATACGGCTCCGCGAGTTCTTCCATGCGGATGGCCGTCATCACGCGCGTGTCGAGCCCCTTCTTCTCCAGGACGTCCTGCAGCGCCAGCGCGTTGATGACGGTGCCGAGCATCCCCATGTAGTCGGCGGCCACCCGATCCATGCCGAGCGCGGCGAGCTGCGTGCCGCGCACCATGTTGCCGCCACCAATGACGAGACCCACCCCCACACCGGTCTCGACCACTCCCTTGATCTCGTCGGCGAACTGGTTGACGCGGACGAAGTCGAAGCCGGATCCCTTGTCTCCGGCGAGGGCCTCGCCGGAGAGCTTGAGCAGGATACGGCGATAGGGAGAACGGGTCTCAGTCACCGGCGATTACTCCTCACCCATCTGGAAGCGGACGAAGCGACGGACCGTGAGCTTGGCCCCGACGCTCTTGGCGACTTCGTCGACCCGCTGCTGGATCGTCTTGGAGTCGTCGCGAACCCACGGCTGCTCGACGAGGACGATCTCCCCGTAGAGCTTGGCCACACGGCCGTCCACCATCTTCTGCACGATCGCCTCGGGCTTGCCGCTCTCCTTGGCCTGCGCCTCGAAGATGGCGCGCTCGCTGGCGACGAAGGCCGCGGGGACGTCCTCGCGGCTGGCGGCGACGGGAACGCGCGGGACACCCGCGGTCACGTGTTCGGCGATCTCGCGCGCGAGTGCCTCAACCTCCGCGCCGCTGGCGCCGGTGATCTCGACGAGCGAGGCCACCTTGTGGTTGAAGTGCACGTACGTGCCTAACGCTCCTTCCGTCTTGAAGCGCGCGTAGCGGCGGAGCACGACGTTCTCGCCGGTCTTGGCGGAGGCCGCCTTGACCGCTTCCTCGACCGTCTTGCTCGTGTCGGCGTGGAACGGCTGCGCGAGCAGCTTCCCTTCGCCAGCCACGTGCACGGCCTCGTCGAGCGACTCGTCCTGGTGCACCTGCACGGCGAGCTGCTGGGCCAGCGCCCCAAACTCGTCGTTGCGGGAGACGAAGTCGGTCTCGGAGTTGACCTCGACGAGGGCGACACTCGTGCCATCGGCGGCGGTGACGGCGACGATGCGCCCTTCGGAGGCGGCGCGCCCGGCGCGCTTCTCGGCCTTGGCGATCCCCTTGGTGCGGAGGATGGCGATCGCCTTGTCCATGTCACCCTGGGCCTCTTCGAGCGCCTTCTTGCAGTCCATCATGCCCGCGCCGGTGCGGCTGCGGAGTTCGGCGATGTCCTTCGCCGTGATCGGCATGCTCATGGTCGTGTCCTTCCCGATTCCATCGGATCGTGAGAACGCCGCCGGCTGGGGTGCCGGCGGCGCTGGTCAATGCTGCGTGGGGATGGGCGAGTCGAGTCGACTCGCACCCGGTCGGTTCAGGTGCGCCGGCAGGGGCCCCCGAACCGTTTGGATTCGCTACTCTGCCGCGTCGTCTCCGCCAGCCTCGCCGGCATCTGCGGCCTCTCCGGCGTCACCACCCTCAGCGCCGGCTTCGCCGGTCTTGAGGCGGGCGGCGATCGCTTCGGGCTTGGCGCGACGGCGCCGCGGACGGCGGCGGCGGCGGCGCTCCTCCTCGCTTCCCGGCGCGGCGGCCGGCTCGAGACCGCGATCGGAACTGTAGGTGCTCTCCTCGGCGTCCTCTTCCTGCGAGCGAACCGGGGCTTCACGACGCGCTTCGGCGATCGTCTCGGCGATCATGCGCGTGATCAGCTCGACCGAACGAATGGCGTCGTCATTGCCGGCGATCGGGACCGTGATCTGGTCGGGATCGGAGTTGGTATCGCAGATGGCGACCATCGGGATCCCGAGCTTGTTGGCTTCGGAGACCGCGATGCGCTCCTTCTTGGAGTCGACGATGAAGATGAGCCCCGGGACGCGCGCCATGTTCTTGATGCCCGACAGGTTCTTCGAGAGCTTGTCGCGCTGACGCGTGAGGAGGAGCTGTTCCTTCTTGGTATAGTTCTCGAAGTCGCCGCCGGCCTCGGACCCTGCCTCGAGCTCCTTGAGTCGACGCGTCTGCTTCTTGACCGTCTGGAAGTTGGTCAGGAGGCCGCCGAGCCAGCGCTCGGTGACGTGCATCGCGCCGCAACGTTCGGCCTCGCCCTTGACGATGGCGGAGAGCTGGCGCTTGGTGCAGACGAAGAGGACGTTGTCGCCGCGAAGGATCACATCACGCACGAGCTTCTGCGCGAGTTCGATCTGCCGAAGGGTCTTCTGCAGGTCGATGATGTGGATGCCGTTGCGCTCGGCAAAGATGAACCGGCGCATCTTCGGGTTCCACCGACGGGTCTGGTGGCCGAAGTGGACGCCGGCTTCAAGCAGCTGTTCGAGGGTCGGGGAGGACATGTGTTGCCGTTGCGAAGCGTTTGGGTTGTTCGACCTTCTTCGTCGCCACTCCCTACGACCGGCAAGGCCGGCACCCGCGGGAGCTCAGAAGAAGTGCGATGTGGGACGCTGGGAGACGGTCGTGCCGCCTCCCAGCGGGTACGACTAGCGCTTGGAGAACTGGAAGCGCTTGCGGGCGCCAGGGCGACCCGGCTTCTTGCGCTCGACCGCGCGGGCATCGCGCGTGAGCAGGCCCAGGTCACGGAGCTTGCGGCGGTGCGACTCGTCCATTTCGACGAGCGCGCGGGCCACGGCGAGGCGGAGCGCCCCGGCCTGTCCCGTCTGACCACCACCTTCCACGTGCGCCTTGACGTCAAAGCGGCCGAGCATGTCGGTCGCCGTGAACGGCTGCTGGATGGACGACACCAGCGTCGGACGCGGGAAGTAGTCGCCTAACGTGCGACCGTTGATGTCCCACTTGCCCGAGCCGGGCTTCACGTACACACGGCAGACCGCTTCCTTGCGGCGGCCGACGGCGTGAATCTGCGCGTTCTCAGCCATCCCTACTCACTCTTGCTGTTGAAGGTCAACGCCGTCGGCTTCTGCGCGACGTGCGGGTGGTTCGCATCAGCGTACACACGGAGCTTGAGGCGCAGCACCTGGCGCGCCAGCGCCGACTTGGGGAGCATGCCGTGCACCGCCTTCTCGATGACGCGCTCCGGATGGGTCGCGATCATCTTGCTGAACGGCGTGTACTTCTCGTGACCCATGTAGCCGGTGTGACGGAAGTACTGCTTCTGCTCGGCCTTGCGCCCCGTCACCTTCACCTTGGACGCGTTGATGACAATCACGTTGTCACCGGTGTCCATGTGCGGCGTGTAGATCGGCTTGTGCTTCCCGCGAAGGATCTTCGCGATCTCGGAGGCGAGACGCCCAAGCACCATGCCGTCGGCATCGACGATGAACCACTGCCGGTCGATGTCCTTGGGAGTCGCGGAAAAAGTCTTCATGATCGGAAACGAATGACGAGTACGACGCACGGGCCAACTCACGGCCTGACGTGGCGCCGGAAGGCGCTTTTTTGGCAGACATGCAACGTAGACAGGCACTTACGCCATGTCAACGGACAAACCGTAGTGGCACCTCACGTTGCCCGCCGAACGCCCCCCGATCGGACGCGACGGCCCCCGGTCGCCCGCTTCCCTTCCCCGCATACCGTCCGGAGTCGGATATGACGCCCCGCGCTCGCGCGCCGCGGCCGCACAACGGGAACGCGCCGCCGGATCCTCGGATCCGACGGCGCGCCCGTCTTCACCCCGTGCCCCGCCCCATCGGGACGGGACCTCTCGGGAAGCCTACTTCCCCTTGAGGTTGGGGTTGTTGTCGCGCTCCGTGATCGGGAGCGGGTAACACGTCTTGTTGCCGATAGCCGGGAAGCCCGGCTTGAAGTACGCGGCGCCGGGGACCGGAATTCCGGTCATGGCCGCCGGCTGACGGCGCCAGTCACCCTGGCGCTGCCCCTCGAGGTAGAAGTCGAGCGACTTCTGCCACAGGAGCTCCTTCAGCACTGAGGCGGCGTCGGTCGCGCCGGTGTAGGCCCCGACACCACCCGCCGTGCGACGAGCCGCGATGAGCGCCAGCTGTGCGCTGGTTCCCGCCACTTCGGCCGCGATATAATCGGCCTCGAGCTTGGACGCGATACGCACAGGGCTGTTGAACGCCGGGTACTTGTCCTGAATGAAGAACGCCCCGGTCGAGGCATCCTGCGGCGCCAGGGTGTGCTCGGTCGGCGTCTTGTACTGCACGCGCGAGTCCGGGCGCACGCGGAACGCGTCCGAGACGCCGATCGAGCCACGATCGGACGTGAACTGCCAGAAGCGATTTCCGAGGCGGGTCCGCTGCGCGAGGTTGTCGACCATCGGCAGCGTGAAGGTGAAGCCCGCCGGGACGCTGGCGGCATCGGCCGCCGCCTGCGCACCACGACCGGCCTGGAGGTGCGCACGTGCACGCCCGACCTTGGCGGCATTGGCGAGCGCCACCGCTTCAGCCGTTCCGTTGGCCGTCCCGATGGTGATGGCGTTGGTGAAGTGCACCACCGCCGAGTCAAGCATGTTGGCCGTGGTGAGCTCCGGCCCGCCGTCCACGACGCCGGTGCAGAAATCCTGCGCCATGAACACCAGCGAGAAGCCACGCCACAGCGACGCCCGCACGAGGTTGATGTTCGTGGTGGGCGACGGCAGCGTCAGGTCGAGCACGATCTTGGTCGACGCGGCGGCCAACGAGATCGGCGCCCACACGTCGCCCGCCAGCGATCCGTTGGACTCGTTCGTGTCGCGTCGCCCGAACTCGTTCCGCGTTGGGAACGTCTCGGCGACGATGCTCTCCCCGTTGAACCACGAGGAGTACATCACTGACCAGCCGTGGGCCACGGCAAAGTTCTGCTGCGCCGACATGGCGAGCGTGGTCGCATCCTTGACCGGGTCAAGCGCCGAGACGTCCACGACGTTCGGGTTGTCGACGGCGAGGAATTCGGTGCAGCCTACGCTCGCGAGGATCGCGGCGGCACCCATCAGGCGCCCGAAGGCGCGCGTGTTTGTCGTCATGATGATCTCGCGTTAGAAGGAGAGATTGAGACGGAGGAGCGCACGCTTGGGATTGGGCAGCGTCAGGAAGTCCGTACGCCCCACGCCGAACGCCTCGGTCGGGTTCGAGACGACCTCGGGGTCGGCCCCTTCGTAGTCGGTCCACAGCGCGATGTTCTGCATCGCGAAGCCGATGGACGCCGTGCGCGTGCCGAAGAACTTGGTGAGCAGGCGAGGCGGCACATTGTACGTGACGCCTAACTCGCGGAAACGCACGAAGTCGCCGGCCTGCAGGAAGCCATCACGCGCCTGGTCGACGGTCGTTCCCGTGCCGTTGAGCTGGACGAACGCCGGCTGGCCAGCGGTCGGGTTGCCGTAGCGGCGCAGGCGTTCGATCTCCGGCAGGACCGTGGGGTCGAGGCGACGGTTCGATCGCACCAGCTGCGTCTCGCGGAAGTAGTCCGTGAGGTTGTAGATGTAGAAGTCCTGCTTGGTGTCGATCAGCGTCGCGACGCGGAAGTTGCGGAAGAGCGTGAAGGTGTTGCTCCACGACAACTCGAACGTCGGCAACGCGTTCCCGACGACCTCGAACGTGTCGGCCACCGTCACGACCTTGGTCGCCGTGTTGATGTTCTTGATGCGCTTGGACACGAACGATCCCATCTGGAACCCTTCGGTGAACCGGTTCAGCGTCCCGAACGGCGCCACTTCGCCCAGGTCGACCAGCTCGTTGTTGAGCGTGTTGAAGTTCACACGCGTTTCCCACTGGAAGTTCTTCATGCGGAGCATGTCGGCCGTGATGCCGACTTCGATGCCGCTGTTGAGCACCTCGCCGATGTTCTTGAACGGATTGGCCTGGAAGCCGAGCGAGGGCGAGAGCTGCGGCTGCAGGATCAGGTCAAGCGACGTCTTATGGAAATAGGTGAACTCCACGCGCGCACGATCGCTTAGGAGCGACGCGTCGAAGCCCACTTCGTACTCCACTCCGCGCTCGGGCTTGAGAAGCTTGTTGCCCGGGTTGAGCGGCACGGCGCCAGCCTCGGTGGCGATCGCGGTTCCAACCTGCGAGGCGTACGGTGCCGCCTGCAGCGTCTGCAAGGCTGCGCCCGCGCCAGGCGCACGGCCCGTGGTGCCGTAAGCCGTGCGGAAGCGGAACGACGACAGGAGGCTCGTCTGCGGGAACCACTTCTCTTCGGACACGACCCACGACAGCCCGACCTTGGGGAGCAGGATGGCATCGGTCGCCTGACCGAACGCCGAGAAGTCGTCGAGTCGAGCGCCCGCCTGCAAGAAGATGCGATCGCGGAAGCCTAACTGCACCTGCGACAGCCAGCCGTACTGGCGCACGTCACTCCGCTGCTGGTTCGCCGACGTGGTCGAGGCGTTGGTGATGACGTTGGCCGAGTTGGTGACGAAGCCCTGCCCCGTCGCGCCGACGTTGTCGGTGCGGGTGGCGATGGCCTGGAAGCCGGCCGATGCGTTCACCTGGAGCTGGTTCTCGCTGCCGAACGACTTGTTGGCGTCGTTGATCCAGTCGATCGTGAAACGCTGGATCCCGATGCGGGTCTGGGTGTTGTTCCCCAGGTTGAGGTCACCGCCGTAGTTCGTCACCGGAGTTCTTCGGGAAGAAGCGGGTCCCTTCGTCGTTCAGGAGGTCACCACCCAGCGTGAA
This sequence comes from Gemmatimonadota bacterium, assembly GCA_016719105.1. Classification (NCBI taxonomy): domain Bacteria; kingdom Pseudomonadati; phylum Gemmatimonadota; species Gemmatimonadota bacterium. The sequence goes on along the minus strand of JADKAQ010000001.1, from coordinate 586,974 downwards.
GCGGCTCTTGAGCCACGACGTGGGGAGATAGGTGGCGGACGCGTTGAGGATGTTGCGGCGCGTCTCGAGCTGGTTCTGGATCGCCGCGATCGCACCGACACCGCGGTTGAAACCGAACCAGCCGTTCTGCGAGGCGACGCCATCATCACGACGCGTCGTCGGCGAGCCGAGCATCGAGCCGCCCAGATACCCGTAGATGTTGTTGTCGTTGTCGGGGAGGATCGCCTGCGACAGGATCGACGCGACGCCGGCTTCGAGCGTGACCTTGGCGTTCGGGATCCAGTTGAAGTTGGAGCGCCACGAATAGCGGCTGAAGTCGTTGCTCGGCAGCGTACCGATGCTGCGGTCAGCGCCCACCGAGAGGAAGTAACCGTAGTTCTGGCCGCCGCCACGTCCCGTCCAGCCGAGGAGCTGGTCCGAGCCATTCCGGATTCCGCCCTCGCGGACGAGCGGGTTGTCGCTCACGAGCGCCCCGACCGCCTTGCCGCGACAGAGCGGATTGGCGCTGGTCGCCGCGACCAGCGCCGCGGTGCAGTTGCCGTAGTTGGCCGGCGGAGCCCAGTTGAGGTCCACCTGGCCGTACTCGGCCCGCACCGTCTGCTGGAACGAGCTCGAGCCGGCGCGTCCCTTCTTGGTGATGATCTGGATGACACCGGCCGAGGCGTCGGCGCCATAGAGCGTGGCGGCCGCCGGTCCCTTCACGACCTCGATGTTCTCGATGTCGTCTGGGTTGAGGTCATTGAGGCGATCGGTCAGCTGGCCGTTGAGGCCGAGGTTCACCGTGCCCTCGTTGAATCGCACGCCGTCGATGAAGATGATCGGATTGTTCGACAGCGAGATCGACGAGGCGCCCCGGATGCGGATCGTACGGTTCGTCCCGGCGGTTCCCGACGCGGAATTGACCGCGATCCCGGGCGCGCGCGACTGGAGCATGTCGCTCACGTTGTTGACGACCGCGTTCTCCTTGATTTCGGCCGCGGAGACAGACGCCACCTGCGCGGGTTGCGCGCGGCGCTCCTGGTTCCCGACCGTGCCGGTGACGACGAGTTCTTGCAGCGTCGTGACCGTCTTCGCGAGCGCGAAGTTCAGCGTCGCGGTGCCATTCGCGGCCACGCGCACCGTATCGGCGCCGGCGCGAAAGCCGATGCGAAGGACACCGACCTGCACCACACCCGGGCGCACGCCGACGAGGCGATACTCGCCGCGCACGTTGCTCTGCGTCTCGAGCGTGGTGCCCGTGACGACGATGCGTGCGCCTTCGATCGGGAGATTCGACTCACGATCGGTGATGACACCACTCACCGAGCCCGTACCGGCCTGCTGGGCCGAGACGGCACTCGTCAGGCTCACGACGCCAGCCAGCGCGACGTAGAGCCTCCTGCGCCAACGAGATATTTGTTGCATGGACCTCTCCTGGGGAGAAAGGAAAATCTCCGCTCACGGCGCGGATGCCGCGCGTGCGCGGAACGGTAGCCAAACGCGTCACTCCGGCGATTCGTTCAGTCGGAGGGCCGACGCGCCTGACGACGTACGAGGGGCTGGACGTCCGTCGCGGGGGTGAGGCGAGGGTCCTGTCCCTACACGAACTCTATAAGCAGGGCGCCCTTCTCGACAGCCACCCCGGGCTGAACGTGGACCGTTTTCACGACTCCTGCAGTCGTCGTTCGTAGCTCGTTCTCCATTTTCATCGCTTCCATCACGACGAGCCCTTGCCCCGCGTCGACCGAATCGCCGACGACCGCGGTGACGCGCACGATGAGCCCAGGCATGGGGGCAACGAGGGGCCGGGGGCCGCCGACCGCGGCGCTGGCGTTCGTGAGGTCACGGATGGTGCGCATGCGCTCGTCGAGCGCCTCGACCGTGTAGCGGTACCCGTCCATCCACAGCACGTACTCTCCCCGCGCCTCGCCCCGTCGCGCCGCGACGCGATGCTGTTCGTTGCCGATGGTGACGAGATGAATCGGCGTCCCGCTCACGTCGGCGAGGTGTGCCCGCACGTGTTCGCCTTCGACGCGCACCCCGTCGGCGTCGAGCTCCACCTCGAGGCGTTCGCCATTCACGTCGACGATGTACTTCACTCAGTTCTCCGGGACGAGGAGGCACACGGTTTCGACGTGCGCCGTCTGGGGAAACATGTCATACGGTTGCACCTGCGCCACGCCATACGACGGCAGGCGCGCAACGTCGCGGGCCAGCGTCGCGGGATTGCAGCTGACGTAGACGACCGCGGCGGGTCGCGCACCGTCGGGGGGTGACTCGAGGGCGTCGCACACGCGCGGGTCGACGCCCCCCCGCGGCGGATTGAGAATGACCACGTCCGCCGGCAGGTGCAACGCGAGCACATCCTCGACGCGGGCGCACACGGCGGTCGACGGGGGGGCCAGGCGCCGCGCCGCATGCGTGGCCGCCTCCCGGTCGAGCTCGATCGCCGTGACCCGCACCCCAGCGCCCGCCAGCGCGACCGCCGTGTCCCCCGCCCCGGCATACGCATCGACCACCACCGACGGGGCGAGCCCACGCACGAGCGCCACAACGTCGGCGTGCAGTCGCTCGGCCATGGCCGGGTTCACCTGCTCGAACGACGCCGTGGGGCGTGCCGTCGGCGCCTCGATCACGTCGTGGGGACGACCGTCGAGATCGATCCACCGCACCCCCGAGAACGACGGCAGGCGCTCGGCGAATGCGTGCGCCCGCGGCCAGCCGGAGACGCCCTCGAGGACGAAGGCGAGCGAGTCGCCGGCGAGTCGCACGGCGCCGCGCAGCTCGGGGGCGCGAGGGAGGAGCGACTGCCCGGCCATCACTTCGTGCCAGCCAGCAACCACCCGGGGATGTGTGATGGGGCACTCCTCGAGGGCGAAGACGCGATCGACGTCGTCCCACCGGTGCATCCCGGCGGTCCAATGCTCTCCCTGGCGGCGCATGGTGAGCGTGAGCTTGTTGCGGTACGCCCACTCGGCAGGGGAGGCGATGACCGCCGGGACCGCGACGGGGCGCCGGGCAATACGCGCGAAGGCGTCGGCGACGACTTGCCGCTTGGCGTCGCGCTGGGCCTCGCCTGTGATGTGCTGCAGCTGGCACCCGCCACAGCGATCGCGCTCGTAATGGCGGCATCGCGGGGCGACGCGGGCCGGCGATGAGACCTCGAGTCGCCGCAGGCGCCCGTGCCCCAGCCGGTCCTTCTTGACGTACGAGAACTCGGCGAGGTCGCCCGGGGCGGTGCGTGGGACGAAGACGACGAGCCCGTCGACCCGGGCGACGCCGGCGCCGCCAGCCGCAATCGACTCAATGGGCGCGATGGCCTGCAGCACCTAACGAAGTCCTTCGCGTCGGGCGGCGAGCACCCAGGGATTGGCCGACGGCGCGCCAGGTGAGGCGCTCGCGTCCGGCGCCCCTGAGCCGCCCTGCGCGGCGAAGACGCCGGCGCCGTTCGTGGCGCTTGGGCCCGTGCGTCGCGTGTGCCGGTCGCGATCGGCGAGCAGTGCAGCGGCGATGGCTGCGGCGCGGATGCCGGCGCGCGGCGCCCTCGGAGCGACCAGGTCCGGCAGCCGGCGCTCCAGCCACTGGATCTCGATGTCGCCGCGCTGGAACTCGGCGTCTTCCATCACGCGCAGGTGAAATTCGCGCGACGTCTCGATCCCGACGATGGTGAGCTCGCGCAAGGCGCGATGCATGCGCGCGACGGCCTGCTCGCGCGTGGCTCCCCAGACGATGAGCTTGGCCAGCATCGGGTCGTAGTGCAGCCCGACCGTGGAGCCCAATTCGATCCCGCCGTCCCAGCGCACCCCGGGGCCACCCGGAAGGTGCAGATGCTCGATGCGACCGGTGCTGGGGAGGAAGCCGTTGGCCGGGTCCTCGCTGGTGATGCGGCACTCGATCGCCCAGCCGCGCGGGGACAGCTCGGCCGGGAACGGGAGCCGTTCGCCAGCCGCAATGCGGATCTGCCACTGCACGATGTCGACGCCAGTGACCAGCTCGGTCACCGGGTGCTCCACCTGGAGGCGCGTGTTCATCTCCAGGAAGTAGAAGTCGCCGTTCCGGTCGAGCAGGAACTCGCACGTGCCGGCGTTGACGTAGCCGGCGGCGCGTGCCGCCGCCACCGCGGTCGCTCCCATGCGGCGCCGCAGCTCCGGTGAGACGGCCACCGACGGGGCCTCCTCGATCATCTTCTGGTGCCGTCGCTGCACCGAGCATTCGCGTTCACCTAACGACAGCACCGTTCCATGCTGGTCGGCGAGCACCTGGATCTCGACGTGGCGCGGCCCCTCGATGTACTTCTCCACGTAGACCGCATCGTCGCCGAAGGCGTTCTTGGCCTCGCGCCTGGCCGAGTCGAGCGCGGCGGCCAGCTCCTTCGCCTCCCGCACCACGCGCATCCCCTTCCCGCCGCCACCAGCCGCCGCCTTCAGCAACACCGGGTAGCCGAACGACGCCGCCACCTCGGCGGCCTCCTCGGCGTCGCGGAGCGCCTCGGTCGTCCCCGGCACCACCGGGACCCCGGCCTTGATGGCCAACTGTCGCGCCGACGTCTTGCTCCCCATCGCAGCGATGGCCTCGGCCGGTGGGCCGATGAAGACGAGGCCCGGAGTCGCGCACCAGTCGCGCGAACCACTCGCGCTCGGAGAGGAAGCCGTAGCCGGGGTGAATCGCCTCTGCGCCCACCGCCTTCGCGACCTCGACGATGCGATCGCCCTTGAGGTAGCTCTCGCTCGACGGCGCCGGCCCGATGTTCACCGCCTCGTCGGCCTCGCGCACATGCGGCGCCTGCGCGTCGGCATCGGAATACACGGCGACGGACCTTATGCCCAGCTCCTGGCACGCGCGAATGATGCGCAGGGCGATCTCGCCGCGGTTGGCGACCAGCACCTTGTTGAACATCACGGAGCGTGCAGGTGAGCGCGCGGCGGGCACGCCAGCGAACGCTGGGGCCCGGCGCACCACGAACGGGTCAAGGACGTCATCACAGGGGGAGGTTGCCGTGCTTGCGCGGGGGATTCTTGTCGCGTTTGCCCTGTAGGGTCTCCAGCGCATCGATCAGGCGGGGGCGCGTGTCGCGCGGGTCGATGATGTCGTCGAGGAAGCCGCGCGACGCGGCCACGTACGGATTGGCGAACTTGTACGTGTACTCGGCCACGCGTTCATCCATCGCCTTCTGCGGATCGTTGGACTCGGCGATTTCCTTCCGGAAGAGGATCTCGACGGCGCCCTTGGGACCCATGACCGCGATTTCGGCGGTGGGCCACGCGACGTTGAAGTCGCCGCGAATGTGCTTGGAGCTCATCACGTCGTACGCGCCGCCGTAGGCCTTGCGGGTGATGACGGTGAGTTTCGGAACCGTCGCCTCGCAGTAGGCGTAGAGGAGCTTGGCGCCGTGCCGGATGATCCCGCCGTGTTCCTGCGCGACGCCGGGGAGGAAGCCGGGGACGTCCTCGAAGGTCACGATCGGGATGTTGAACGCATCGCAGAAGCGGACGAAGCGCGCGCCCTTTACCGAGGCGTTGATGTCGAGCACCCCGGCCAGGACCGCCGGCTGGTTGGCGACGATCCCGACGCTGAAGCCGCCGAGGTGCGCGAAGCCGCACACGATGTTGGCCGCGAAGTCCCGATGCACCTCATAGAACTCGCCGTCGTCGACGACGCGCCGAATCACATCGTGGATGTCGTACGGCTTGTGGGGATTCCCGGGGAGGACGTCGAGTAGCGCCTCATCGCGACGGTCGCGCGGATCCCGCGCACTGCCCCGCGGCGGATCGGCGAGGTTGTTCTGCGGGATGTAGCGGAACAGCTCACGAATCGCCTGCAGCGACTGCAGCTCGGAGTCATGGGCGAAGTGCGCAACGCCCGAGGTGGCGGCGTGCGTGTCGGCGCCGCCGAGCTGCTCCATCGTCACGTCCTCGTGCGTGACCGTCTTCACGACATTGGGGCCGGTGACGAACATGTACGAGGAGCCGCGCACCATGTACACGAAGTCGGTGATCGCCGGCGAGTAGACCGCCCCACCCGCGCAGGGACCGAGGATCGCCGAGATCTGAGGGACGACGCCCGACGCCATCGTGTTGCGCAGGAAGATGTCGGCGTATCCCCCTAACGAGACGACCCCTTCCTGGATGCGCGCACCGCCGGAATCGTTGAGCCCGACCACCGGTGCGCCGTTGCGCACCGCGAGGTCCATCACCTTGCAGATCTTCTCGGCGAAGGTCTCGGAGAGCGAGCCGCCGAACACCGTGAAGTCCTGGGAGAAGACGTAGACGAGGCGCCCGTCGATGCGCCCGTGACCGGTGACGACGCCGTCGCCATAGATCCGCTGGGCGTCGAGGCCGAAGTCGGTGGAGCGGTGGGTGACGAAGCGGTCGTACTCGACGAACGATCCGTCGTCGAGCAGGATGTCGAGGCGCTCGCGCGCCGAGAGCTTCCCCTTGTCGTGCTGGGCCTTGATGCGGGCAGGCCCGCCGCCCTGCTCCGACTCGGCGCGACGGCGCGCGAGGAGGTCGAGTTGTTCACGCATGCTCATGGGCGCATAAGGTAGCGGTGGATGGGGGCGCGAGCCAAACCCGCGTGCAGGGCCCGGTTTCACTCGCCCCGCACGCGAGGCTACGGCGGCGCCGCCCAAGCGTACCAACCGGTCGCTGAACGGGACGTCGCACGGGCGGCCGAACGGACGCCGCGGCGGGACAACGGGCCCCGACTCGAAAGCCGGGGCCCGTTGCTGCTGCGCGTCGGACATCGACGCCGCGTGCGCTTACTCCTCGGTCGGAATCTCCGCCGGGATCTCGCCGACGACGTCGCCGTCTTCGGTGTGGATCTTGGACGGCGTCTCCGGCTTGGGCGGCTGCTCTTCCGGAATGGCCGTGACGGTGAGGACGATGCGACGGTGGATCGGATCGACTTCGACCACGCGCAGGTCGAGGTTCATCCCTTCCCAGCAGACGTCGGCCGGGGAGGAGATGGCCTTGTCGGCCGGGAGGTGCGAGAGCGGGACGAAGCCTTCGATATCGTTGCCGATGTCGACGACGACGCCCTTCTCCATGAGGCGCACGACGCGGCCGCGGAGCTCGGTGCCGACCGGATAGGTCTCGCCGATGCGGAGCCACGGATCCTCGCTGGCCTGCTTGAGGCCTAACGAGATGCGCTTGTTCTCGGCGTCGATGTTGAGGATCACGACGTCGACCGTGTCACCCTTCTTCACGACTTCCGACGGGTGCTGGACGCGCTTGGTCCAGGACATGTCGGAGATGTGGATGAGCCCATCGATGCCGGGCTCGATCTCGACGAAGGCGCCGAACGAGGTGAGGTTGCGGACCTTGCCGGAGAGGCGCGTGCCGACCGGGTACTTGAGCGGCAGCACCATCCACGGATCCTGCTCCGTCTGCTTCATGCCGAGCGAGATCTTCTCCTCGTTCGGGTCGACCTTGAGGACCACGGCCTCGATGGTCTCGCCGATGGAGACGATCTTCGACGGATGGCGGACGTTGCGGGTCCACGACATCTCGCTGATGTGCACGAGCCCTTCGATGCCGGGCTCGAGCTCGATGAAGGCGCCGTAGTTGGTGATCGAGACGACCTTGCCGGCGACGCGCGTGCCGACCGGGTACTTCTCGATGACGTCCTTCCACGGATACGGCTGCAGCTGCTTGAGGCCTAACGAGATGCGCTCGCGCTCCCAGTCGATGTCGAGCACCTTGACCTCGAGCTCGTCGCCGATGTGCACCATCTCGGTCGGGTGCGAGATGCGGCCCCACGACATGTCGGTGATGTGGAGCAGGCCGTCGACGCCGCCGAGGTCGATGAACGCCCCGAAGTCGGTGATGTTCTTGACGACGCCCTTCCGCACCTGGTCCTTCTGGAGCTCCTTCATCAGCTTCTCGCGCTTGCCCGCGCGCTCGGCCTCGAGGATCACACGGCGCGAGACGACGATGTTGCGGCGGCGCTTGTTGAGCTTGATGATCTTGAACTCGTACTTCTGGCCGAGCAGCTCGTCGATGTTCGGGACGCGACGGAGCGCGATCTGCGAACCCGGGAGGAAGGCGTCGACGCCCATGAGGTCGACGACCACGCCACCCTTGATCTTCTTGACGAGCGTCCCTTCCACCGGCTGGTCGGTCTCGTACGCGACGCGGATCTTCTCCCAGACGCGCATGAAGTCGGCTTTCTTCTTCGAAAGCACGACCGACCCTTCCTGGTCTTCGAGGTGCTCGAGCAGGACTTCCACTTCGTCGCCCGGCTTGAGGTCGGGCATGTCCTTGAACTCTTCGAGCGGGATCGTCCCTTCGGACTTGAAGCCGATATCCAGGACGACCATGTTCTCGCGAATCTCAAGCACGCGCGACTTCACGATCTCGCCCTCGTCGATCGACGCGAGCGTACCGTTATACATCTCCATCATCTGCTCGTACTCGGCAGATGAGTATTCGTCTTCGTCGTACAGTTCGGGGCGGCGATTGGCCAGCGGACGCAGCTCAGCCTTCTGGGCCTTGCGCTTCTCCACGACCGACATGCCTGTGGTGTCGAGCTCGGACATAGTGAGGGTGGCTCCTAATTGCGGATGTTTAGGCTCGCCGCGACGAGGTTGATGGAAGGGGACGAACCACCCCCCGCTGGTCACGAGCGCGTGCGCGGTCCGTGATCGAAGCCGAAGGCGATTTTGGGGAATGCGTAACTTAGCCGGACCCGCGTCGCCCAGTCAACCGTGGAAGTGACGCTCCCGCGCCAACTTGCGTTGCCGGTGAACCACTCGGGTCCGACCGGTAGTCCGTCGTCGAACCGCGCGCTCGACCGACGGCCCGACTAGCCGACCGGCCCCGACTCCGGGGGGAGGATGGCCGGCGACCCTTCCATGGGGGTCAGAGGGCGACGGCTCCGGGTCGCGCGCGCGAGGGCCACGATACGCTCCACCTGCTCGGGCTGCGTCAGGTACGTCGTGTCGATGAGGACGGCGTCCTTGGCCTGCACCGTCTGTGTGGCGTCGGCGGCGTCGCGCTGCACCAGGCGATCCGTCTCCTCGGCGATCTCGGCGTCCGAGGGGCGGCGACCGAGGCGTTGCACGAGGCGGCGGCGCGCCCGCTCCCACGGATCGGCGACGAGAAAGACCTTGAGTTCGGCGTCGGGGAAGACCGCCGTTCCCATGTCGCGCCCATCACAGACCACGTCGAAAGCCGTCGCCACCTCGCGCACCTGCGCGTTCACCCATCCCCGCACCAGCTGCATTTGCGCCACCAGCGACACGTGCCGCGTCACCTCCGCCCCCCTGATCTCCTCGTCGACGGGGGCGCCGTCGATGTGCGGGGCAAACGAGGTCTCGGTGGGGACGAGCGAGACGTGCCGCGCCTGATCGAGGACCCAGCTGGGTGTCCACTCGGAGGCGGGGACATCGCTCCGCAGCGCGGCGGCGGCGGCGGCCCGGTAGAGCGCCCCCGAGTCGACGTGGCGAAATCCGAGCTCGGCGGCGACCCACTGCGCCGTCGACGACTTGCCCGAGGCGGCAGGGCCGTCGATCGCCACGACGAGGTGGCCACCGCGCCAATTCGGGTGCGGGATGCTATCGGGCGACATGCGCGAGGTCCTGCCAGAAGCCGGGATACGACACCGACACGCAGTCGGGATCATCAACGGTGATGGAGCAGTCCGGGGTCGCCCCGAGGACGGCGAAGGCCATGGCAATGCGGTGATCGCCATGCGTGTGCACCCGACCGGCGAGCGGCGCACGCGTTCCCTGCACCACAAGCCCATCGGGGAGCTCGTGCGCCTCCACGCCGACCGCACGCAGGTTCTGCACGACGGCGGCGATGCGATCGCTCTCCTTGACGCGCAGTTCCTCGGCCCCGCGCACCTCGGTCGTCCCGTCGGCGCGTGCGGCGAGGACGGCGAGCATCGGAATCTCGTCGATCATCGCGGTGACCTCGTCGCGCCCGACGCTGATGCCGCGCAAGGTGGCCCCGCCGTGGGCCACGAGATCACCCTGGGCGTCGGCGTCGCGCTCACCGTCGCGCCGCTCCTCGACGGTGCCCCCCATGCGCCGTACGGCGCGCAGGAAGCCGTCGCGGTACGGGCTCCGCAGGACGTTCTCCACGCGGAGGCTCCCCGCGCCGGAGAGCAGGGCGCGGGCCACGAAGAACGCCGCCGACGACGGATCGCCGGGAACGTCGAGGTCGAGCGGCGCGAGCCGCTCCGCCGGCTGCAACGTGACCCAGCCATCGACGACCGCCACGTGCACGCCCAGCGAGGAGAGCATGCGTTCGGTGTGGTCGCGCGTGGGGGCGGGCTCCTTCACGCGCACGGGGACGCCGGCGCACAGCCCGGCAAGCAGCACCGCACTCTTGAGCTGCGCACTCGCGACCGGCAGCTCCCACGCGATGGTATGCAGCGGTCCGCCGTGCACCGTCATGGGGAGCCCGTCGTGCGCCTCGAGGAACTCGACACGCGCCCCCATGGCCTCGAGCGGCGCGGCGACCCGGCGCATGGGGCGTCGCGACAGCGAGGCGTCGCCCACGAAGGTGCTGCTGAAGGGCTGGGCTGCGGCCACGCCGGCCATGAGACGGGTGGTGGTGCCGCTATTGCCGCAGTCGAGACGGGAGAGGGGAGCCCCGAGCCGGGAGGTGAAACCGGCGCCTTCGATGCGCATCGTCTCGCGCACGTCCGGGATCGACCAGCCTAACGCGCGCAGGACCGCGGCGGTCGATTTCACGTCGTCGGACTGCAGGATGCCACGCACGTGCGACGTGCCAGTCGCGAACGCCGCGAACATCAGCGCGCGGTGCGAGATGGACTTGTCACCGGGGACGCGCACGCGTCCCCCCACGACGTCGGCGGTGCGGGACATGCCTACCGCAGCCACCCCTCGAGGGCGGTGGCGAGATCCGTCTTGTCGTCGCGGTACTTCACGATGATCGGCGTCTGGAGCGAGAGCCCCGTGTCGGCTCCCCATCCGTCCTTCACGGCGCGGGCGCCCGGGACGACGACCGCATCGTTCGGAATCTCCAGGGGCGCATCCGCCGTGGCGCGATACACCGTCTCGCGCACGAGATCGTACACGGGGGTCCCCCGCGTGAGGATCACCCCGGCACCAAGCACGGCGCGTGCGCGGACGACCGTGCCTTCGTACACGCCGCAGTTCCCACCCACGACGACATCATCCTCGATGACCACGGGGGCGGCGTTGACCGGTTCGAGGACGCCGCCGATCTGGGCAGCGGCGCTCACGTGAACGCGTTCACCGACCTGCGCGCACGACCCGATCAGGGCGTGCGAATCGACCATCGTGCCGGTGCCAACATGAGCACCGACGTTGATGTACATCGGGGGCATGCAGACGACCCCTGGCGCGACATACGCTCCCCGACGAATGGAGGACCCCCCGGGAACGACGCGCACGCCGTCGCTCAGCGCGAGGCGTCGCGTGGGGAGGGTGTGCTTGTCGAAGAACGAGAACGCCCCGCCCTCCGCCGGGTGCAACGCGACGACCTTGCCGACGCGAAAGGCCACCAGGATCCCCTGCTTGACCCACGGGACGGCGCGCCAGCGGCCGTCGTGGTCGCGCTGGGCCGCGCGCACCTCACCGTCCTCGAGGCGCGCGAGCAACTCGGCCACCGTGTGCTCGGCGCTGTCGGGGAGCGCCGCGCCAGGGGGAAAGGCGGCCAGCTCCGCGATGCGGGCAGCCAGCGCCGCCAGGGTGTCGCCACTCATGCGCCGAGGGCTCCCGCGGTGGCCAGCGCCGACCGCACGGTGGAAGTGAGGTGGTCGGCCATCGGGACGAGCGGGAGGCGCAACACGTTCTCGATGCGTCCCATCATCGCCAGCGCCGCCTTCACGGGGGCCGGGTTGGACTCCACGAAGGCCGCCGACATCCAGGGTTGCAACTGCCGGAAGAGCGTCCGGGCAAGCGCATAGTCGCCCGCCGAACAGGCATCCACCAGCGCGGTCATCCGACGCGGGGTGGCGTTGCTGACCACCGAGATGACCCCCTCGCCGCCCAGGGCCATCACCGGCAGCGTCATCGCGTCGTCACCGGAGAGGACGGCGAAGGTCGGCGGACGGTCGCGCAGGATCTCGGCGATCTGGCCGATGTTGCCCGAGGCTTCCTTGATGGCCACGATCCCCGGAACGGTGGCCAGCTCGAGCGTCGTGCGCGCCTCGATGTTGCTCGCCGTGCGTCCGGGGACGTTGTACACCACGATCGGCAGGTCGACCGCCGCGGCGATCGCGCGGAAGTGGGCCACGATGCCGCGCTGCTGCGGCTTGTTGTACATCGGTGAGACGTGCAGCAGGTGCGTCGCGCCGGCCCCGCGCGCGAGCTTCGAGAGCGCGATCGCCTTCTGCGTATCGTTGGCCCCCGCCCCCGCCACGACCGGGACGCGACCCGCGCACTGCTCGACCGTGATGGCCACGACCCGCGCGTGTTCCTCGAGCGACAACGTCGCGGCTTCGCCGGTCGACCCACACGGCACGAGGAAGTGCACCCCTTCCGACAGCTGCCATTCCACCAGGGCGCGCAGCGCGCCCTCATCGACCTGCCCGTCGCTGGTGAACGGGGTCACGAGCGCGGTGCCACATCCGACCACCGGGCGAATACTCACGATCCCTCCTGTGCACGTTCCCGTGAAGCCGAGCCGTCGTGCGAGCGCACCAGATCCGCCATCGTGAAGACCCCGCTCCGGCCGACCAGCCACTCGGCCGCCCGCAGCGCTCCATCGGCGAAGACGCGCCGATCGCGCGCCTCATGCGTGAGCGTCACCTGCTCGAACGCACCGTCGAAGACCAGCGTGTGGGTCCCCGGGACGTGCCCCACGCGGACGCTGGTGATCGGCACGTCGCGCCCCAACGCGTCGGCCGTTGCGGACGCCATCGCGGCCCCAGTTCCCGAGGGCGCATCCTTCTTGGCGCGGTGATGCGTCTCGACCAGCACCGCGTCGAATTGCGGCTGACGAGCGAAGACCATCCCCGCTTGCCGCGCCAGCTCGATCACCAGTGCCACACCGAGCGAAAAATTCGGGGACCAGAACAGTGCCCCACCGCGCCCGTGCACTTCGCGCTCGAGCTCGGGGAGCGCGTCGTACCAGCCCGTCGTCCCGGCGACGACCGGGAGTCCCGCCGCCAGACACGCCGCCACGTTGGCCCGCGCTGCCGTCGGCTCGGTGAACTCGATGGCGACGTCGCACGCTGAGGCCATCGCCGGGATGCCCCCTCCCGCAGCGTTGTCCCCCGCGCCGAGCACGCCGACCACGTGGTGTCCACGCTCGCGCGCCAGTTGCTCGATGGCCCGCCCCATCTTCCCATCGCCCACGATGAGGAGGCGCAGGCCCGGCGCGCTCACCTGCGTCACGCGACCGGGCCGCTGAAGAACTCCGCATGCAGCCGGCGCATCGCCTCGGCCACCTGGTCGCCATCCACCAGCATCGTGAGGTTGATCCCGCTCGCGCTCAGCGAGAGCATGTGCACGCGGAGCGAGCGCAGCGACGCCAGCGCGCGCGACATCGCCTCGCTCGAATCGGTCAGGCCCGCGCCGACAATGGCGACGATGCCACGATTGCGCTCGACCGAGACGTCACCCAAGTGCGAGAGGTCGACGACGAGCGAATCGAGATGCGTCGCATCGTCGATGGTGACGCTGACGCTCACCTCGGAGGTGGCGACCACGTCGACCGAGGTGCGGTGTCGGTCGAAGACCTCGAAGAGCGTGCGCAGGAAGCCGTGCTGCAGGAGCATGCGCGGGCTGCGGACCTTGATCACGGTCACCCCCTGCTTGCCCGCAAGGGCGCTGACGGCCCGCTTGGGGGCGTCGAAGGTGATGAGCGTGCCGGTCCCCTCGGGGTTGCGCGAGTTGTAGATGTAGACCGGGATCCCGAGCCGCACGGCGGGGCTGATGGTGCTCGGGTGCAGCACCTTGGCGCCGAACGAGGCGAGCTCGCTGGCCTCGTCGAAGCGGATCCGATCGATGAGACGCGCCCCCTTCACCACGCGCGGGTCGGCGGTCAGCATGCCATCCACATCGGTCCAGATCTCGATGGCGTCGGCGCCTAACGCGGCGCCGAAGAGCGACGCCGAGAAGTCGGAGCCGCCGCGTCCGAGCGTGGTGACGATCCCCTGCTCGGTCGAGCCGATGTAGCCCCCCATGACCGGCACGCCACCGCGCTCGACGATCGGGCGCAGGATCTTCTGGGACGCCTCGGCGATCTTGTCGGCGCGCGGTTCGGCCTTCTCGAACTGGTCGTTCGTGATCATCACCGTGGTCGCATCGACGTGCTCGGCGGGGATGCCGCGCGATGCGAGTGCGGCGGCCACGAGGATCGACGAGAGCATCTCGCCCTTGGCCGCGATCGCGTCCTTCGAGCGCGGTGTCGCATGCCCGAGCACCGAGAGGGCCTCGGCGAGCGACGCCAGCTCATCGAATGTCGCGCTGAGCTCGGCCATGAGCTCGTGGGTGGCGGGGCCACTGCCAAGGAGCTGCTCGGCGGTCGTCAGGTGCCGTTCGCGCAGCGCCTCGACACCACGGATGGCGCTGATGAGCTGTCCGTCGGAGGCCTGCTCGGCGATCGCGATCAGCGCATTGGTCGCCCCCCCCATGGCGGAGACGACGACGATCGGGCGCCGCGGCAGCTTGCTGCGCACGATCTCCGCGAGTCGTTCGATGGCCGCGGTGTCACCGACGGAGGTTCCGCCGAACTTGACGACGATCATGCGGGGTCGAACGCGCCCTGCGCGGCGAGGACTTCGGCGTTGAGGATCGAACCGCCGGCGGCGCCGCGGATGGTGTTGTGGCCTAACGCGACGAGCTTGATGTCGAGGATGGGGTCCTGACGCACGCGACCAACCGTGACCGTCATGCCGCGCCCGGCGCCGACGTCGCGCCGCGTTTGCGGACGATCGATGGCGTCGGTGACCACAAGCGGGAGTTCCGGGGCGGAGGGAAGCCCGTGCACCTCGGGGGCACCACGCCACGCGCGCAGCGCCTGCAGCGCCTCCTCGGCTGACACTCGGCGCGCGAACGCCATCGACAGGCAGACCATGTGGCCGTTCTCGGTCGCCACGCGATTGGCGTGCGCGCTCACCGCGAACGGTGCATCCTCGATCGCCTCGCCCTTGAGCGCGCCGAGCATCTTGTTCATCTCGCGCTCGATCTTGGGCTCTTCGTCGCCGATGTACGGGATGACGTTGCCGAGGATGTCGAGCGAGGGCACGCCGGGGTATCCGGCACCCGAGATGGCCTGCATGGTCGTGACGAAGACCTTGTCCAGCCCGAACGCTTCGTGCAGCGGGGCGAGCGCCATCGCGGCGACGGTGGCCGCACAGTTCGCGTTGGTCACGAT
This sequence comes from Gemmatimonadota bacterium, assembly GCA_016719105.1. Lineage (NCBI taxonomy): Bacteria > Pseudomonadati > Gemmatimonadota > Gemmatimonadota bacterium. The sequence goes on along the minus strand of JADKAQ010000001.1, from coordinate 571,678 downwards.
GCCGCCGCCAGGCGCAAAGCCGCGCTGGCGACGCTGCACCGCAAGCAGCGCGAGATGCGACGCGTTCACTTCGGGGATCACGAGCGGGACATCCGCCTCCATCCGATAGTTCTTCGCATTCGACAGCACCAGCGCTCCGGCGCGGGCGAAGGCCCCTTCCACTTCGCCGGCGACGTTGGAGTCGAGCGCGGAAAAGACGATCCGGGACGAGACCTCCGACGGGTCGCAGTTCTTCACCGTGAGCGCCGCCACGTCGGCCGGCATCGCGCCCTCGATCCACTTGGTCGCGTCGGCGTACGACTTCCCGGCGGAGCGTTCCGACGCCGCGACTTCAGCGATCGTGAACCACGGATGCCCTTGCAGCAGGCGGATGAAGGTCTGGCCGACCGCGCCAGTGGCGCCCAGCACGGCGACCGGCCACTTGCGGGCCGGCTTCGTCGAGGTCTGCGACATCATGCGTCGAGTAGGGCGCGCACGATCCGCTGGTAGCCCTCGACCGCGGCGCGCAGCTCGCCGATGTCGATGAACTCGTCAGGCGTGTGCGCGACGTGGATGGAGCCCGGCCCGAACAGGAGGGGCGTTCCCCAACGATCGAGGAGCGGGATGTCCGAGGTGTAGGCCACCGGCGACGTCTCGAAACCGTCGATCGTGTGGAAGTACTGTGCGGGGATGTGCGAGCCGTACGTGATCTCGGCGCGCCCCGCGACCCAGCGCTCGAGCTCCTCCTTGACCACCTCGACCGGCCCAACAAGGCGGAACATCAGCTCCACTTCGCAGGCGCCCGGGATGATGTTGGCCTCGGTGCCGCCGCGAATCGTCCCGATGTTGACCGTCGTGGGGCCGAGCTTCTCGTCGGTGGGCCAGGCGATCTCCTTCAGCGTCGGCAGAAGCGCGAGCATGGGCTCGATGGCCGATGCCCCGAGGTGCGGATACGCCGAGTGCGCCTCGCGCCCGCGCGTGCGCAGGTGCACGCGCAGCGAGCCCTTGCAGCCGATGGCCAGCTTGCTCTCCGTCGGCTCGCCGTTGACCAGGAATCGCGACGTGGCCGGCAGTCGATTCGCGGCGCGCGCACCATCGGACCCCTTTTCCTCGCCGACCACGAAGAGCAGGTCGACCCGATCCTCGCCGGCGATGGCGAGGGCATCGGCGGCGGCGAGCATGGCCGCGGCGATCCCCTTGGCGTCGCACGCACCGCGCCCGACGAGGCGATCGCCTTCGAGGCGCGGCGGGACATAGGGCGGTACGGTGTCGAGGTGCGTCGAGAGCGTCACGCCGCCCCCAGCGCGAGAGGCCCACACGTTGCCGCGCCCCGGCGTGACTTCCTGCACGGTGACGTTCCACCCGCGGGCGACCAGCCAACGGGAGACGAAATCCACGACCTTGCCTTCGCCCGCAGTGGGCGACTCGATGGCCAGCAGCTCGGCGGCGAGCGAGACGACGTCAATCATATCGCGAAGTGTATCCTTGGGCGCCGCATGCGTGGCAGTGGGTCATGCGCGGGGCGGGACTCGAACCCGCACTCGGTTGCCCGAAGGGGATTTTAAGTCCCCCGCGTCTACCATTTCGCCACCCGCGCCTGCTCTGGGAATGACCGGAGGTCCCGGCCTGACCGGGACATGAGAAGACGAGAAGACGAGATGTTGGGCGTGCCGCCGCACCACTCGTCTTCTCGTCTTCCCGTCTTCGGATTTTCTGAGAGCGGGAAACGGGACTCGAACCCGCGACCCCAACCTTGGCAAGGTTGTGCTCTACCAACTGAGCTATTCCCGCGACGCGCGAAGTATAGCGGCCACGCGCCCACACGAACAAGGCAATCCCCGTCGATTGCCGTCCTCGATCCCGCGCTACCGTTCGATGCGCGCCCCATCGTGCGGCGTCGTGACCCACGTGCGCGGGGTCCGCATCCAGGCGAGGTGGAATGCGGCAGCCAATCCGCTGGCGAAGTCGCCAAGGGTGGCCTCGTCACCCATCACGATCGCGCAGCCGCCCCACCCCGCGCCTGTGAGACGCGCCCCGTCGATCCCCACACGTGCGACGCAATGCTCGACGACCCAATCGAGTTCGGGAGTCGAGCACTCGTAGTCGAGACGCAGCGAGCGATGCGACGCGTTGAGGAGATGCCCCTGCCGGTCGTGCGCATCGGCCGTCCCGCACAGGGCCACGAAGTCGCGCACGCGATGCGTCTCGCTCACCACGTGACGCGCGCGCTTCCCCTCGGGATCGGGGAGCGCCGCGCGATCGAGCAGGGCCGGCGACGCGTGGGCGAGCGCGTCGAGCGTGGGATCGATTCGGCGGAGGATCTCCAGCGCCGCGGTGCATTCGGCACGTCGCGCATTGAAATCCGAGTCGCGCAGCGCCCGCGGCGTCATGGTGTCGACGATGAGCACCCCTCGGTCGAAGGGGACGGCGTGCGACACCCCGGTGTCGCAGTGCAAGTGCAGCGCGTGCCCGCGGCGACAGAGCGCGCTCGCGAACTGGTCCATGATCCCGCAGGCGACCCCCACGAATCCGGTTTCGGCACGGTGCGCCGCCAGGGCGACGTCGCGCATCGACGGGGCGCGTCCCCCTTCCCCCTCCGCATCCACGCGAATCCCGTCCAGTGCGAGCGCGGCGAGCACGGTGGCCACTTGCAGTGCCGCGGAGGACGAGAGCCCCGCCCCCATGGGGACATCGCTCACGACCGCCACGTCGTGTCCGTGGGGGCGGGAACCTAACGAGGCCGCCTCGGCGAGCGCGCCGGCCACGTAATCCCACCAGGTCCCGGTCGCCGCACCGTACGCGGAGTCCCAGGTGCCGACCTCGCCTCGCTCGCGCGACACGGCACGCGACATCGCCGTGCGCGCCGGCGCGATGGCGACCCACGTGCGCTGGGCGATGGCGATGGGGAGGACCTCGCCACCGTTGTAGTCGGTGTGTTCGCCGATGAGGTTGACCCGCCCCGGTGCGGAGGTGACGACGGAGGGGCGGTACCCGTAGGCCATGGTAAAGAGCGACTCGACCGCCTCGCGGCTCATGGCGTGACCCCGAGGGCGTGTACCGCATACCAGAGCGTGTACGCCAGCAGACCGGCGAGCGACGCGTCGCCGCCGTTGGCGGTCGCCTTCCCGTCGACATCCACTTCCTCGGCGGCCAGCCCGTCGTGCAGGGGGGCGCGGCGCAGCCAGCGCATGACATCCTTGGCGTCAGGGCCGAGGAGTCGGGCAATCTGCTGGGCCAGCACGCGCGGCTGCACGTCGATCGTGCGCACCGTGCGGCGGTACGCCGAGTCGCGACGATCGAGCGTTTCGTAGAGCGGGAGCCAGACGACCGACGCCGCCGGCTCGTCGTCGGCGACGGCCTCCCCGGCGAGGTTGACGGCCGACATCAGGATCGCCTTGCCCTCACGCTCGCCGGCAAAGTGGCGTTGGAGTGCGGCGCGCACCGCGTCGGGGTCCTCGATGGCACGCGCCGTCTCCTCGTCGAGGGTGCGACGGAAGACGTCGAGCGCCTGTGCGGCGACGGCGTTGCCGTGCAGCGTGTAGGGGAAGGCGGCCGGACGCCCCGCGGGGGTGACCTCGGTGGTGTACAGCGGGATCGTCTCGTGCCGGCGCGCGGAGATGTCCTCGTGCGAGCCGTAGAGCGTGTCGGCGATGACCGGTTCCTCGACGATCTGGTCGTCGCCGGTGTCGCGGATGTAGCGGTCGATCGCGATGGCGTACGCCCCCGCGCCCTCGAGGGAGAAGCCGGGCTCGAAGAGCGTCCCGTCGAAGTAGCGCACCCCGGTTCCGGGTGAGTAGCCATGCAGTTCGCAGGCGCGCAGGATGAGTTCGCGCGCCAGGGGGGCGTCCGCCAGCTGCACCGCTGGGATGGTCCACATCAGGGCTTCCCACTCACGCACCGTCACGCCGCGCGAATGCCAGGGGACGCGCGAGCGCACGAGGTAGAAGTGAGCGTCGTCGAGCGCCCGCCCCACGCCGTAGAAGTAGGCAAAGAGGAGATTGCGATTGATGATGGCATCGATCCCCTCGTGTCCGGTCGTCTGCTCGAGGGCGCGCAGCGCGTCGCGCGTGGCCGAGAGCAGGTAGCGCCACCCGCGGCGGCGCATGACGGCGACCGTCGCCTCGGCGCCATCCCCCTCGGGGCCGACCGCGAGGAAGAAGGCCGCCTCAGCCACCCCGGTGGGGGGGACGCGGATCTCACGTCGGATGGCGTAGGACCGCTCGTTAGGGACGTCGATCGTCGCGGCGCCGTCGGCGCCGATGGCGAGCGCCATCAGTCCCGGGACGGCATCCCCCGCGAGGATGACCGCGTCGGTCGCGCCGCGCCGCACCGCATGGCGATCGACGAAGGCGCGCGCCGACTTCACCCGCAGCTGGCGATGCCCGAGTTCCCCTTCGAGCCCGACGGTGACCCTGATCCCCTGCGTCGAGCGGTTCTCGAAGGCGAAGGCGTACACGGCGCCGGCGGTATCGGCGTCGCGCCCGTACGGCGCGAAGACCGTCGCCCGCACGACGATGTTCCCGATGGTGGCGGTGAAGGTCGGGAGCCAATTGAGGGCACGCTCCCACGCCAGCGTGGTATCAGACCAGTCGACCGGCACGCCATCGATCGCCAGCACGGGGCGCGCGATCGGCGCCTCGCGTCCGCTGGCGAAGTCCTCGCCACCGGCGAGTTCGACGGCAGCGCGGGCCCCGCAATGCAGGGTGCCGACGGCGTGGATCGATCCGTCACCCGGGTGGATGCAGGGGAGCGCGATCCAGTGGTTGCCGGTGATCTGCCACGGGATGGGAGGGATCGGTGTATCGTTCACGGCTGGATTACTTTCGATGACCCGGCCCCTGCTCCAGACCGCCGCGATGGCGGAGGACGCGCGGGGCCGCCTACGGACGTCACAACTTACCTTGTCGACCCTACACCTCAAACGACGCCACCGGCCGATGCCGAGGACCGCGACCTGGGGGGCGGTGCTCGCTGCGGCGCTCGCCGTCTGGCCGGGGAGCGCCAGCGCCCAGCGCGCCCTCGGCCCATCCGACGACGCGACGGTCGTGCCGAAGGGGCTCTTCCGGTTTGGCGTCCAGCCCACCTGGGGGCGCTCCAACGAGCGCTTCAGCGATGGCCTGAACGGCCGCACGCGCGGTGCCGCCGAACGCCTGGGGGTCGACTACGACGTCGACTCCCTCGGTCCTTCGCGCTTCGAGCCACTCCGGCCGCTCACCGCGGCGCTGCAGACGCTGGCGGGAAAGAGCGGCATCGCGAGCTCGCTCGGCCGGTTGCGGGTCGACTTCGACTACTCGGCCGTCACCACGCCCATCTCGCTCGAGTACGGGCTCACGCGCCGTATCACGTTAGGCGTGCTGGTCCCCTACGTGAAGACGCGCACCGAGGTCTCGCTGAATCCCAATCCCGGCCGCAACGAAGGGACGATGGGGATCAACCCGTCGCGGACGAAGGCGGCGGCGCTGGCACAGAACCTCGTGCTGTTCACCCAGATCGGGCAGGCCGTGTCGCAGCTGCAGGCGCAGCTTACCGCCTGCGTGGGGAGCACCGCCCCGGCGTGCGCCGCCATCAATGCCGATCGGGCGAAGGCGGCGCAGCTGGCCGCGACCGGGAGCGCGGTGGCCGCCGCCGTCACGAGCATCTACGGCACCAAGGCGGGCGAGGGCTCGCCCTACGCTCCGGTGGAGGGTTCGACGCTGCAGAAGGAGATCGCCGCGCGCCTCGCGACGCTCTCCAGCGACTTTGCGACTTTCCTCGGTGCGCCGACGGGACGCCCGGGCTGGATCGAGTCGCGCCCCGTCGGGGCGCCGCTGATGGGGCTCGCCGACTTCAACACCATCGTGCGCGACTCCGCCTTCGGCATCGCCGCCGTCCCCATCGAGACGGTGGAACGCTCGCACATCGGCGACGTGGAGTTCGGCGCCAAGGTCCTGCTCTATGACGGGCTCGGGACGCGCCCGCCGCAGCGCGTCGATTGGAGCGGGTTCCGGTTCCGACTCGCGGTTGGCGGAGCCTACCGATTGGGAACTGGCCAGCTGCACTCGCCCGACGACTTCGCCGACGTCGGCACCGGCGACCGGACCAACGACATCGAGGGACGCGTCTTCGCCGACTTCCTCTTCGGCCGCCGCTTCTGGACCTCCGTCGTGGGACGCTACGGCGTGCAGCAGGTCGACGAGCAGTTCATGCGCATTCCCGACGTGCCGAACGCCCCGTTCCCCGCCCTCTATCGCAGGCAATTCGTCACGCGCGACCTGGGCGACTACTACGTGGCCGAGGTCTCACCGCGCCTGACGCTGACGGATGCGCTGATGATGAGCGCCACCTACAGCGTGGCACACAAGGGCGAGGATGCCTACACCGGGAGCTTTCCGGTGACGAACCTGGCGGGGGAGCAGGTGACCCTCGACGCCTCGGTGCTCAACGCCGGGACGGAGCGCACGGAGCAGCGCCTGGTGGCAGGCTTCACCTACTCGTCGATGGCCGCGTACTACCGCGGCCGCTCGAAGCTTCCGCTCGAAGTCAGCTACATGGTGGGACAGTCGATGAGCGGAAGCGGTCAGGCGATGAAGACCTTCACGCAGGCGATCGGCATTCGCCTGTACTCCCGCCTCTTCGGGACTCCGGAGAATCGCCCCGCCCGTCCCCCGCGTCGCGCGCTGCGTTAGGCAACCCCGAGGGGAGGCCGCTCACTCCCCTCGGCTGTCGTCGGCCGCCCGTTTCCCCCGCGCCCGCTTCTTCGGCGCCTCGCGCAACGCGTGCGCCGCACTCTCCAGCAGCTCGCGGGCGTGCGCGCGACTGGCATCGCTCTCGGGGTCGCCGCCCAGCATGCGCGCGACCTCGGTGACGCGTGCCTCGCCGTCCACCACGCGGAGGTCGGCGGTCGTGACGCCGCCGCGCGCTCCCTTGCTCACCACGATGTGATGGTGCGCGCGCGCGGCGATCTGCGGGAGGTGCGTGATGGCGAAGACCTGATGGTGCTCGGCGACGCGCCGCATCGTGTCGCCCACGCAGAGCCCGACGCGCCCGCCGATGCCGGCATCGACCTCGTCGAAGACGAGCGTGGGGACGCCATCGAGCCGCGCGAGGATCGTCTTGAGGGCCAGCATCACACGGGCGAGTTCCCCGCCAGACGCAACGCGCGCCAGCGAGCGCGCCTCGTGCCCCACGTTGAGCGCGACGCGATACTCGACGTCCTCGGCGCCGCTCCGCCCCACCTCGGCGCGTGCCGCGAGCGAGACCGTGAGATGGCCGTCGGCGAGCCCCAGGTCGGGAAAGACCGCATCGACGTCGCGCTGCAGCGCGCGGGCGGCGCGCACCCGGGCGGCGCTGAGCGCCTGCGCCTCGCGCGCGAGGCTCGCGGCCAGCTCCGTCTCCCGTTGACTGAGCGTCCCGAGGTCGAGCCCGGCGGTATCGACGAGCTCGAGTTCCTCGCGCGCCTCGCGCAGCGTCTCGAGCGCCGACTCGACGCTCCCCCCGTACTTGCGCGTCAGCCGGAAGACGACGTCGCGACGCCGTTCGAGCTCGACGAGGCGACCGGGGTCGGTGTCGAGCGCCCCTTCGTAGTCCTGCACCTCGCGCGACAGTTCCTCGAGCTGCACGAAGGCCGAGTCGAGCATCTCCTGAAGCCGCGCGAGGGCGGGATCGAGGCGCGCCGCAGAGCCTAACGCGCGTTGCGCCGCCCCCAGCAGGCGCAGCGCCGATTCATCTTCGCCGTCGATCGCCTCGCGCAGGTGCGCGGCGTGCGTGCGCAACTCGGCCACATGCGACAGGCGGCGCACCTCGTCCTCGAGCTTCGCCTCCTCCCCCGCGACCAGCCGGGCCTCCTCGAGTTCCTTCGCCACGTGCCGGAGGTAGTCAGCGCGCTTCTCGGCGGCGGCGCGGCGCGAGGCCAGCGAGGCGATCTGCTCGCGCACGGCGGTCACGGCGTCGAAGGCCTCGACCACTCGCGCCGCCTGCGACGTGGCGCCGCCGAAGGCATCGAGCACCGCGCGCTGCACCTCGGGATTGAGGAGCGTCTGCGACTCGTGTTGCCCGTGGATGTTGACGAGCGCGCGCCCCACCTCGGCGAGCGTCGCCGTGGTGACGGTCGACCCGTTGATCCAGGCGCGGCTGCGACCGGCGCTCCCGATCTCGCGCCGCAGGACGACGACGCCATCCTCGACCTCGACGCCGCGCTCGTCGAGCGTACGGAGCAGGTCGGGACGTGCCCCGGCATCGAACACCCCCTCGACGCTCGCCTTGTCGGCGCCGGCCCGTACGAGGTCGGCGCTCCCCCGCTCGCCTAACAACAATCCGAGCGCCTCGACGATGATCGACTTCCCCGCCCCGGTCTCGCCCGACAGGACGTTGAAGCCGGGGCGCAGCGGGAGCGCCACCGACTCGAGGATGGCCACGTTGCGAATGCGGAGTTCGGTGAGCATGCGTTGGCCGGCTACCGGGGGTCGCCGCCCGCGCTCCACCCCAGCTTGCGTCGCATGCGCGAGAAGAAGGTCATTTCCGGGAAGCGCACGAGGAGCACGACGCGACCGGCGCGCCGCACCGTGAGTCGCTGTTGACTCCCGAACGTTGTCCCGATCTGCCCGTCGATCGTTACCAATTGATCGCTGTCATCATCCTCCACGCGCATCACGATCTCCGCCGACGGCGGCAGGACGAGTGGACGGATGGAGAGCGAGTGGGCAGAGATCGGGCACAGGAGGATCGACTCGAGCGCGGGATCGACGACCGGCCCCCCCGCCGAGAGCGAGTACGCGGTGGAACCCGTCGGGGTCGCGACCACCACGCCATCGGCGGCGTACTGCGCGATGGCCTCGCCGTTGACCTCGATGTGCAGGCGCATCACGCGCGCCTTGCCCCCCTGCTTGAGGACGACGTCGTTGAGGGCGTGCCAGCTGGCCTCCGGCTCTCCTCCGTTGGAGACGACCGCCTCGAGCGCCATGCGCGCATCGGAGACGTAGTCACCGGCCACGAAACGCCGCAGCGCGGTCTCGACGTCCTCGCGTCCGCACGCGGTGAGGAAGCCCAGGCGGCCGAGGTTGATCCCGAGAATCGGGATCTCGCGGCCGGCGAGCATGCGGGCGGCGCGCAGCAGGGTGCCATCGCCCCCGAGCGAGATGAGGGCATCGAGCGATCCCAGGTCCTGCAGGACCGGGACGCCGGGCACGAGCGCCGCGAGCTCGGGCTCGGGGACGAGGGTGGCACCGAGCGTGGGGGCCAGACGCTGCAGGGTGCCCAGGAGCGGGAGAAGGTCGTCGTACCCGCGATGCCCCACGACGCCGAGGCGCATCACCCGGCGAGCGCCTCGCTCTCGTGCAGCGCGCGCACGCGCGCCGCAATCCCCGTCGCGTCGAGCCCGCACAGCGCCAGCTGCCGCGTGCGCGACGCAGAGACGATGATCCGGTCCGGGACCCCGTGCGCGATGACCCGCACGCCCGCGTCCTGCTGCTCCACGAGACGCGCGAGGTACGCGCCGAAGCCGTTCACCACCGTCCCTTCCTCGACCACCAGCAACGTCTTGTGGCTGGCGAGCAGCGCCGCGAGGGTCACTTCGTCATGCGGCTTGAGGTAGCGGCAATTGACGACCGTCACGCGGATCCCTTCCGCGCCTAACGCCTCCGCGGCGGCCAGCGACTCCTGCACCATCGTCCCCACCGCCAGGATCGCCACACCGTCGGTCCCGCGCCGCAGTACTTCCCAGGTCGCGTGACGTGTGGCCTGAATCGCGCTCATGGCGGGCACCAGTTCGGGGGCCGCGTCGCGCGGGTACCGAACGCAGAACGGTCCCCCGGTCTGCTCCAGCCCCGCTCGCAGCAGCGCGAGCAGCTCCGTCCCGTCCTTGGGGGCGGTCACGATCATGTTGGGGACGGCGAGCATGTAGGCGATGTCGTACAGCCCCATGTGCGTCTCACCGTCCTCACCCACGAGTCCGGCGCGATCCATCGCGAAGACGACGGGGAGCGACTGCAACGCCACGTCGTGGATGACGTTGTCGTATGCGCGCTGCAGGAACGAGGAATAGATCGCGACGACAGGGCGCACTCCACGTGTCGCCATCCCCGCGGCGAAGGTCACGCCGTGCCCCTCAGCGATCCCCACGTCGAAGACGCGGGTGGGGTGCGCCTTGGCCGCGCCGCCCACCCCGGTGCCGCTCGGCATCGCGGCGGTGATGGCCACGACGTCGGCGCGCTCGTTCATCAGCTCGCCGAGCCCCTTGCCGAAGACGGCGGTGTACGCCGGGTTGGCGGTTGACACCTTGAGCTGCTTGCCGGTTGCCGGGTCGTGTCCCGGCGGCAGCGCGTGCCACTTCTCACCGTGCTCGCCGGCGGGGAAGCCGCGCCCCTTCTGCGTGATCACGTGCACGAGGCGGGGCCCGCCGCGCTGGCGCACCAGTTCGAAGGTGTCCAGCAGGACGTCGAGGTCGTGTCCGTCGATGGGGCCAAAGTAGCGGAAGCCCAACTCCTCGAAGAGGACGCCGGGGGTGAGGAACGACTTGACGCTCTCCTCCCACTTGCGCACGAGCGTGTTGAGCGCGCCGTGCGTCTCGACGAACTCGCCGATCTTGTCGCGCACCCGGTTGTACAGCGGGTTGCGTTGCACCTGCGTGAGATAGCGCGACATCGCCCCGACGTTGGGCGCGATCGACATCTCGTTGTCGTTGAGGACGACCACGAAGTCGCGGTCCGAATGCCCGGCGTTGTTGAGGGCCTCGTAGGCGAGCCCGCTGGTGAGCGAGCCGTCGCCGATGATGGCCACCACCTTGTAGTCGTCGCCCTGCAGGTCGCGTGCGGCCGCGATGCCTAACGCTGCCGAGATCGACGTGGCCGCGTGGCCGGCGCCAAAGGCGTCGTACTCGCTCTCCGACCGCTTGAGGAAGCCCGAGAGTCCCCCCTCCTGGCGCAGCGTCTCCATCCGGCTGTTGCGCCCGGTGAGGAGCTTGTGCGGGTATCCCTGGTGCCCGACGTCCCACACCAGCTGGTCGTGCGGCGTCTCGAAGACGTAGTGCAACGCGATCGAGAGCTCGACGACGCCGAGCCCGGCCCCGATGTGTCCCCCGGTGCGCGAGCAGACGTCGATCAGTCGCGCGCGCATCTCCGCCGCCAGCGTGCGCAGTTCATCGCGCGAGAGGCGCCGCAGGTCGGCCGGGGAGTTGACGCGATCGAGGATAGACATGGACGGAAGGTGTGCGGAAGGTGTCGTCGAGGGAAGCTCCCGCACGACTCAGCGCCGGGGCCGGGCGGTCTCGTACCCGCACAAGCGCCGACACATACGCCGACACGCGCGCTGGCACGCGCGCCCCTTCATGTGCGCGCTCACGAGCGACGCTCGATCGCGTAGCGCGCGAGCGCTTCCAGCGCGGGCGAGGCGATCCCCGCTCCACGCAGCGACGCGAGGGCGTCGTCGACCAACGCGGAGGCACGAGACTTCGCTCCCTCGATGCCCAGCAGCGCGGGGTACGTGCTCTTGTTGAGCGCGATGTCGCGCCCCGCGGTCTTCCCGAGCTGGTCGGTCGTCGCCGTGACGTCCAGGACGTCGTCGGCGATCTGGAAGGCGAGTCCGATGGCCGCGCCGTAGCGCCCCAGCGCCGCCACACGCTCGGCGTCGGCGCGCGCGGCCATCGCTCCCATGCGCACCGAGACCTCGATGAGCGCCCCCGTCTTGCCCCGGTGAATGCGCTCGAGTTCCTCGAGCCCCATCGTGCGCCCCTCGGCCTCCAGGTCGAGCAGTTGGCCGCCGATCATTCCGCCGCCACCGGCCGCCTTCATGAGCTCGCGCACGATGGCGCCCGCCTCGCGAGGGGTGAGCCCGAGAAGGCGCCCGGCACGATAGCCGGCCCACGCGGCTAGCGGGACCATGGCCAACCCCGTCGCAGTCGCGACCGGGACGTCGAAGGCGCGATGCACCGTCGGCCGCCCGCGCCGCATGTCATCGTCGTCCATGCAGGGGAGGTCGTCGTGTACGAGCGAGTAGGCGTGCACCACCTCGACCGCCGCGGCGAGGGCCGTGACATCCCCGCCTCCGCCACACGCCTGGTAGCCGTGGATCACGAGGAAGCCGCGCAGGCGCTTCCCCTCGCCTAACAGCGAGTAGCGCACGGCCTCGGCCACGCGCGGCGTGAAGGCGCCGGTCGTCTCGTCGCAGAGGCGCACCAGCGCCGCATCGATCGCCGACCGTTGGGCGGCGATGGCCTGCATCACCTGCGACATGGGGTCAGCCACCGAGGTCGGTCGCCGCCAGCACGCCGTCGGCCTTCTCGGTGAGCACCTTCACCGCCGCCTCGGCGCGCCCCAGTTCCTCGCTCGCGGCGCGCAGGTGGGAGATCCCCTCCTCGAACAGCGCGAGCGCGCGTTCGAGCGGAATCTCCGCCCCGTTCATCTCGTCGACGATCGCCTCGAGTCGCTCGAGCGCCTGTTCAAACGTTGCCATCATCCCTGCCCATCGGTCGGGTCCTCGATTCGTCGCACCGTCTCCACGCGTGTCTCGGCCGCCCCATCGCGCAACCGCAGGTGAAGGGGATCGCCCGGCGCGATCGCCGCCACGGAGGTCACCACGCGCCCCGCGGGCGACGTCGCCACCACGTACCCGCGCGCCATGGTCGCCAGCGGTGAGAGCGCGTGCAGCTGTCCGCTCAGGCGCCCCAGTTGCAGCCGGCGGCGTTCCACCAGGCGACGGGCCCCCTGGCTCCCCTGCCGCGCCGCCTGCTCCAGTCGCCGTCGTCCGCCGCGGATCGCATCGGCGGCACCACTTTGCAGCTGTCGGCCGAGGGACGCCACCGTGCGTTGCAGGTCGGCCAGGACCGGGACGGCGTGCTCGGCCGCGACCGACGGGGTGGGGGCCCGCCAGTCGGCCACCAGGTCGCAGATCGAGATGTCGACCTCATGCCCCACCGCCGAAATGATGGGGATCGGGCAGGAGGCGACCTTGCGCGCCAGCTGCTCGTCGTTGAACGCCCACAGATCCTCGCGCGAGCCGCCGCCGCGCCCGATGATCGCCAGGTCGGCCCCGCCCCACGACGCCAGGCGATCGAGCGCCGCGCATAACGAGGCGGGCGCCCCCTCGCCCTGCACCGCCGCCGGGATCAGCACGAGCTCCACCAGGCGATTGCGCCGCCGCGTCACCGCGATGATGTCGTGCAACGCGGCGCCGTCGGCGCTGGTGATCACGGCGATGCGCCGCGGGAAGAACGGGAGCGCGCGCTTGCGCGCCGGATCGAGCAGCCCGTCGCGCTCCAGCCGCGCGCGCGTGAGCTCGAACGCCTTGCGCCAGAGGCCGTCCCCCACCGCGTCCATCGTCTTCACGGTGAACTGCAGGTCCCCGCGTGCGGCATACAGCGAGACCTGCCCCAGCGCGACGACGGTCATCCCCTCGTCCGGTGGCGCCGGGATGCGCCGCGTGTCGCGCGACCAGACCACGCAGCGCAACGAGGCCTCCTCGTCGCGAAGCGAGAAATACCAGTGCCCGTTGCGATGCTGCTTGAAGTCGCTCACCTCGCCGCGCACCCAGAGCGGCGGGAACGCCCCTTCCAGGACGTCCTTCACCGTGCGCGTGAGCGTCGCGACCGAGATGGCAGCCGCCGGACTCTCGCCAGGCGCCGCTTGCAGTTCGGGCTCCGGCAGTCGCTCGGGAGCCATCATCATCCCGCCGTCGTCGCCGAAGGCAAACAGGTCGGGCGCCTCGCGCGGTGGCGTCGACGCGCCTCGCGAGCGACGCGCCGGTGTCACGTGCCGGCCTGTCGCGCCGCCCGTACCGTGTTCTTGAGCAGCATGGCGATGGTCATGGGCCCGACGCCACCCGGGACCGGCGTGATGAGCGACGCCACCTTCGACGCGCTCTCGAAGTGCACGTCACCGGCCAGGCGATAGCCCCGCGCACGCGTCGCATCGTCGACGCGCGAGATCCCCACGTCGATCACCACCGCGCCCGGACGAATCATGTCGCCAGTGATCATCTCCGGCTTGCCTAACGCCGCGATCACGATGTCGGCGCGGCGCGTGTGGAAGCGGAGATCCTTCGTGCGCGAGTGGCAGACCGTCACCGTGCAGTCGGCACCGGCCCCCTGCTGCATGAGCAGCGCGGCCATCGGCTTGCCGACGATGTTGCTGCGCCCGACGATGACGACCTCCTTCCCCTTGGTCTCCACGCCGTAGCGCACGAGCAACTCCTGCACCCCAGCCGGTGTGCACGGCGCGAAACCGTCCGTCTCGCCGATGAGCAGCTTGCCCACGTTCACCGGGTGAAAGCCATCCACGTCCTTCTCGGGGAGGATGCGTCGCACGACGGTGTTGGCGTCCATGTGCCGGGGGAGCGGACTCTGGACGAGAATCCCGTGCACCGTGGCATCGGCGTTGAGGCGGTCGATGAGCGCTTCGAGCTCGGGCTGCGGCGTGTCGGCGGGGAGACGAATCGTCTCGCCTTTCATCCCAGCCTCGACGCTCGCCTTCTCCTTGGCCGCGACGTACGTCTGGCTCGCCGGATCCTCACCGACGATCACCACCGTCAGCCCCGGCGTGATCCCCCGCGCCTTGAGCTCCGCGACCTCGCGTGCCACGTCCTCGCGTACGGACTTGGCGACCGCCGTCCCGTCGATCTTCTCCCCGACCGACATGGGACCGGCCTCGCTAACGAGCGACATCGACCGCCCTCGTCTCGCGGATGATGACCACCTTGATCTGTCCCGGGTACTGCAGCTCGGCCTCGATGCGACGCGCGATCTCGTCGGCCAGCGCCGCCATGCGCGGGTCGTCGACCCCTTCCGGCGTGACCAGCACGCGCAACTCGCGTCCCGCCTGAATGGCGAAGACCTTGTCCACGCCCTTGTAGCTGGAGGCGATCTTCTCGAGCCCTTCGAGTCGTTTCACGTAGGTCTCGAACGCCTCTCGGCGCGCACCAGGGCGCGACCCGGAGATCGCATCCGCCGCCTGCACGAGCACCGAAATCTCGCTCTCGTGCGGCACGTCGTCGTGGTGCGCCGCGATCGCGTTGATCACGAGCGGGTGCTCGCCGTACTTGGTCGCGACCTCCACCCCGAGCTGCACGTGCGTCCCCTCGTGCTCGTGCGTGAGGACCTTGCCGATGTCGTGCAGGAGCGCGCCACGCTTGGCCATCGCGACGTCCAACCCCAACTCGGCGGCCATGATCCCGGCCAGGTGCGCGACTTCCTTGGAATGGTCGAGGATGTTCTGTCCGTAGCTCGTGCGCCACTTCATGCGCCCGATGAGCTTGATGATCTCCGGGTGCAGCCCGTGCGTCCCCGTCTCGTACGCCGCCTGCTCGCCGAGTTCGACGATCTGCGTCTCGACTTCCTTGCGCGACTTGGCGACGACCTCTTCGATGCGCCCCGGATGGATGCGCCCGTCGGTCACCAGCTTCTCGAGCGATAGGCGGGCAATCTCGCGGCGAATGGGATCGAAACAGGAGACCACGACCGTATCCGGCGTGTCGTCGATGACCACGTCGACCCCGGTCGCCAGCTCGAAGGCGCGGATGTTCCGCCCTTCACGTCCGATGATGCGCCCCTTCATCTCGTCGTTCGGAAGCGCCACCGACGACACCGAGATCTCGCTCGTGTGCTCCGACGCAATGCGCTGCACGGCGAGCGCGACGATCTTCTTGGCCTCGCGCTCGGCGTTCTTCTTGGCCGACTCGCGAATCTCGCGCAGCCGGTTGGCCGCGTCGGCTTCGGCCTCGCGCTCGAGACGCGCGATCAACTCGGTCTTGGCTTCGGTCGCCGACATTCCCGCCAGCGTTTCGAGTCGCCGGCGCTCATCGGCGATGAGCTTGTCCAACTCCGACTCGCGCTCGGCGATCGACTTCTCCTTCCGCCCGAGGTCGCTGGCGCGCCGCCCGAGGTCGCGTTCGCGCTGATCGAGCAGGTCGACCTTCTTCTCGAGCTGCGTCTCCCGATCGTCGACGCGACGCTCCTCGCGCTCCACTTCCTCGCGACGATGGCGCGCTTCGACTTCCCACGCCTCGCGCAGCTTGATCAGCTCTTCCTTACCGGCGAGGACCGCGCTCTTCCGCGTCGACTCGGCTTCACGCTCGGCGTCGCCGATGATGCGCTTGGTCAGTTCCTCGGCGGTGCTCTTCGCGGCGCGCTGTGTGTCGCGCTCGGCGCTCTGGCCGGATCGTCGGCCGAAAACAAAAAACGCTGCGGAGGCGACAACGCAGAGCGCGCCAAGCGCAGCGACGAGAATCGTCGAATTCATGTCCATCTATGCTCCACCGCAGCAGCGAGCCGCGAAGTCGAAGGGAAACCGCGGCCGAGAGCGCATGGAGCTCCATCACGATGAGCCTCCGATCCGGCGCCGACGAAGGGCACGGGATGGGAGGCGCTAAGTCGTGCAGGAGCTTCAACCTACGCCTCAGCGGGTCACTCGCCGTCAAGCTACGTGCGAGTCCTGCAATTGGCAATCAGCCGAGCGGGTAGGGTCCCCTAGCCTGCGGCACAGCCCCGGCGCGCGCAGCTCGCCACCCGGCGAACGGCCGTCTCGCCTAGATCGCGGCGTGGTCGCCCGACTCTCCGCGCTTCGCGGGCGGGAGCCAGCGACGGATCTCGTTGGAGAGTGAGTCCATCGCCTCGTCCATCGACGAGGCGGACGAGCGGGCGCGAAAGAGCTCGTCGGTGATCTGCAGCGCGGCCAGGATCGCCGCCTTGTGGTTCTCGACCACCAGCGAGGTGTTGAGGACGCGCTTGATCGATTGGTCGACGTACTGCGCGACCGCGCGCGTGTGCTCGGGCGAGGCGTCCGAGCGGATCGTGTACTCCTCGCCCACGATCACGACCTTCACGAGGTGCTTCTTGTCGCTCATGACCGCCCTCCCCCTCCGGCCCCACTCCCCGACGCCGGGGTGCCCGGGATCGGGCGCCCCTGCTGCTGCCGCAGGAAGTGGACGCGCGCCAGTAGCTGACGCGTGCGCTCGGTGGCGAACACGACGCGCGCCTTGAGATCGGCATTCTCCGCTTCGAGCGTCTTCAACCGTTCGAGACTCGCGGAATCGCCCCCGTGCTGGACCGCCGCCTCGAGCGCTCGCACGCGCGACTCGGCCGCAAGCGCACGACGGCGGAACCCCGCCAGCTCTTCCCCGAGGTGGCGGACGAGCTGCTCGAGCTGGACGAATGCGGGGGACTCAGGCGGTTCGTGGACGGACACCGAGCTCGGTCTCCAAGGTGCGAAGGATCTTCTGCCGACGGCCGTCGACTTCCTTGTCGCGAAGTGTGCGCGTGGCGTCCCGGAAGGTCAATCGCCACGCCACGCTTCTATGCCCGGCTGGGACCCCCGTACCGCGGAACTCGTCGAACAGTTCCAGCCGCTCCAGCAGTTCCCCGGCACTCTTGCGCAGCAGGTGCTCGACTTGCGCGGCCGAGACGCCGTCCGGGACGAGCAACGCCAGGTCGAACTCCGCAGGTGGCGTCGTCGGGAGAGGCTGGTAGGTGACGTGCCCCTTGGCCGGCAGCCGCCCACTCACGCCGGCGCCGTAGTCGTGGCTCCCCGGCGCGGACACGGCGGCATTGGCGAGTCGGCCGAGCGTGATCTCGATACCGAAGGCCTCGGACGCCCAGACCGGCTTGTCGAGCGCCACGACCTCGATCGTTCCGATCTCGCCCCCCTTGGCCGAGATGCGCCACAGCACGGGCGCGCCATCGCCAGCCTCGAGGGCGATGCGCATGCCGGGATAGGCGACCTCGGCCACGCGCTCGCCTAACGCCTTGGCGTCCCAGGCATCGAAGACCTCCCGGGACGCGTCGGTGAAGTGGCCGGGGCGCCGGAGCCCCATGAGGACGAGGCCGACGCGCACCTTCTCCACCGGAAGCTGTCCGGGGCGCGGGGCGAAGGTCGACCCGATCTCGAAGAGGCGCACGTTGCCCTGCATGCGGCTCAGGTTGTACTCGGCGCGCCGGGCCAGCGTCTCGAGGATCGAGGTGCGCAGGTGCGGCTCGTCGTCGGCGAGCGGGTTCTGCACGCGGGCGTGCGTGTCGTCGGCCCCCGCCACGAACGGCAGCGGCCGCACTTCGAACAGCCCCATCCCGACGAGCGCGTCACGCACCCGCCGCCCCGTCACGTGCAACGGGTGATCGGGAACGTTGCCCGGCCGGAACGGGAGCACGTCATCCGGCAGTGCGTCGTAGCCGCGGAGCCGGGCGATCTCCTCGATGAGGTCGACGTCGCGCGACACGTCGTGGCGCCAGGAGGGGGCCACGACGTCGAGCGTCTCGTCGCCGTCGCCGCGGGGGGTGACCCCAAAGCCGATCGACGCGAGGCGCGACCCGATCTCCTCGGCGCTGACCGACGCGCCTAACAAGCGCGCCACGTGCTTCGGGGTGATCGCCACGGGCGCCCCCGCCTCGGGGACGCGTCCCACGTCGATGGCCTGACCGTCGACGGCCCCACCGGCGAGCATCGTGATGAGCTGGGCCGCGATCGACAGGGCGTGCGGCGCGATGGCCGGGTCGATCCCGCGCTCGAATCGGTACGAGGCGTCGGTGCTCAGCCCCAGCGCGCGCCGCGTCTCGCGCACGTGGCGTGGCGTGAAGTACGCGACCTCCAGGAAGAGGTCGGTCGTCGACGCGGTCACCTCGCTGTCGAGCCCCCCCATCACCCCCGCCACCGCCACCGCCCGCTCGGCATCGGCAATCACCGTCATGCGCGGCTCGAGCGTCCGCGACACCCCGTCGAGCGTCACCAGAACCTCGCCGGGATGCGCGCGGCGCACGACCACCGTTTGCCCGGCGAGCCGGCTGAGGTCGAAGGCGTGCATCGGCTGCCCGTAGCCATGCAGCATGTAGTTGGTCACGTCGACCACGTTGGAGATCGAGCGCAATCCGAGCGCGGCGAGGCGCCGCACGAGCCACTCCGGACTGGGCCCCACCGCCACGCCGCGAATGACGACGCCCATGTAGCGTGGGCAGCCATCGGGGTCGTCGAGTTGCACCTGTGCCCCGCCGGAGCCGGCGCGCTGGAGATCGTGCGCGACGGTACCACCGGCCGAGGGGACGCGCCCGTGGACCCCATCGCCGAAGCGGATCGTCCCCGTCTCGCTGTCTACAGTGAACACCTCGTCGGGGTCGCGGACGGGCCCCCCGTGGAGCGCCGCGACCTCGCGCGCCATGCCGTAGTGCGAGAGCAGGTCGGGGCGATTCGCGAGCACGTCGATGTCGTACTGCACGTCGCCGACGGCGACCGCCTCGAGGAACGGCGTCCCGGTGGGGACATCGATGTCGAGGGCGAGAATGCCGTCATGATCCTCGCCGAGGCCGAGTTCGCGCGCCGAGCAGAGCATCCCGCACGAGACCTCGCCGCGAATCTTGCGGCGCTCGATGAGGATCCCCCCCTTGTTGCCGGTGGGCATCACGGTGCCGACGCGGGCAAAGGGATACATCGCCCCCTCGATCACGTTAGGCGCGCCGCACACGACATCCACCAGCTCCCCGCTCCCGTCATCCACCTTGGTGACCCAGAGGTGGTCGGAGTTGGGGTGGCGCCCGGCGGTGATCACGCGCGCCACGACGATGCTCGCGAGGTCGGCGCGCAGCCGCTCCATCCCGTCGACGGTGGCCACGTGCGCGGTGATGAGCGCGCGCAGCGCGTCGGGGGAGAGCGTGTGCGGGACGAAGGCCCGCAGCCATTCATGCGAGATCAGCATCTGGTTGGCGTCAGGCGAACTGTTCGAGGAAGCGGACGTCGGAATCGTAGAGCAGGCGGATGTCGGTGAGCGAAAAGCGCGACATCGCGATGCGCGCCGGTCCCATGCCGAAGGCCCACCCCGAGTACTTCTCGCTGTCGAGCCCGGCCGCCTCGAGCACCGCCGGGTGCACAAGGCCGCACCCCATGATCTCGATCCAACGCGCACCGCGTCCGTCCCCGACGTCGAAGAAGACTTCCATCTGTCCCGACGGTTCGGTGAACGGGAAGTACGACGGGACGAGGCGCGTCGGCGTGCGCTGGCCGTAGAAGGCGCGCGCAAAGTGCGCGAGCGTCGCCTTGAGGTCGGCGAAGGTGATCCCCTCGTCGATCGCCAGCCCCTCCAACTGCGCAAAGGCTGGAGCGTGCGTGGCGTCGAAGAAGTCGCGACGGTACACGTTGCCCGGCGCCAGGACGCGCACTGGCGGCGCGTAGGACTGCAGCGTGCGCACCTGCACCGGCGAGGTGTGCGTGCGCAGCACGCCGCCGTCCGCCAGGTAGAGCGTGTCGTGCATGTCCATCGCCGGATGGTTATCCGGGAAGTTGAGCGCGGTGAAGTTGTACCACGGCGACTCGGCCTCGGGGCCTAACGCGACGGTGAAGCCCAACTCGCGAAAGATGTCACAGATCTCGTCGATGACGAGCGAGACGGGATGCACCGCGCCACGCCAGGCGGCGCGCCCGGGCATGGTGAGGTCGAGCTGCGTGCCGCGCGGGGCGGCCGATTCCAACTCGGTCTTGCGGGCGTCGAGCGCTGCCTCGAGGGAGACCTTGAGGGCGTTGACGGCCGCGCCGGCGTCGCGGCGCTCCTCCTTGGGGAGCGTGGGGAGGAGCGACATGAGCTCGGTGACCTTCCCCGCCTTGCGGCCGAGGAGGGCATTGCGGAGCTCGTGCCAGGCATCGAGCGAGTCGGCGGCGGCGATGCGCGGGGGCGCCTCGTCACGCAGGGCGGCACAGGCCTGCTGGAGTTCGAGCAGCGTCACGGGATGGCGATCCGTGGGAGGCGTGGAAACGGTACGAGCGGGAATCGAATGGTGACGTCGGGTGGGAGGTGCGGTGGTAGCGTGGTGTTCGGGGGGGGCCCCCCGTCCGAGCACCGCATCCGCCGCCGCACGCCCCTCCCGAAAACAGCTCGGCGGCAGTCGACCGTGGGTCGCGCTGCCGCCGGAGATCGGTCGGGTCCGTCGGGGCGATCGATTGCCCCGCTGGTCGTGCCGCTGGTCGCCGTTAGGCGACCGCCAGCGCCGCGCGCGCCTTGTCGGCCAGCACGGTAAAGGCGGCCGCGCCGTGAATCGCCAGGTCGGAGAGGATCTTGCGATCGACCTCGATCCCCGCCTTCATGAGGCCGTTCATGAACGTGCTGTAGTTCATGCCGTTCATGTGGGCCGCGGCGTTGATACGCACGATCCACAGGCGACGGAAGTCGCGCTTCTTGTTGCGCCGATCGCGGTACGCATAGCGCCAGCCGCGCTCGACCGACTCCTTCGCCGGACGCCACAGCTTGGAACGCGCGCCGAAGTAGCCGCGCGCGGCCTTCATCACCTGCTTCTTGCGCTTCAGGCGCACCACATTGGATTTGACGCGAGGCATCGCTCTCTCTCCTTACGCCTGAATGAGGCGCTTGATCACCTTCGCCTCGCCATTGGTGGCGATCGTGGTGGGACGGCGCAGCCGGCGCTTCCGACGGGCGTCCTTCTTGGTCAGGATGTGGCTCTTGTTGGCCTTCAGGCGGCGAACCTTCCCCGTGGCGGTCACGGAGAAGCGCTTCTTCGCGCCCTTGTGGGTCTTCATTTTGGGCATCGTCAGCTCACTTCGGTGCCAGGATCATCGTTAGGGACTTCCCTTCCATTTTCGCCGAACTCTCGGTCTTCGCCACATCGGCGAGCTGCTGCGAGACCCGCTCGACCACGGCGAACCCGAGTTCCGGGTGGGCGATCTGCCGCCCACGGAACATCAGCGTCACCTTGACCTTGTTCCCCTCGCCAAGGAACCGGCGCGCATGTCGAACCTTGGTGTCGAAATCGTGATCCTCGATGCCCGGCCGGAATTTGACTTCCTTGAGCTCGATCACGTGCTGCTTCTTTTTCGCAACGCGCGCCTGCTTCGCCTGCTCAAACTTGAACTTGCCGTAGTCCATGACGCGGACGACGGGCGGGCGAGCGGTGGCCGCAACTTCCACCAGGTCGAGTCCCGACTCCTCTGCGAGGGCCAGGGCCCGGTCAACCTCCATGATTCCCAACTGGCTGCCATCGGCCCCGATCACACGGACCGGGCTGATGCGAATCTGACGGTTGACGCGAATGCGCTTCGTGTTGTCCTGAATAGGTCCGAATCCTCCGCGAGGGTGTTGGCCGGGCGCCTAACGACGACCCCCTGCCTGAAAAACAAATGCGGACCCCACTCGGAGTCCGCCATACACGACCATCCGCCCCCATTCTGTGGGGCGGCGCCGTTGACGAGACTCCTGCAGCTGCTCGTTGCCGAGCGCCAGAGGGTGAGAGCCGATTTGCTCTGCTTGCCGTATTGTGCGGAAAAACTTAAACGACATGGGGTTATGCGGTCAACCGGCACGCCAACATTCGCCGGATCTCCTCCCCCCGTGTGCGCCCCCTCCCCCCGGCGGCCCAACGCTAACCGCAAGCCCGTGCACGGGTTGAGTCACTCGACGCGGCTCGTCCCTCCCGCGGCCTCCCCCTCAAACTGAACGGCCCTCCCGGTCGCGCACCGCCTCCCCCGCATGGGTTCGACGTCGTGGTGGACGATCGGCAGCGAGCGCTCGTCCGTTAGCCGCCGGCCTCGATCTCGTGCGGCCGGACGCGGCCGAGGATCGTCGTCGCGCTCCACGGCACGAATGAGGACAGCGCCGCGCCGATCACAGCGTGGGATCGATGTCGACACCGCGTGGCATCGCCGAACGGCGACGCGATCCCTTCGCGCGCCCCCCCTGCATCAGCGTCAACAGTCCGCGCCAGGTGCTCGCGCCCTGATCCTCCGCGAGCCGCAACAGCCGCACGAGGACGTGCGCCGTGGCGATCGCATCGCCAGCGGCACGGTGTCGCGCACCGATATCGATCCCGAAGTAGTGCGTTACCGCATCGAGTGATCGACGCGGCAGCTGCGGGAGCAGGAGGCGCGACAGTCGCACCGTGCACAGCTGCTCACCGGTCAGGGCCACACCGGCCGCGCGCTGCACTTCGTGCGACACGAAGCGCCAGTCGAAGGAGGCGTTGTGCGCCACGAAGACGCGCTCGCGCAACCGCCCGACCACGTCGGGCGCCACCTGCGCAAACCGCGGGGCGTGCCGCACCATCTCCTCGGTGATCCGGGTCAGCGCGATGATTGCCGGCGGAATGGCGCGCTCGGGGTTCACCAGCGTCTCGTAGCAGTCGGACACCTCGAGTCCAGCCACCTGCACGATCGCGATCTCGGTCACCCGGTCCCGCTGCGACGGCGAGGTCCCGGTCGTCTCGACGTCGACGACGGCGAACCGCAGGTCGCGCAGCGCGACGTCATCCGCGGCACGAGCCGCGTTCGCGGCGGCCTCGCGCCGCTCGCGCACCGTACGCGCCGGCCCCTCCACCCCGGACGCCGGTGGCGCCACTATGGAGCGGATTCCATTCTCGTCGGGCCGCAACGCCCACCGCCCATCGGCCTCGCGCACGAAGTCGGCATGACGACCGAAGAGCGCCTCGGCGAGACGCTCGGCCACGCGCGGCGGGGCGCTGGGGAGCGAACAGACGCGCTCCATCAAGGAGACGGCGTCCACCGGGCCACTCGAGAGCACCTCGCGGGCGCGCATCAGGAGTAGCGAATCCGGCGTCACCGCGTCGATTCCCCTCACCGCCATGACTCTCCCCCAAGCAGCGGCACGCCGGCTCCGACACGCTCATGGTGCCGCCTCCGACGCGACACGCCCACGCGGAGTGCGAGCTCCCCGCCGTGCTCCCGCAGGCATGCACGCGAGGGTGCGCGCGGCGATGTATGCCGTGCGGCACGCGGCGCGGACGATGGCCAGTACCGGGGGACGGGCAGGAGGTGAGCGGACATGCGCACAAACTAAGCGCACGTCCGACAGTCGGCTCGCGCCGGCCCCCCGCCCTCGACGACACGCAAAAGGGCCGCGGTAACCTGTTGCAGTGGCGCCGGATGCAACGCGCGTCTGGTGACGATCCTCAGGAGCGTTTACCTTGTGAATGAATTCACAAGCCGCGCCGACCGCCGTGAAACGCATCGCCGATAGCACCGTCCGCCGTCTCTCCGTCTATCTCCGCTTCCTCGAGGATTCGGTGAGTCGCGGCGTACGCACCATCTCCAGCGAGGAGTTGGCGCGGCGCGGCGGTACGACGTCGGCGCAGGTTCGA
The DNA here is from genome assembly GCA_016719105.1 of Gemmatimonadota bacterium. Taxonomy (NCBI): domain Bacteria; kingdom Pseudomonadati; phylum Gemmatimonadota; species Gemmatimonadota bacterium. The sequence goes on along the minus strand of JADKAQ010000001.1, from coordinate 547,662 downwards.
AAGGACCTCTCGTTCTTCGGTTCGTTCGGCAAACGCGGGCTGGGCTATCCTGCGCTCGAGCTCACCGCGGCGCTCCGCGACATTCTCGGGCTCGATCGTCAATGGCGCGTGATCATCATCGGCGCAGGCAAGATCGGGACGGCGCTCGCGCAGTACCGCGGCTTTCGGCAGCGCGGCTTCCACGTCGAGGCCGTCTATGATTCCGACCCGCGCAAGGTCGGGAGTCGATGGGAAGAGCACACGGTGCGCGACATCGCCCATCTCGAACAGGATCTCGTCGCGGAACACCCCGACATCGCCGTCCTCACCGTCCCCGACGACGAGGCGCAGCGCATTGCGGAACGCCTGGTGGCGGCGGGGCTGCGCGCCATTCTCAACTTCGCCCCGGTGCAGCTGCACCTCCCCGCCCACATCACGGTGCGCAACGTGAACATGGCGATGGAGCTCGAGGGGTTGAGCTACGCGCTGACCAGCCGCGAGCGCGACCATGCGAGTGGCGCAAACGACCATCCGATCGGCGGCGAGCACGAGCGCTGACCACGGGCGGCCGCACGACGCCCTGACAACGGAGCCGCTCGTGCGCCTGTCGGCCTAACGTGAGGGGTCGCGCGGCGCCGTCGGCGCGGCGCGCAGGATCCGGGCGAAGGCCTCGGGCGACAGCGTCTCCGGGCGCAGCGCGACGTCGATACCGCAGCGCGCGAGCAGCGCTTCGGCCGCCTCGGCCCCAAGGCCAAAGAGCTCGCGCACCACGCGACGCATCTGCTTGCGGCGCTGGCCAAACGCCCCCTGCACCATGCGCGAGAAGGCGACCTCCTCCTCGGGCGTCACGACCGGATCGGCGCGCGGCGTCAGGCGCAGGATCGCCGAGTCGACCTTGGGGCGCGGATAGAAAGCCCCGGCGGGTACCCGGGCCACCACCTCGGCGTGCGCCAATGCTTGCACATTGGCCGAGAGGGCGCCGTAGGCGTCGTCACCGGGGGCGGCGGCGACACGCTCCGCGACCTCTCGCTGCACGAGGAAGACCATGCGCGACGGGCGCGGCGTTCGAAGCGCTTGGAAGATGATCGGCGTCGTGATGTAGTACGGCACGTTGCCGACCAGGGCCCAGCTCCCCTCCACGAGCGAAGGAAGCGAGACTTCGAGCACGTCGCCCTCGACGATCGTCACGTGGGGACGATCGGCATATCGCGCCGTGAGGATCGGGACGAGCAACGGATCGACCTCGACGCAAACGAGTCGCTCGGCACGCGCGGCGAGGAGATCGGTGAGCGCGCCGCGCCCGGGGCCGATCTCGACGATCGTCTCGCCCGGGCGCGGGTCGATGGCCTGCACGATGCGCTCGAGCGCCGAGCGGTCGGTGAGGAAGTGCTGCCCCAGTCGCTTGCGCGCTGGCGGGAGCGAGGGACGCGGAGGCTGGCTCATGCCACGGCGCGCGCGATGCGCGCTACGTGCGCGCCACGAGGAGCGTGAGGTCGTCCCGGCGGATCGCTTCGCCCGCGTGGGCCCGCAATGCCGCGAAGACCCGCTCCACGATGACGTCGGGATGCTCGCGCCGCGACGCCCGCACCGTATCGAGCACCCGCTTTTCCCCGAGACGCACGTCCAGCCGGTTGCGGGCGTCCGAGATGCCGTCGGTGAACAGCAGCAACACGTCCGTCCCCGGCGCCCACGCGCGTTCGCGCACCGAGGGATGCTGCGGGCTCATGCCTAACGGCGGGTCGAGCGCCGCGAGCCGCTCGAGGTTGCCCTCGCCGTCGATGACGAAGGCGTGCGGATGCCCGGCGTTGGCATAGCGCATCGTGCCGTGCGCCGGGTCGAGGACGGCGTAGAAGGCCGAGATGAACATCTCCGTGCTCTCCAGCTCCTCACGGAGCGTGGCGAGAAGCGCGTCGAGCATCTCCGCCGGGTCGACGGTCGCCTGTGCGTGGATCGACGAGGCGCTCATGACGAGCGCCATGATGAGCGCCGCCCGATAGCCGTGGCTCGACACGTCGCCGATCATCACGCCGATGCGCCCGCCGCCAAGCCGAAAGAGATGATAGAAGTCGCCGCCGACGCTGTCCGCGGGGACGACCCGTGCCGAGACGAGCGCCTCGGGGGCGAAGAGCCGCGTATCCGGGAGGAGCTTCATCTGCAGGTCATTCGCCAGCTGCATCTCCTGCTGCAGGCGCTGCTGCGCGAGCGACGAGCGCACGAGGCGGGCGTTCTGGATGGCCGTGCCGATCTGCGTGGCGATGGCGGTGACGAGCTTCTCGTCGCCGGCGCTGAACGGTTCCCCGCTCCGCCGCTCCGACAAGTTCACCACGCCTAACGGGATCGCCCCATGCGGATTGGGGTTGGTCCAGAGGATGGGGACCGAGAGGAGCGCCCCCTTCCGGAATTGCGACTCGGCGTCACACGGGTACTCCCCGGGCTCGAGGATGAGGGCCCGCTGGTCACGGAAGACCTTGGCCGACACGGCGGCCGGATCCTGCGTTCCGATCGGCGGCGCGTCGGCGGCCTCGAAGCCGAGCGCCGTCACGACCTGCAGCGTATCGGTCACGCGATCGTGAACGAGGATCGCCGCGCGGCGAGCGCCGACGGTCTCGCAGATCTCCTCCAGGATGCGGGCCGCCGCCTCCTCGAGGGAGACGGTGCGGCCAAGGATCTCGCTGGTGGTGTAGAGGAGGTTGATCTCCTCGTACCGCTCGGCGAGTTCGTAGGCGGCGTGTTCGACCTCGAGTGCCGACTGGAAGAAGTGTCCAACGATCGGGAGCAGGAACTCGAGGCAGGCGGCGGGCTCGGTGCGCTGCCCCGTGCACGGTCCCACGCTGACCCAGGCGCGACGCGGCCCCGGGACGGCGCCCGCCAGCAGGACCCCGTCCTCCGTCTCGATCTCGGCCGGTGGGGCCCCCGGAGCGAGCAGGTCGAGGACCCGCGGCACCGGTTCGTGCCACTCGCCGTACTCGGGGACGATCGGCGAGCGATCGTTCGCCTGTGTCCAGACGACGGCCTTCACCCCGGTGACGTCCTCGAATCGCTCGAGGACCGAGACGAGTTCCCTCACGGCCGGTGCAAGGTGAGGCGCACGACGTTGCCGCCGTCGTTGTACCGCTCCACACGATCCATCAGGCGGGTCATCAGGAAGAGCCCGCGCCCGTCCTCGCGTTCGAGGTAACCCGCGTCGGACGGGTCGTGCATGCACATCGCGATGTCGAAGCCCACCCCCTCGTCCGAGACCTCCATGACGAGCGCCCGATCGTTGACCAGGGCGCGGACGCGGACCCGCTTGCTCACGTCCTCGCGATTGCCGTAGATGATCGCGTTGGAGATGGCCTCGGTGAGGGCCACCGGGACCTGCAGGTTGCAGGCGCGCGCCGGGAAGTCGAGCGCGGCGCAGGTACGCGACACGACCCCGACCACCCGCTCGATGTAGCGCAGGTCGGAAGGGATGCGGACGTCCAGCGGAAAGCCGGCATCCGCCAGGACGGCATCGATCGGGAAACGATCAGCGGGGTCGTTCATCACATGACAAACGCGCGCGGCACCCCTCGACGTCACGCGCGCGCACCCTGGCGCCGGGAGCTGCCCCGACGGCCCGGGCGCAGGTCGGTGAATGGGCACCGGTCGCTCAGAGCGTGCGCAGGGCCTCGTCGCGGTTCCCCGAGATCTGGAACAGGGTGTCGAGCTTGGTCAGTTCGAAGAGCGTCTTGAGGTCGTCGTTGAGATTCGCCAGACGCAACTCGCCCCCCGCCTCGCGGATCTTCTTCGACAGGGAGACGAGGACGCCGAGGCCGGAGCTATCGATGTACCCGGTCTGGCTGAAGTCGACGAGGAACTTCCGCTCGCCGCGCTCCAACTCGTCCAGCACCTTCTGCTTCAGCTCCTGGCGATTCCCCACGATGAGCTGCCCCTCGACGTCGACGATGCAAACAGCTCCCTGCTTCTTGATGGCGAAGCTCATGCGATTCCTCCCAAAGGTCCGCCGCGGCCGGAGGCGGGATGACGCGCCTGTAGGGCCGTGACCGCGGCAACGTTGATAATGTCGTCGGCTGACGCGCCGCGCGACAGGTCGTTGCACGGACGAGCGAGCCCCTGCAGGATCGGGCCGATGGCCGCGGCTCCCGCCAGCCGTTCGACCAACTTGTAGGCGATGTTGCCGGCGTCCAGCGACGGAAAGACCAGGACGTTGGCCCCCCCGGCGACGCGGCTCCCGGGTGCCTTACGAGCGCCGACCTCGGCGATGAGCGCCGCGTCGCCCTGAAGTTCGCCATCGACGGCCAGCCCCGGATCACGCGCGCGCACGAGCGCCAGCGCCTCGCGCACGCGCTCAACCGACGGGGCGGACGCGCTCCCCATGGTGCTGAACGAGAGGAAGGCCACCCGCGGCGTATCACCGACGATGCGGGCGCGATCGCCGGCGGCGGCCAGGGCGATGTCGGCCAGCTGTTCCGCGGTCGGCGCCGGGATCACCGCGCAATCGGTGAACGTGAGCACCTCGCGTTCGTCGCCGCGGAACGGGGCGACGTCCATGTAGAAGGCGCTGGAGACGGTCTTCACGCCATCGGCCGCCCCCACGAGCCAGAGGGCGGCGCGGAGTACCTCGGCGGTGGTGTGCACACAGCCGGCCACGCACCCCTCCACCTCACCGTGCCTGACGAGGTCGTCGGCGAAGAGCAGCGGCGATTGCGCCAGCCGCTCGGCCTCGCCGGACGGGAGCGGTCGCCCGCGGCGCCGTTCGACGAGCGAGGCCGTCGTCCGCTCGCGCCTGACGTCGGTGACCGGGTCGAGGACCTCCACGCCAAGCGCGGCGAGCGCCGCGCGATCGGCGTCAGGCGAGGCGATCAACACCGGCTCGACGATGCGTTCGCGGCGCAGGACCTCCACCGCTGCCAGGACACGCGGGTCGTGCGACTCGGGAAAGGCGATGCGTACCGGCCGCTCCGCCGCCCGGCGACGAAGGGCGCCGACGAACCCCTGCACGCCGGACATGCCTAACGCGTCTCGAACTTCTGCCGCAGCGCCTCGGCGACGCTCGGATGCACCAGCCCTTCGAGCTTCCCGCCGAATCGCGCCACCTCACGCACCAGCGACGCGCTGATGTAGGTCGTGTCGAGGGAGGGGACCATGAAGACGGTCTCCTGGTCGGACGACAGGTGGCGATTCATCAACGCCATCTGGTACTCGTACTCGAAGTCGCTCACGGCGCGAAGGCCGCGAATGAAGAGGCGCGCCCCCATCTGGTGCGCGAAGTCGACGAGCAACCCCTGGAACTGGTGAACCTCGACCCGCGGGTCGTCGCCGACCGCGTCGCGAATGAAGGTGGCGCGCTCCTCGAAGGTGAACAGCGGCTGCTTGGCCGGATTGACCGCGATCGCGACGATGAGTTGGTCGACGAAGCTCAGGCTGCGGCGAATCAGGTCTTCGTGCCCGCGCGTGAGGGGATCGAAGGAACCGGCGTAGATCGCGATGCGGGGCATGCGAGGGCGAAGTGAGGGAGGGGCGACTCGCGGGGAATTCTAACCGGGGGCGACGATCTCGCCATCGGCGACAGCGGGGGCGGCGCGGTCGTTCGCGCCGTCGGAGCCCTCGACGCCCGCTTCGGACACCGTCGCGCCGGAGGCACCGGCTGGCGCGCGATAGATGCTGACCGCCGTCCCACCGTAGCTGCGCATCACCGCACCCGCCGGCATCGCCTCGTGGACGTCATGCTCGACGCCGAGCACCTCGGAAAACGGCGTCGCCAGCCAAACCTCGGCGAGACGCGGGGCGAGCCCCAGGTTGTACGGGGGATCGGCGAAGGCGATGTCGTAGGCGTGCGGCGGGAGCTTCTGCGCGAAGCGGATGGCATCCGTGCGGTGCACCGCCATCTCGGCGGGCGAGGCACCGAGGGTTTCGGCGTTCTCCCGAATGGCGCGCAGCGACGGAAGGGCGATCTCGACGAAATCACAGGACGCGGCGCCGCGCGAGAGCGCCTCGAGGCCAAGCGCCCCCGAGCCGGCGAAGAAGTCGATGACGCGCGCCCCCGGGAGTTCCGGGTGCAGGATGCTCATCCACGCCTCGCGCGCGCGATCGCCGGTGGGACGCACGCGTGCGTCGCGGGGAGCCTTGATCGTGCGACCGCGCCAGCGGCCGGCGATGATCCGCACCGTTAGGCGCGCACGTCGGCCAGACGCGCCACGAGGCGCGACGTGCCACCGTATGTATCGCGCTCCAGGCGATAGGCGACGTCGACCGGCGACGCCGGCGACAGGTCGCGAGCCAGCTCTCCCATCCCCCAGCCGATCGCCTCGAGCGTCCCCCCGCTTCTCGCCAGTTGCAACTTGAGCCCCCCCTGCCCCACCACGCGCGGCGTCGTGGCGAGCCTCACGCCGCGCGACGAAAGGACCGGGGCGGGATTCCCCACGCCAAACGGTTCGAAGTGCTTGAGCAGCGTCTCGAGGTCGCCGGTGATGGATTCGAGCGGGAGCTCGAGGTCGACGCGGACACGCGGGACGAGGTCGTCGAGCGTCAGCCGTTCTCGCGCCACGGCGTTGAAGCGCTCGGCAAAGGCCGGCATGCGCTCGGCATCGATGGTGATGCCGGCCGCCGCGCGATGTCCGCCGTAGCGCACCAACAGGTCGCGGCACGCGGTGAGGGCGCCGTGCAGGTCGAAGGCGCTGATCGATCGCCCCGATCCTTTCCCCACCCCACGGTCGAGGGCCACCATGAAGACCGGACGCGCGAGTTCCTCGACGAGGCGAGACGCCACGATCCCGATGACCCCCGGGTGCCACCCGTCGGCGCCGAGGACGACCCCCCAGGTCTCGTCGAGGTCGAGGCGATCGGCCATGGCGCGCGCGGCATCGAGCGTCGCGCGATCGAGCTCCTGGCGCGCCCGGTTCATCTCCTCGAGTTCGCGGGCGATGCGGTTGGCCTCGCCCTGGTCGGTCGCAAGCAGGAGTTCCACGCCGCGCATCGCGTGCCCGACGCGGCCGGCGGCGTTGAGGCGTGGGGCGAGGATGAATCCGACCCGCCCGGCGGTGAGCGCCTTGCCCTCGAGCCCCGACGCCTCCATGAGGGCGCGCAGCCCGGCGTGCCGCGTCTCGGCCATGAGCTTGAGGCCGAAGCGGACGAGGATCCGGTTCTCGCCGCGCAACGGCGCCACGTCGGCGATGGTGGCCAGCGCCACGAGGTCCAGCAGGTGCAACGCCACGTGCTCGTGGCCGCCTAACGCGGCCAGCAGCGCCACGGCGAGCTTGTAGGCGACACCGGCGGCACACAGTCCCTTGTCGGGGTACGCGCACCCCGGCTGCTGCGGGTTGAGGACCGCGAGGCACGTCGGCACCGGCCGGCTGGGGAGGTGATGGTCGGAGACGATGACATCGATGCCGCTCGCGGTGAGCGCGTCGATCGCGTCGTGCGCACTCGTCCCGCAGTCGCAGGTGAGGACGACGCGCGCGCCGGCGTCGCGGGCGGCCTTCACCCCGGCGTCCCCCAGGTCGTAGCCGTCGTGCAGGCGGTGCGGGAGGAACGGGATCGCCGTGCCCCCCAGGTGGCGAATCACGCGCACCATGATCGTCGTCGAACAGATGCCATCGACGTCGTAGTCGCCATGCACCAGGATCGTCTCTCCGCCCGTGATGGCGCGTGCGAGCCGATCGACCGCCGCGTCCATCCCCAGCATCGCGCCCGGCGGGTGCAACTGCTCGAGCCGCGGGCGCAGGAATCGCTTCGCCTCCTCCGCGTCGGCGTGGCCACGGGCCACGAGCAGCTCGCAGACCATGGGCGGGAGCTTGAGGGCGTCGGCGAGCGCCGCCACGAGCTGCCCGTCGGGCGGCTCCGGACGATGCCAGCGCGGGGCGATTCGGGCGCGGGTGGCGGGGGCGGTCATCGCCGAAACGTAACGCGCGCTACGCGGCCTGCCGCATCATTCCGTTGCGTAGAGGAGCATCCCGCACCCTTCGCACAGTTCGATCGTCCCCTTGGCCTGCATCTGCTTGCCGCGCTGGACGGGGATCGAGGTGTCGCACGACCCGCACGCACCGTACGTGACGGCGAAGACGACCTTTCCGTGGCGCCGAGAACGAATGCGGTCATACGTCGAGCGCATCGACGCGGGGACCTGGGTGGCGGCGGATTCGCGCCGGGCGCGCGCCGTCACGAGTTGAGCATCGAGCGCCGCCTTCTCGCCGTCGATCACCGCACGCTTCTCCTCCTGCGTCGCATCGAACTCGGCCAGGGCGGCGCGATGCGCCTCGGCGGCGTTGCGGATGGAAGTGACCGTCTGCTCGATGTCGCGAAGCCCGGCCTCACCCTCGCTGAGCATGCGCTTCCCCGCCTCGACCTGCTGCTCGGCGGCGGTGGCCTCGCGCATGTTCTTCACGAGGTCGAACTGCGCGGCGTTGCGCTCCACCCGCTGGCGGTGCTCGGCGACGAGGTTCGCCACCTCGCGTTGCTTGCGCTCCGCCTCGCCCAGCTGGGCCAGCGTGACTTCGAGCTGGCGGGCGGCCTTCGCGCGCGCCGCATCCAGCGCCGCGATGCGAGGGGCGATCGCCTCGATCCGCGTGACGATCCCGTCCACGACGTCATCCTCGGTCTGCAACTGCAACAGGGCTACCAGCTCCGCGTGCACAGCTCCTCCTGGGTTGGGGCACTCGCCAGTCGCGCGCGACGCGGACACGTCGCACTCGACTTGCGGTTGCTACGCCTTCGCCACGCTCCTCCACTCCGTTCTGCATGCCTCAACCGGACCGACGCCGGGCCTGTGGCGTGCACTCGACCGTTCCCACATTCGTTCGCTAGGCATTCGTTCGGAACGCCGACAGCTCCCGGACCTGGCGCGCATTCTCGCGCTTCTCGGTCATGAGCGCGGTCTTCTCCTCGTCCGTCGCCAGCGTCATCAACCGGTCGATCTCGCTGTTCCGCTCCTGCAGCCGCCGCTCCTCGATTCGCGCGAGCGAATCTTCCACGGTGCGATCGAGGTTGAGGATGTTGTCGGGCACGGACAGGAGTTCGTCCATCAGGGCGACCGCGGGGGCACTCAGGCGTTCGGCCACCTGGTCAACGTGCTCATTGGACCCCAAGTCGCGCAATGTCTCGACGATCTCCCGCAGGCGCGGCTCGTAGAACGACTCCGCCCCCAGTCGTTCCAGGATCCGCTCCAGCGCCGCCGCCGACCGCAGCATGGCCGTCACGAGGTAGCGCTCGGCGGCGACGGCGACGATGCGTCGCTCCGTCACGCGCGGCGGACGCTCGGATGGGGCGTTTCCGCGCGAGGGTCCCCGGCGGTCGCCACCGGAGCGGCTCGGGGCCCGACCATTCCGCCGGCGGCTCGTCCTCCGCCTCGCGCGGTGGCGGCCCCTCGCGGTCATCGGGCCCGGACGACCGCAACGGAGGACGCGCGCCGCGTGACGGCGCGGAGCTCCGCCTAACGTCGCTTCCACTTCCCCCCTCCTCCACTTCCCGCTGCAGCACGTCGCGCCCCACGTGCGAGACCTCGCTCGCCCGTGCGAGGTAGATGTCGCGCATGACCGGGTCGCGGGTCGCCCGGATGGTCGGCAACAGCCGATCGACCGCCGAGCGGCGGCGCGTGAGGTCGGCAAACCAGCCGCCGCGCTCCAGGAGCTGGATCTTTCGCTCGAAGACGTCGATGGCGTCCTTGACCTGCCGTTCCAGCGCGTCGCCCCCCCGCTTCTGCACGAAGGAATCGGGGTCGTCGCCGTCGGGGAGGGAGACGACGCGCACCGTCGCCCCCTCGGCCAGCAGCTCGTCGCCCGAGCGGAAGGTGGCCTTGAGCCCGGCCTGGTCCGAGTCGTAGAGCAGGTAGATGTTCTTCGAGTAGCGTACGAGCAGCTGCGCTTGCTCCGCCGTCATCGCCGTGCCTAACGGCGCCACGACCGATTCGACCCCCGCGGCCGCCAGCCGCACCGCATCGAAGTACCCCTCAACGACGATGGCGCGGTCGGCCTTGCGGATGGCGTTGCGCGCCTGGTGCAGGTGGTACAGCTGCCGCCCCTTGGAGTAGATCGTCGACTCGGCGGAGTTGAGGTACTTGGGTTCCCCTGGGCCGATGAGGCGCCCCCCGAAGCCGACGATGCGTCCCGAGACGTCGTGGATCGGGAAGATGAGGCGGGCACGGAAGCGCGGGCGCGGCTCTTCTGTTTCGTCGCGCTTGACCAGGAGCCCGGCCTCCAGCATGCGCGCGTCCTCGATGCCGATGGAGGCGAGGTAGGCGCGCATCAGCCCGATCTCGCGCGGCGCGAAGCCCAGGCCGAAACGATCGGCGACGGCGCGGCTGATGTCGCGTGAGGCGAGATACTCGCGCGCCGCGGCCCCCAGGTCGTCTTCCCACAGGATCCGCTGGAAGTACTGCTGCGCGGCGGCGTTCGCTTCCCAGAGCGGTTCGCGTGGGTCGGGCCCCTCGCGCCGCGCCTTCGTCTCGTGCAGTTCGATTCCGCTCTTCTCCGCCACCATGCGCACCGCGGTCGGCCAGTCTACCCCAAGCCGCTTCTGCAGGAACGAGAAGACGTCACCCGACTCCTTGCAGACGAAGCAGTGGTAGAACTTCCCCTTGGTGGTCGAGACCGAGAAGTTGCGGTTGACGCCCTGGTGAAACGGGCACGGGCCGCGGTAGTTGCCCCCGCGCCCCTTGAGCGGGACATACTCGCCGATGATGGCGACGATGTCCGCGGCCTCGCGAACCCGCTCGACTTCCTCGTCGGGGATCACGTGGCGCTCACGTGGGACGTCGGCGTTAGGCGCGGTACCGTCACAGCTCGGCGATCGTCACGCCCGATCCTCCCTCGTTCCACAACCCCAGGCGAAAGCTCTTCACGCGCGTATCCTTGCGCAGCATCTCCGACACGCGGTCGCGCAGCGCCCCCGTTCCCTTGCCGTGGATGATGCGCACCGATCGCAGGTCGGCGCGAATCGCCGCGTCGAGCGCCGTCAGCAGGAGGTCGTCGATGTCGAACATGCGCTGGCCGCGCAGGTCGATCTCCGTCGGAACGTGCTCCTCGGGAAGGTCTCCCGTGAAGGCGACGGCGGTCGCCGCGGGGCGTTGCTCGGGGGCCGCGCGACGCACCACATCGCGCGGGTAGGTGAGCTTGATCGACCCCATCGCCACGAGCACATCGCCGGGACGCGCCTCCAGCACGCGCGCAATCCGGCCGTCGAGCGGAAGAACCTGCACATAATCGCCGGCGACGATCGGCGTGTCGTCGCGCGGTCGAGGGGCGCGGCGCTGCTGGTTCGTCGACTCGCGTTCGAGCTGCTCGAGCCGTTCGCCCTGCTTGGTCGCCATCGCTTCGACCTTCTGCCGGGCGGTGCGCGCCGCCTCCTCGAGCACGGCATCGTCCTTCGACTTCTTGAGGTCGCGGATCGTCTTCTCGATCGTGCTGCGCGCCTCGAGCAGGTACTTGCGGGCGTCCTTGCGCGATTCGCGCTCCACCGATCGTTCGCGTTCGCGCACCGCCTTCTCGCGCTCCGCCAGGCGATGCGCGCGCTCCTGTGCGCTGGCCAGCGATGCTGTCACGTCGCGCTCGCGTTCGGCGAGGAGCTTGTCGCGTGCCTCGAGCGACTGCAGCAGCGCGTTCACGTCGCGCTCGACCGTCGGGATGCGCTCCTCGGCGCGGGCGAGCACATCATCGGGGAGGGCGAGCCGACGCGCGATGCTGATGCCGTACGAACGCCCGGGGATCCCCTTGATGAGGTGATACGTGGGCGCCAGCGCCACGGCGTCGAACTGCAGCGAGGCGTTGATGACGCCGGGGACCTCGGTGGCGAGTTCCTTGAGCGCGCCGAGGTGCGTGGTGGCCACGGTCATCGCCCCGCGCGTGGTCAGCGCCTCGAGGATCGCCCCGCCTAACGCCGCCCCCTCCAGCGGGTCGGTCCCCGACCCCAGCTCGTCGACGAGGACCAGCGACTGCGCGGTGGCCGAGCGCAGGATCTCGCCCAGGTTCTTCACGTGCGCACTGAAGGTGGACAGCGACGCCTCGATCGACTGCTCGTCGCCGATGTCGGCAAAGACGTCGTCATAGAGCGCCACCTCGCTCTCGTCGCCGACCGGCGCCGGGATCCCCGACTGCAGCATCAGCGACATGAGGCCGAGCGCCTTGAGCAGGACCGTCTTGCCGCCGGTGTTGGGGCCGGAGATGAGGAGCGTCTTTTCCGCCGGCTCCATGGCCAGGGTGAACGGCACGACGGGGACCCCCTGGGCCAGCAGGAGCGGGTGCCGACCGTCGAGGATCCGGAAGCCGCTCCCGGCCTCGCGCAGGCGCGCCTGCCCGCAGGCGGCGGCGACGGCGTAGCGCGCCCGCGCATACAGCGCATCGAGCAGGACGAGCGCCTCGAGCGCATCGCGCAGGAGCGGCTGGTCGGGACGAATGGCGTCGGTGAGCGCCAGGAGGATGCGATCGACCTCGCGCATCTCCTCGGCCTCCAACTCGCGAATGCGGTTGCACGCCTCGATGGCGGCCGGCGGTTCGACGAAGAGCGTCGCCCCCGTCCCCGACGCGTCGTGCACGATCCCGCCCACGGCCCCACGCCCCTCGCGTCGCACGGGAATGACAAAGCGCCCGTTGCGCACCGTCACCGAGCCATCGGTGACCTGCAGGTGCGGCTCCAGGCGGTGCATGATCCGCTCCAGCAGCGAGACCAGCTCCCCCTGGGCGCCGCGCAGCTCGCGCCGGACCCGGCGCAGCGCCGGCGAGGCGTCGTCGCGCACCGATCCGTCGTCGTCGAGGGCCCGTGCTATCTCGTCCTCGGCCTTGCGATTGGTGTGCAGGCGCTCGCGCAGCGGGGCGAGGACCGAGAGGGCGATCGCCGGTCGCTTCGTGCTGCGGAGCGCCTCGGCGGTCATGCGCGACGAGCGGAGGAGGACACCGGCCTGTTGCAGCTCGCGACCGTCGAGCCGTGTCCCCTCGATGCGCAGGCGGGCGAGCGCACGATCGACGTCGGGGATCGGGGCGGGGATCCACCCTTCGTCGCAGCTCACGATCGCCCGCATCGCCGCCACGCGGCCCAGCTCGCGCTCCACCCGTTCGCGCGAGGTCGCCGGCGCCAGGGCACGCACGCGCGCGGCACCTAACGATGACGAGGCGTATCCAGCCACGACGTCGAGGACCGAGGCGAACTGCAGGACGGCAAGGGCGTGCGCGTTCATCAGCCAATCACTCCAGGCGGGGCGCCGGGCATGGGGCCTCCCGGGGATCCAGGGACTCGGGTCACCCGCGTACGGCGAGCTCCTCGCGCGCAATGGCGCTGATCTGCCCGCCCTCGGCGCGTCCCTTGAAGGCCGGCATCACCTTTCCCATGATCGCGCCCACGTTGGCCGCCCCGCCAGCCATCGCCGCACGGACGGCGGCGCGGATCTCTTCGGGATCGACCTGCGGGGGAAGATAGCGCTCGAGCATCGCGACCTCTGCGGATTCCTTCTCCGCCAGGTCGAGGCGCGCCCCGGTCGTGTACATCTCGATCGACTCACGCCGACGCTTGATCCCGCGCCGGACGACCTCGAGGGCGTCGTCGTCGGTCACCGCCCGCTTGAGCTCGATCTCCCGGTTCTTGATGTCCGACAGAATCGTCCCCAGCAGCAGGAGGAGCGGCTTGTCCTGCGCCTTGCGGGCGGCGTTGAGTTCAGACTGGACGCGGTCGAGCAGCGAGGACATGAGAAGAGTCTCGGAGGAGGGAGCGCCGGGGGTGGTCACCCGGGGGGCCAATCCATCGCGCGGCCCCCCATCACATGCGCATGAAGATGATACACCGTCTGCCCGCCGTCCGCGTTGGTATTCAGGATCACGCGATAGCCGGATTCGGCGATTCCTTCCGCCCTGGCGACGGCGGCGGCCATCAGGAGGAGTTCCCCAGCGAGCGACGCCGACTCCACCTGATTGAGCGACGGGACGTGGGCCCGCGGGATGACGAGGATGTGCGTCGGCGCCTTGGGGCTGATGTCGCGAAAGGCGATGCAGTGGGCGTTCTCCGCCACCCGGCCGGCCGGGATTTCGCCGCTCACGATGCGGCAGAACAGGCAATCAGTCGCCATGTGCGCCCTCCACGGTTGCGATCGCGCTTCGGGCGATGGCGAGGCCAGCGATGGCTGCCGTCTCGAAACGCAGGATGTGTCCCCCCAGCGCCACGCGGGTGAATCCCGCGCGCTCGAACTCTTCCAACTCCTCGTCCTCCAGCCCACCCTCAGGCCCCACCGCGACCGTCACCGGGGGGGCGAGTCGTTGACCGAGGATGGCGCTCCCCGCGGCATCGAGGACGAGGCGAGGCCCTTCGGGGAGCGCGCCCAGCGCGCGCGACAAGGTCGCCTCCGGGTACATCGCAGGGAGCCAGCCTCCCCCGCTCTGTTCGAGCGCCGCCGCCATGCGCGCCTTGATCTTGCCGACGAAGGTGGGCCCCTCGCCACGTGGCTTCACGCTGCGCGAGCGCCGGTACAGGATGGGGCGCCAGCTGGTGGCGCCCAGTTCGGCGCACTTCTCCGCCAGCCACAACATCCGGTCGCGGTCGGCGATGGGGACGAGGAGGTGGACGGGCGGGAGCGACGGGAGGCTCTCGACGCGCTCCACCTCAACGATGGCCGCTGCCTTCGACAGTCGCACCAGCGTCCCCTCGGCGCGATGCCCCTGCCCGTCGAGCAGCGCGACGCGCGACCCGATCCCGAGCCGGCGCACGCGCACGTGGTGCAGCACTCCTTCGCCTAACGACGCCGAGACCCCGGGGGCAAACGACTCGTCGGGGACGTAGAAGGCGGCTACGCCTTCGCGATCGTGATGCTCCACCAGACGTCCTCCACGTCCTCGCGTTCCAGTCGCCAGCCATCGGAGTGCAGCGCCTCGAGCATGAACTCCTTCTCCTCGAGCAGGATCCCCGCCAGCACCGCGTGCCCGCCTGGCCGAAGGGCAGCGTGCATCGCGGGGAGCAGTTCGACGAGCACCGACGAGATGATGTTGGCGACCACGACGTCGACGGGGGCGACCAGCGGGAGGAAGACCGTCGCATCGCCCTCGAAGACGTGGACGATGCCCTCGACGGCGTTGCGCTCGACGTTCTCCTCGGCGTTCGAGATCGCGTCGGCGTCGTACTCCACCGCGAAAACGCGCGAGGCACCGAGCTTGGCGGCCGCAATCGACAGTACCGCGCTCCCGGCGCCCAGGTCGGCGACGACGAGCCCGGGGTGCACGACCTCCTGCATGAGGCGCGTCGCGCCGCGGGTTGTCGGATGGTCCCCCGTGCCGAAGGCCATCCCCGGATCGATCACGACGGTGGTGGCCGGGTCCAACCCATCCGCCTGCCAGGTGGGGGCGATCGTGAGGCGCCCGACCTGCTGGGCGTGCAGCTTGTCGCGCCAGTGCACCGACCAGTCGATGGCCTCGGTCGCCGACGTCTCGCAGACCGCGTCGGGGACGGCCGCTTGCACCTGCCGGATCACCGCGGCGATGTCCGTCTCCGGCGGGAAGTGCGTGACCAGTGAGGCGCCGTCCTCGTGCACCCCCTGCGCACCGGCGGCGAACATCGCGGTCGACGCGTCCGCCAGCCGCCCAGGGGCATGGACCCGCAGCGAGGTCCACGTCACGCGCCTAACGCTTCCTTCATCTTGGTCCAGAACCCCTTCGAGCGCCCCTGCTCCGGCGGCGCCGCCGCGAGCGTCTGCAGCTTCTTGAGCAGCTCTTCTTCCTCGCGCGACACGCCGTCGGGCGTCCAGAGCTGCACCCGCACGTGCAGGTCGCCCACGCCCGAGGAGTTCACGCGCGGCAGTCCCCGTCCGCGCAGGTGCAAGACGTGCCCGCTCTGCGTCCCGGCCGGGATGCGCACCGACATCGTCGCCGTCACCGTCGGGACGTCGACGTCGGCGCCAAGCACCAGCTGCGGATAGGAGACCAGGACCTCGGTGTACAGGTCCTCGCCATCGCGCTCGAACCGCTGGTCCTCAGCCACCTCGAACACGACGAGGATGTCGCCACGACCGCCGCCACGCGGCCCGGCATTGCCGAGCCCGCGCAACGTCATGTACTGCCCCGACGACACACCGGCCGGGATCTGCACCGGGATCGTGTGCTCGCCGCGCACGCGCCCCTCGCCCCGACACTTCTTGCACGGCGCCGTCACGACGACTCCCTCACCGGAACACATCGGGCACGGGACGACCGAGACAAACTGTCCGAAGAACGATCGCTGTGCCCGACGCACCTCGCCCGACCCCGCGCAGGTGTGGCACGTCTGCGGCTTGGTCCCGGGCTCGGCCCCGCTCCCCGCGCACTTGTCGCACGCGTCGAGCAGCTTGACGGTGAAGGTCTTCGTCACGCCGGCGGCCACCTCGGCCAGCGTCAGCTCCACGGTGATCTTCACGTCCTGGCCCGTGCGCGGGCCACCGCGCTGCTGCCGCCCTCCTTGCTGGAAGAACTCGCCCAGCCCGGAGAACGCCCCGAAGTCCTTCATGAAGATGTTGAGCGCCTCGGAGAGGTCGACGTGGTGGTAGTTGGCCCCGCCTGCGGCCCCACGCAGCCCCGCCTCGCCATAACGATCGTACGCGGCGCGCTTGTCGGCATCGCGCAGCACGTCATACGCCTCGGTGATCTCCTTGAACTTCTCCTCGGCATCCTTCGAGCCGTTGTTCCGGTCCGGATGCCACTTGGTGGCCAGCTTCCGGTAGGCCTGCTTGATCTCGTCGTCGGACGCGCCACGCGCGACGCCGAGCGTCGTATAGAAATCGGCCATGGGCCTCGGCTCTGCTAGTGAAGAATGTCGGAGACCAGGAGCGACGTATGCCGCACCAAAGCGATCACCTTGTCGTACGGCATGCGCGTCGGGCCGATGACCCCGATCACACCGTTCAGCGACCCAACCCGATACTCGGCGGTTACGATCGTGAAGCTTTCGAGCCGCGGATCGCCATGCTCGTTGCCGATCGTGATCGAGATCCCGGGCGACGCCGAACGTCCGCGCAGGAGTTGCCCAAGTTGCGCGCGCGTCTCGGTCAGCGCGAGGAGGCGACGCATCCCGTCGCCGCTGCTGAACTCAGGCTGCTCGGCGAGCACTGACGCCTGCCCGAGCACGACGCCGTCGTCATCCCCGGCGCCCGCGACGTCGAACAGCGTCTCCCCTTCCTGCACGAAGACGTTGAGCAGCTCGCTCACCCCCGCCGTCGTGCTCGAGTCGCGCAGGCGCTCACCCAGCGTGGCGCGGATCGTCCGCAACGACAGCCCCGCCAGGCGCTCGTTGAGCACTACCATCACCTCGGCGACCGCGCTCTCGGCGATCTGCCCGTCGACCTCGACGAAGATCGTCCGCACCGCCCCCCCTCCCAGCGTGAGCATGAGGAGCAGGCGCTCGTTGGACACGCGAATGAGCTCCAGGCGCTGCAGCACCGCATTGTCGAGACGCGGCCCGAGTGCGACCCCCAACTCCTGCGTAACGATCGACAGCGACTGCGCGGCCTTGCGCAGGATCGCCTCGATCGCCGACGCCCCGCTCTGCGACAGGTGCTCGGAGATGCGGTCGGCGTCGGCACGCGGGACCACCTGCGCGCGCATCAGCGTGTCGACGTACAGGCGATAGGCGATGTCCGTCGGGATGCGCCCGGCAGAGGTATGCGGGTGATAGAGATACCCCTTTTCCTCGAGGTCGCTCATCGTGTTCCGGATCGTCGCCGGAGACACGCCGAGTCCGAAGCGCTTCGAAATCGTGCGCGACCCTGCAGGCTCCGCCGTTTCGACGTAGCTCTGGATTACCGCTTCGAGGACCCGCCGCTCGCGGTCGGACAGCTCAGGGGACGCCATAAGTCCAAACCTAGTAACGACTTCGATGCTCAGTCAAGGCAGCAACGAGCGCATCGAGACGAAGCCAGCCGCGCGGGGTCAGCCGAAGTCGCCCCTCGGCGACGGAGCCCCACCCCTCCGCGATCCATCGATCGACCACGAGCGCGTCCGACAGGGCGATCATCACTCCCTGTGATGTGCGGAGGCCGACGTAGACCGCCTCGAGCGCGCGCTGGCTCTCCGTGAGCTGTTCCGAGCCGCCCATCGGGTCACTCCCCGTGCGGGTTCGCTCCAGCCAGCGCACGTACTCGCGCTCGTTCCATCGCCGTGTGTCGCCGTCGAAGCCGTGGGCCGCCGGTCCGAGGCCGAGATACGGGACACCACGCCAGTAGCACGAATTGTGGCGCGACTCGAGCGAAGGGCGCCCCCAATTCGAGACCTCGTAGTGATCGAACCCCGCCGCCGCCAGACGCTCGTGCGCCAGCAGGAAGTCGCGTTCGTACCGTTCCTCGTCGGCGTCATGAATCGCCCCCCGCTCCCGCCAGCGCGCGAGCGGGGTTCCACTCTCCACGGTCAGTCCGTACGCCGAGAGATGTGTAGGCTCGAGCGCGATCGCCGCGTCCAGATCGCGTGCCCAATCGCGCGGCACTTCGCCCGGAAGCGCGTAGATGAGGTCGAGCGACCAATTGGCGATCCCGCCGGCCGCGAGCGCGTCCACGGCGGCGTGCACCGCCGCCACGTCGTGCGTGCGGTGCATCCACGCGAGCACCTGCGGATCGAAGCTCTGCACGCCGAGCGAGACACGGTTCACGCCGGCCCCAACCCACTGGGCGACGATCGCGGCGGTGACATCCTCGGGATTCGCCTCGATCGTCACTTCGGTCGACTCGTCGACGCTTGCGTAGCGCCGAACCGCGGCGATGGCGTCGACGACCCCGTCGCCCCCCAGTCGGGACGGCGTCCCTCCACCCAGGTAGAGCGTGTCGATCCGCGTGCGTTCATGCGAAAGGGCCGGCGGCTCGCCAAAGCGCGCCGCCAGTTCACCGGCCAGGGCCTGCACGAAGTCCTCGACCGGGACAACGCGTCGCACGGCGATGGAGAAGTCGCAATACGAACAGCGCCGCGCACAAAACGGGACGTGCACATACACGTGACGAAACGTCACCCCGCGTGCATCGACCAATCCGCTCATCGTCCCGCCATTGCCGTTCGCGAGACGATCCGCACCATGCCGGAGGGGTCGAAGGCGATCTCGCCATGCACCTCGAGATGACACAGCGCCGTGGCCACGTCGCGCGGCGAGAGGGCGCACGCGCGCACGAGGTCGTCGGTGCCCTGCGCGCCGCGGGCAAGGACGGCGAGCACGCGTCCCTCCGGCGAGTCGGGCCGCACATCGGGCGGCAACCGGCACGCCACCTCGTCGTCGACGGCGGTTGGCGTGGCGAAGGCGGCACCCTCGCGCCCACGCCGCGTGAGCGCCAGCAGTCCGAGCAGATCGTCGAACGAGGCGATGACCTGCGCACCGTCGCGGAGAAGCTGGTTGGCCCCGCGCGACGCCTCCGCATCGATCGGCCCGGGCACGGCCGCGACCGTGCGTCCGAGTTCCCCGCCTAACTGCGCGGTGATCAACGCCCCCGAGCGCACCCCGGCCTCCACGACGACCACCACGTCGGCGAGTGCCGCGATGATGCGGTTGCGTCGAGGAAAGGCGCCGGCATGGGCCGGCCGTCCCGGTGCGAGCTCGGAGAGCACGAGTCCCTCGCGGGCGATGCGCGCATGCAGGGCGGTGTTGCTGCGCGGATACGCAACGTCCACCCCCGTCCCCTGCACCGCGACGGTTGGTCCACCGGCCGATAGGGCCGCGGCGTGTGCCTCGGCGTCGATCCCCGCCGCCAACCCGCTGACCACACAGATCCCGCGGGATGCGAGGCGGCGGGCAAAGTCACGCGCCACCTGCCGCCCATACGCCGTCGCCTGGCGCGACCCCACCAGCGCCACCGCCGGTGGCACCGTGTGCGCGAGCGCGCCTAACGCATACAGGACCGGGGGCGCATCCTCCAGGTCGCGCACCGGCGCCGGATAGCGCGACTCGGCAATGCCGACGACGTCGATGCCGCGCCGTGCGAAGTCGGCGAGCTCCGCGCGCGCCCGCGCGAGCAGCGCTTCTCGCTCGCGCGCGTCGGGCACGGCCCGGCTGAGCGCCGATGCGACGTCTCCAGCGTCGGCGACGAGCCGCGTGATCCGCACCGGCCCCAGCCCGGCGATGCCGGCGATCGCCAGCGCCGCCACGCGCTCGTCCTGCGCCGCCCCGGCGGCGCGCTCGTCGGGCGCCGCCCCGGCGGCGCGCTCGTCAGGCGCCGCGCGTGCGGCGCGCTCGTCAGGCGTCGACAGCGTCGTCGGCGGCGTCAGAGGAATGCGCGTCGGTGTGGTCGGCCTCGTCCGGGCGGTCGAGCGACGACGGTGCCGCATCGCCCGCCTTCTCCGTCGCGCGCTCATTCGCCTTGCGCATCTCGAGCAGCTGCGACCACCACTCGGCCTTGAGCGTATCCAGCCCCTGGCGCGCCGCCGCGCTGATCGAGTAGCGGCCGAACGCTCCCGGCGTCTCGATCTCGGGGATGTACTCCTCCCCCAGCAAGTCGTGCTTGGTGAAGACGACGCAATGCGGCTTGGCCGCCAGTTCGGGCGAGTACTGCTCGACCTCGTGACGGAGCTGATCGTACTCGGCCTGCCAGTCCTCGGCGTCGATGGGAATCAGGAAGGCGAGGAGTCGCGTCCGCTCGATGTGGCGGAGGAACTGGAGTCCGAGCCCCTTCCCCTCATGTGCCCCCTCGATGATCCCCGGGATATCGGCCACGACGAACGTGCGATGATCGGTCAGGGCCACGACGCCGAGATTGGGCTGCAGCGTGGTGAACGGGTAGTCCGCGATCTTCGGGCGGGCCGCCGAGATGACCGAGAGCAGCGTCGACTTTCCCGCGTTGGGCTTTCCTACCAGCCCGACGTCGGCGATGAGCTTGAGCTCCAACTCGAGCGTGCGGGCGATGCCCTCCTCACCCGGCTGCCACTCGCGCGGCGACTGATGGGTGGCGGTGGCGAAGAAGGCGTTCCCCTTCCCACCGCGTCCCCCCTTGGCGACGACGAGTTCCTGGCCGTGCTCGACCACCTCGCCGACGCGCTCGCCCGAGTCGTGATCGCGAATGACGGTCCCGGGCGGGACCGGGAGGACGAGATTGTCGGCGGAGCGCCCGGTCTTGTTGTTCCCGCTGCCGTGCTGCCCGCGCTCGGCGATCCACTGGTCGCGATACGTGTAGTCGAGCAGCGTGGCCAGGTTGCGATCGGCGCGGACGATGACGTCGCCCCCGCGCCCTCCGTCGCCACCGTCTGGCCCCCCCATCGGGTAGAACTTCTCCCGGCGGAAGGAGACGCACCCCGACCCGCCGGTGCCGGCAGCGACGCGAACGACGACGAGATCAATGAACATCCTGGTGCACCACGCGCTCGAGAAGTAGGCGGTAGCGCGCGGGATTCCCCGGCGCCATGTAATCGGTGACGGCGGCCAGCGTGCCGGTCACCTCCTCCACGCTGGCGCCCGCATGGAGCGCCCCGTGAAGGTGGGCGTGCAGCTGACGGTCCTGCCCCGCGGCCGCGCACGCCGCGACGATGCAGAGTTCGCGGCGCCGCAGGTCGAGCTGCGGCCGTGACAGCACCTTCCCGTAACCCTCGACGATCATCCACGCATCCAGCGCCGGGTGCAGCGCCCGGATGTTGTGCCGCAGGCGTTCGTAGGTGGCACCGTACACCACGCGACACGTTGCCTCCCCCGCCGCGCTCCACTGCGCCGCCTGGTCGAAGCGCTCGCCCTCGTCGGTGACCGGTGCCGCACGTCCCGACAACCGGCGCCATTCGCGCGCGGCATTGAGCGCACGGGGGAACCCCGCGAACAAGTACGACTGCAGGATCACTTCCTCCACCCACTCGTGAGGGACCGCCTCGAGCGCCTGTGCCAGCGCGTCGCGCACGGCCGGCTCGCCGGCCCCGGCGATGGCCGCCGCCAGCCGCACCATCGCGACGTGCGCGGCGTCGAGTCCCGCAACGTTAGGCAGCGTGCCCGCCCCGGGCGTCATCATTCCGTTCCCGGTCGTACCATCCGATTGCGTCATCCGTCGACGACGCGAACCTCGCCCACCACCTCGCCGCGCGTGTTCTTCACGCGCGTGCGCGCGAAGTCCTGCAGGCGCGCCGGCAACGGATCGGGGAGCGCGCCATGCAGCTGCAGCAGGCGCAGGAGCGCCGGGAACTGCGCGCGCATCGACCCGTCCTCGACCTTCACCACCGCCCCGATCCCCAGGTCGAGCAGCGCCGCCGAGTGGATCCCCTCGGCGCCGATCTTGGCGATGACGCGCCCCGACGTCTCCTCCACCAGGGTACTGTCGAACCGATCGGTTCCGCCGAAGATCATGGGGCGGGTGCGAATCGCGCGGGCGATGCGCGACGGCAGCTCGTCGCCACGTGTGGCGCTCGCCGCGAGCATGGCGTAGGCGCGCGCCATGTTGGCCAACGGCAGGCCGAACACGACGACCCCGCAGCCGTCGATGGCTCGCTCGATCTTGTCCGAGGGGACCCCGTCCAGCGCGCCACCGATTCCAGGGCCGAGCCTTGCACCGGATGCCCGTCGCGCTCGTAGCCGTGGGTCGACCACCCCGAGACGTGCGCCCGAGCGAGCATCGCGGCGTGCTTCCCCGAGCAGTTGTTGTGCAGGCGCGTCGGAGAGTAGCCGGCCTCGCGCACGATACGCGCACCGCGGCGCGACAGCGGTTCGTGCGGCCCGCAGGCGAGGTCCCCTTCTTCCATGCCAATCGTCTGCAGCATGCGACCGGCAATTGCCACGTGCTCCGGTTCACCGCCGTGCGAGGCACACGCCAGGGCGAGTTCGTCATCGCCCCAGACCAACTCGTCGAAACCGCCGGTCTCGAGAAACGGCAGGACCTGGAACGGCTTGGCGCAGGAACGCCACGGCGAGACGAGAAAGGGATCCCGCGCGCTCCCCACGAGCCCGGCGGACGCATCCCACACCGCCGCGTGCACCCGGTGACGCGATTCGATCGCGTTCCCTCGGCTGACGATGACGTCGAGTTGGTAGGAGTGCATGCGAGCGCCGGTTGGAGAATCGCCGGCCCGGTTGGACTGGTCGCAGGGAAGATAATCGGGGCGTGAACCGATCAGGGGTGCTGGGGAGATCTCGCCGACATTGGTTGACCCTGCGGGACGCGTCCTCCTAGCTTCCGTCGCCATGTCGACTCCCCGTCCCAGCTCGCCGGCCTCGCACGTGTCGCGTGCGCGCCTGATCACCCTCCTCGAGCAGATGCGCCGGCGGCACGTTGCCGTGGTGGGCGATGCGATGCTCGACGTCTACCTGCGCGGCGACGTCGAGCGCATCTCACCCGAGGCGCCGGTCCCCGTTGTGCGGGTGCGCGACCGGAAGTACGCCCTTGGCGGGGCGGCCAACGTGGCCCAGAATGTCGCCGCGGCCGGGGCGGTCGGAACGCTGGTCGCCGCCGTGGGGCGCGACGAGGGCGGAGAGCGCCTGCGGCGGATGCTGCGGGAGATCGGGTCGGAGGACGGCGCCCTGATCCCGGTGGAGCGCCCGACGACGACCAAGACGAGACTGGTCGCCCGCGCCCAGCAGGTGGTGCGCTTCGACGAGGAGGACGACCGGGACCTGAGCGGAGACGACGTCGCGCAGGTGCTCGCCGCCCTGGACCGCGTGCTGGCGACCGCCGACGCCCTCGTGCTCGAGGACTACAACAAGGGCGTGCTGGTCCCCGACGTGATCGCGCACGCGATCGCCCGGGCGCTGGCGCGCGACATCCCCATCGTCGTCGACCCCAAGTTCCGCAACTTCTTCGCGTATCGCGGGGCGACGATCTTCAAGCCAAACCGGCGCGAACTGGAGTCGGCGTTAGGCGCGACGGTCCACCTCGACGATGCCGGCGCGCTCCCCGCCACGCTCGAGCGGCTCGGCGCGCGCCACCTGCTGCTCACCCTGGGCGAGCGCGGCATGGCGCTCGTCTCGCCGGACGGCCAGGTGCAACGCATTCCGACCACCGCGCGCGAGGTCTACGACGTGGTGGGGGCGGGCGACACCGTCACCGCCTACCTCGCGACCGCACTGGCCGCGGGGGCCACGCCGATGGAGGCGGCGGTGGTGGCCAACTTCGCCGCCGGGGTGGAAGTCGGGAAGCTGGGGGCGGCGACCGTCACTCCCGAGGAAATCGTCGAGGCGTACGACGCGCACGCCAACGAGGGGTAGCGTCGAGCGCGGGCCTGCGGCGCCGGGCGCTGCGGGGCGCCGACGCGGCGAGGAGGACCGGGCGCACGGGGCGCCTTTGCGGCGCGGCGAGCCGGCGAGTATCGTTGCACAGACGGGCCCTTAGCTCAGCCGGTTAGAGCAGCGGACTCATAATCCGTCGGTCCTGGGTTCGAGCCCCAGAGGGCCCATGCCGTTGGTCAGGACGCGCCCCGCTGCCCGGACGTTCGGGCGGCGGGGCGCGGCGTTTTCGGCCACGCATTCAGCGTGCGGCGACCGATCCCGCGCCACCCAAGCGTGTTCGTAGCGCCTCCGCGCCTAACGAAAGAGCGCCATGGACTTGGCGATGACCTGCGCCACCCCCCACGCGGCGGGGATGCCCACCACCAACCAGGCGGCCACCAGCTTCCAGCGTTCACCGGGCGCCATCGCTTAGTGCCTCCCTTCACGGAGCGGGACAGGATCGCGCCCTGCCCCCCGCGCAAAGTGATGCTCGGCCCCCACGGGGCGCACGAACCAGTTGGCCGCGAAGCCGAGCACGAGCAGCGCCGCCATCAGGTACATCGTGACCGAGTACGCGTCGCGGGGGGCCACGCCACGCCCGATCTGGTACTCGCGGAGGTAGTTCACGAGCACCGGCCCGGCCACCCCCGCCAGCGACCACGCGGTCAGCAAGCGACCGTGAATCGCCCCCACGTGCATCGTCCCGAACTCGTCGCGCAAGTACGCCGGAATGGTGGCGAAGCCGCCCCCGTACATGCTCATGATCACCGCATAGAAGCCGACGAAGAGGACGACCGATCCCGCGCGCCCGGTCGCCGGAACGCTCGCATACAGCACCGCGCCGAGGGCGAAGTAGATCATGTACGTCCGCTTGCGCCCCAGGTGGTCGGACGCCGAGGACCAGGCGAAGCGTCCCGCCATGTTCGCCAGTGACAACAGCCCCACGAAACCAGCAGCAGCCCCGGCGCCGATTGTCCCCGGGAACATCTCCTGAATCATCGGCGAGGCCTGCCCCAACACGCCGATCCCCGCAGTGACGTTCAGGCAGAGCACCGCCCACAACAACCAGAACTGCGGCGTGCGGATCGCGCGATCGACGTGCACGTCACCGCCAGCCGCAACCGGCGCGCGCCGGAGCGCCCCCTCGCCCCGCGGAAGGGACGGCGCCCACCCCGGTGCGGGGAGCCGCACGGTGAAGGCCCCGAACATCATGAAGACGAAGTAGGCGATCCCCATCACCACGAAGGTCTCGGTCACCCCCATCGACGTCGGGGTCCTGAATCGCTCCATCAGCGCCACCGCCAGCGGCGAGCCGATCATCGCCCCACCACCGAATCCCATGATCGCCATCCCGGTCGCCATTCCCGGCCGGTCGGGGAACCACTTGATCAGCGTCGACACCGGGGAGATGTAGCCAAGCCCCAGCCCGATCCCGCCAATCACGCCGTAGCCCAGCACCACGAGCCAGAACTCGTGCAGCTGCACGCCGAGCGCCGCGACGAGGAAACCGCCGCCGAAGCACGCCGCCGACGCAAACATCGCTTTGCGCGGCCCGGCCTGCTCCAACCATCGCCCGAAGGTGAAGGCCGAGAGCCCGAGGAAGACGATCGCGACGGAGAAGATCCAGCCGATGGTCGTCAACGCCCAGTCGCCGGGCGCGCGCGACGTGATCCCCTTGAGCGTCGACAGCGGAAGGTTGAAGACGCTGAACGCGTACGCCTGCCCGATGGCGAGGTGGATCGCCAGCGCCGCCGGGGGGACGCGCCACCGCGAGAAGCCGGCGGGCGCGATGGTACGGTCGCGATCGAGGAAGGAGAGGAGCGCCATCGGGGGTGATACGCGGGGCACACGGCATCGGGGAGCGGCAATCTCCCCCGCCGCGAGGTGGTGCGAAAGGGCGCACGCCGACCTGCGCCGCCAACACGCACGAAGGACCCACCGAGTGCGCCGGCGCACCGAGGCCACCGCCGCAGACGAAAGCGCCGGCCCCTACTACCACCCTCCCCGATGACCCATTAACGTACCGATCCCTCGCGCGGCGGGTCGGCGCGAGGTTCCGGTCGCATAGCTCAGCTGGTTAGAGCGCTGGTCTCACATACCAGAGGTCCGGGGTTCGAGTCCCTGTGCGACCACTCTCGATACGTCAAACGCCCCTCGGCTTCGAGGGGCGTTTCGTTTATCCGTCGGCCGCCGGCGGGGTGAATCCCTCGCCGGCGCGGGTCAGCGCCCGACCCGCGCCTCCCGCTCGGCGACCTTGAGGTCGGCGTCGACCATCATCGACACCAGCCCCTCGAAGCTCACAGTCGGACTCCACCCCAGCTTCTCGCGCGCCTTCGACGCGTCGCCCAGCAGGTGGTCGACTTCCGACGGGCGCAGGTACTTCTCATCCAGCGAGACGTAGCGTTCCCATTCGAGGTTCACGTGGGCGAAGGCGGCCTGCACGAATTCCTTTACCGAATGGGACTCGCCGGTCGCCACCACGTAGTCGTCGGGCCACGGTTGCTGCAGCATCCGCCACATGGCGTCTACGTAGTCGCCCGCAAAGCCCCAGTCGCGCCGTGCATCCAGGTTGCCTAACGCCAGCTTCTGCTGCGTCCCGGTGGCGATGCGGGCCACGGCCAGCGAGATCTTCCGCGTGACGAACGACTCGCCGCGCCGCGGCGACTCGTGATTGAACAGGATCCCGTTGCAGCAGAACATCCCGAACGCCTCGCGGTGGTTCACCGAGAACCAGTGCGCGGCGAGCTTGCTCACCGCGTAGGGCGAGCGCGGGTGGAACGGCGTGGTTTCCCGCTGCGGCGGCGCGGTCGCCCCGAACATCTCCGACGATCCCGCCTGATAGAACTTCACCTGGCGTCCGGTGCGGTCGATGTGCTCCCGCACGGCCTCCAACAGGCGCAACGTCCCGGTGGCCACGATGTCCGCGGTGTACTCCGGCTGGTCGAACGAGACGCGGACGTGCGACTGCGCCGCCAGGTTGTAGACCTCATCGGGCATGGTGGACTCGACGACGCGACGCATCGACGAGCCGTCGGCCATGTCGCCGTAGTGCAGGTGCAACCGTCCCGTGGTGTGCGACGGCCCCACCGCGAGGTGGTCGATGCGCCCGCGGTTGAACGTGGACGCGCGTCGCACGAGTCCGTGGACCTCGTACCCCTTCTCGAGCAGGAGTTCGGCAAGGTACGAGCCGTCCTGCCCGGTGATCCCGGTGATGAGTGCTCTTGGCATGTGCGAAAAGTAAGTGCGACGCCCGGGCCGAGGTCAGTCGGCTCAGGCGCTGGCGCCAGCGGTTGTTCCAGCGCCGACCACCGACGCCCCGGCCCGCAGCGCCCGGCCGAGCGCCGCCTCGTCCAGTCGAACCTGGACGAACATCCCCTCTTCCGTGTGGCGCTGCGCCAGGACCTCGCCCGTCCGGTGCAGCTCGGCGAGCAGCTTTCCGTCGCCATGACCAAGGCGCAGCTCGACCATCGGCTTGAATCGACGCACGCGTTCGCGCAGCACCTCGCGCAGCGGATCGAGCCCCCCCGGTGCGACCGACGACACCACGACGGAGTGGGGGAAGAGATGCTGCACGCGCGTCCCCAGCCCCTCGACCTCGCCCGGCGTGAGGTTGTCGCTCTTGTTGAAGACGTACAGCATCGGCTTCTCGTGCGCGCCGAGGTCAGCGATGACGTCGTCGACCACCTCGCGCTGTTCCTCCCACGAGGGGTGCGACGCGTCGATCACGTGCAGCAGCAGGTCGGCCTCGTGCAATTCTTCGAGCGTTGCGCGGAACGACGCCACCAGGTGGTGCGGGAGCTTGCGGATGAACCCGACCGTGTCGGTGAGCACGACACGCTGCCCTTCCCCGAGATCGACCTCGCGCGAGAGCGGGTCGAGCGTCGCGAAGAGGCGATCCTCGACGAAGATGTCGTCGCTCCCCGACATCGCGCGCAGGATCGAGGACTTTCCGGCGTTGGTGTAGCCCACGAGGGCCGCGCGGAACTCCCCGCGCCGCCCATGGCGTTGCACCTCACGGGTGCGCTGCACCTCGGCCAATCGCTCCTTGAGTACGCGAATCCGGTGGCCGATGAGACGGCGGTCGGTCTCCAGCTGCGTTTCACCAGGGCCGCGCATGCCGATACCGCCGCGGAACTTCTCCAGGTGGGTCCACATGCGCGTGAGGCGCGGGAGCATGTAGGTGAGCTGCGCCAGCTCGACCTGCATCTTCGCCTCGCGCGAGCGCGCACGCGTGGCGAAGATGTCGAGGATCAACTCGGCGCGATCCATCACGCGCTTCCCGACCAGCTCCTCGATGTTCTTCCCCTGGGCCGGCGACAGCTCGTCGTCGAAGATCACCAGCGTCGCCGCCTCGTCCGAGACGCGCTGGCGCAGCTCGTCGATCTTCCCCTTCCCGAGGTACGTCCCAGGGTGCGGGCGATCGATCTGCTGGGTCAGCCTCCCGATCACCTGGGCGCCCGCGGTGTCGGCGAGCCGCTCGAGTTCCTCGAGGTGCTCATCGACGTGATGACGGGCCTGCGTTCCCTTGCGCGGCGCGCCGACCAGGATCGCGCGCTCGACAGGGGGAGTCAGGGAGATGATGTCGCGGCTGATAGGACGGGTGATGGAAGACGAGGGTGTACCGTCGCCGGTCGGCGATGGGGCGCCATCGCCGGTTGGCGACGGTATGCGGGCGTCGTGCCCGCGTCGTGTTCAAGCTCGGGGATCGCCCCGCACGCGCACAAGGGCGCGAGCTAGTCGCGCGCGTTCCCCTGCAGCGTCGAAAAGCGCCCGGTCTGGTCGTACGGCCGGGTGAAGTTGCCGATCGGCGTGGCAACCGAGAAGTCGCCGATCACCCGGTACTGCACGGTTCCGGTCTGCGTGAGCGCGCGCCCGGCCGCCCCCACTCCGCGGTACGTGAAGGAGAGCGGGAGGCGCACTTCATTGGTCTGTCCCTCATCCACCCCGAACTTGGTGGTGTAGGCGCCGTCGCCAAACTCGGTGGAGTCGACGAGCACCTTGTACGTCAGGCGCGTCCCCTCCAGGCGGAACCGGTTGGGATTGTAGACGTCGAGGACGATCTCGATCGACCCGCCCGCCACGCCGAGCCCGGTGATGCGGGCATCCTTGAACGTGACCACCGGATCCTTGAAGCTCGCGCGCCCCAACGACGCGCAGGCCGCGGTCGCGACCAGCACCACACCGGCGATTGCAGCTGACCACCTGGCTCTCATGTCATTCCTCCGCGGGAGCGGCACCGGCATCGCCGCCGCCCCCCATCCGGGTCTTGAGGTCTGCCCACCATTGCATGCGCTTTCCGATGTCCTTCTCGAACCCGAAGGGGCCGGGTTCGTACAGCACGACATCCTTCAGCCGATCCGGAAGGTACTCCTGCGGCGCATACGCGTGCGGGACGGCGTGCGCGTACTGGTACCCCTTCCCATAGCCCAGTTCCTTCATGAGCCGGGTGGGCGCATTGCGGATGTGCAACGGGACCTGCTCCGCGGGATGCTCGCGCGCCAGGTCGAGTGCCGCCTTCCACGCCTCATACACACGGTTGCTCTTGGGCGCCGTCGCGAGATACACGGCCGCCTCGGCCAGCGCCAGCTCCCCCTCGGGAGATCCGAGCATGTGATAGGTGTCGCGCGCCGCGAGCGCGACGGTCAGCGCCTGCGGATCGGCCAGGCCGACATCCTCGGCCGCAAAGCGGATCGTCCGGCGGGCGATGTACATCGGATCCTCGCCCCCGGTGATCATGCGGGCCAGCCAGTACAGCGCCCCCTGCGGATCGCTCCCGCGCAGCGCCTTGTGATACGCCGAGATGAGGTTGTAGTGCTCCTCGCCGGACTTGTCGTAGCGCGCCACGCGCAGCTGCATCGCCTCGCGCAGCCCCTCGACCGTCAGCGTCCCCCCGACGCCGGCAAACGCCGCCGCCGCCTCGAGCACGTTCAGCGCGCGTCGCGCATCGCCGTCGGCCTCGCGCGCCAGCCACGCCAACGCCCCGTCGCCGGCCGTGAGCTGCAACGCGCCCAGCCCCCGTTCGCGATCGGACACCGCCTCCGCCAGCAGCCGCTCCAGCGCCTCCTCTCCCAACGGTTGGAGCACCACGACCCGCGCTCGCGACAGCAGCGCCCCATTGAGTTCGAACGACGGGTTCTCCGTCGTCGCCCCGACCAGCGTCACCACGCCCCGCTCCACCGCGGGGAGGAAGGCGTCCTGCTGTGCGCGGTTGAAGCGATGGATCTCGTCGACGAACAGCACCGTTCCCCGCCCCATCGCCAGCCGTTCCTCGGCCTCGGCAATGATTTCCCGCACGCGAGGCACTCCCTCCGTGACCGCCGAAAACGGGACGAACTCCCGATCGGTGTAACGCGCGATGAGGAAGCCCAGCGTCGTCTTCCCCGTGCCGGGCGGTCCCCAGAAGATCATGGACGTGACCGTCCCCTGCTCGATCGCCTCACGCAGCGGCTTCCCCGGGGCCAGCAGGTGCTGCTGTCCGACGTACTCCTCGAGCGTGCGCGGGCGCATGCGCGCCGCCAGCGGCTGCGCCGACGCGGGTGGGGCAAAGAGCGACGCCTCGGCGCGCGAGGGGCGTTTGGGCTTCATGACGCCGTGCCCGGTGCTACGCGTTGCACCTGCTGCAGCGCAAGCCGTTCGGCGGCGTCCCGCACGGCCACACTCATCGCCGCGGCCGGCGCGAACTCGCCCGGCGCCAGGCGCCAGCTGCGGGGGCGCAGCTGCTTCCGTCGGCGAAGCCCCTTCCCCTGCAGCAGGTAGAGCCACCGATCGGTGCGCGCGTACACGAAGATCTCGAGGTTCGGCGTGAGGGTCAGCTGGTCGTCGGCCCCCACGAGCGTGAGCTCCACCCCCGCGTGCATGGCCAGCGTCCCCTTGATGCGTGCGATGGTATCGCGGGCATCGACGAGCGCGGTGTCGTCGCCGCGCCAGTGCAGCTGCGCGCGCACGTCGTGCAGCTCGACCGTCACCGCCGGGGGCAGGTGCTCGGCCAGCGCCAGGAAGAGCTCGACAATCCGGTCGGCGTTGGCCATGACCATCGCCTCGCTCACCCCCTCGCGCTCGCCGAAGGTGAAGCCGTCGCCCTCGCCCCGGAAGTGGCGCCAGATGCTCGCCTCGGGATGCGGTCCGCGAATGAAGACCATCTCAGGAGCCTCCGGCATCGGCGCCGGCACTCCACGCGCGCGCCAGCGCCAGGAGCGTCGCCCGATCGTTGCGCGTTGGATCCTCGACCACGACGTCGCGCAAGCGCCGCAACGCGGTGCCTAACGCCGGCCCCCGCGACACGCCACCCTCGCGCATCAGGTCCTCGCCGTCCACGGCAAGGTCGGCCACCTCGACCGGGTCCCGATAGGCCACGCGCAATGTCCGGCGGTAGAGAGACGCCGCGCGCGACGGTGCCGCGCCACGCATCGCCACCGCACCGCCGTCTCCCCAGGGATCCTCCTCGCCGTCCCGCGGACCATGGGCCAGCTCGGCACTCAGCGTGGCCAGCACCACGCGCAATGCATCGGGCACGCGCGTGCGACCGGCCTCGGCCGCCCAGCGTCGAAGGACGGCGTCACCCGGCGGTGTGGGGTTGATGATGGCCGCCCGGACCGAAGCGCGGAGCGCTGTGGCGTGCACCGCCAGGGCAGCCAGCCAATCGACGTCGCGATTGGAGAAGCGCAGGTCGCGCAGCGTGCGCACCACGACGTCGTGCGACAGTCCCACGAACAGTGTCGCCAGCCGCAACAGCGTGCGCCGCCGCTTGCGTCCCGCGCTGCGCGTCGCTTCGGGGTGGGCCACGAAGTCGGCCGCGTACAACACCCACGCGGGCTGCGCCTCGAGGGCCGGGATCAATGCGCGCAGGGCACCGGCCCCATGCCAGAGCGTCGTGGTGCGGCTCGGCACGGCGACCTGTTCCATCGACTTTTCCAGCTCCTGCTTCACTCGCTCGCGCGAGAGGCGTGACAGGAACGGCGCACTCTCGACGATCGCCGCCCAGGTCGCCGGCTCGATACGAAAGCCGAAGCGGCCGGCGAAGCGCAGCGCGCGCAGGGCGCGCAAGCGATCCTCGACCATGCGCTCTCGCGCCTGCCCCACCGCGCGCACCACGCCATGCGAGAGGTCGTCTCGCCCCTTGAACGGATCGTGCAGCCGCTCGGTCGAGGGCGAGTACGCTATCGCGTTGATCGTGAAGTCGCGCCGAGCCAGGTCCTCGTCGAGCGAGGCCCCGAACTCCACCACGGCATGTCGGCCGTCGGTCTGCACGTCACGACGAAAGGTCGTCACCTCGTGCAGGCGTCCGTGCCGGTCGAGCACGCCGATCGTCCCGAACTGCTCGCCGACCGGGATCGTCCGGCGAAAGGTCCGCTTGACCTGCGGCGGCGTCGCCGACGTGGCGAGGTCCCAATCGAGGTGAGGCAAGCCGAGGAGTGCATCGCGCACCGCGCCTCCCACGCACCACGTCTCGAACCCCGCCTGCTCCAGCGCGTGCGCGATCTCGCGCACCTCGCGCGGCGGATCGAGGACCGGCGATTGTTCCAGTCGCGCACGCGTGGACGTCACGGCCATGCCCTCAGGAGTCGAAGACGGCGCGCAGCGCGTCGCCGGTAAGCCCGGCCCCCAGCGCCAGCATCAAGTCGATGCGCGCCTGCTGCGGACGCCTCGCGCCCGTGAAGATGGCACCGAGGTTGGCCAGTTGTCGCCCACCGCCGGCGTATCCGTAGGTCGTCCCCACGCGCCCGCGCGGCGCGCGCGACGCCACGACGACGGGGACGCCATCGGCCAGGCAGCGCCCCAGTCCGTCGGCCATGGCAATCGGAACGTTGCCGCGCCCCAACGCGGCGACGACGACCCCCTTCGCCGTCTGGCGCGACACGTCGACGAAGCGCGCGTCGGCACCGGCGTACGCGGTGATGATGTCCACCGGCGTCCCCAGCGACGGGGGCGCCAGGATCGGCCCAAAGGGCGGCAGCGACCGCCGGAAGACGACCTCGCCATCGTCGACGACACCGATGGGCCCGAGTCCCGGGCTCTCGAAGGCGTCCAACAAGTGCGTATGGGCCTTGGTCACGTCGAGAGCCGAGAAGACGCGACCGTTGAGCATGACCAGCGCCCCATGGCCGCGCGCATCGTCCGACGCGGCCACACGCACCGAGTCGGACAGGTTCGCCGGCCCGTCCCACGACAGTTCGCTCGCGTTGCGCATCGCCCCCGTGAAGACGATCGGCTTCTCCGTAGCGATGGACCGGGTGGCGAGATACGCCGACTCCTCGATGGTGTCGGTTCCGTGCGTGACGACGACGCCATCGATCTGCGGATCGTTGACCAGGTCGAGCAGGCGCGCGCGTAGCGCCCACTGGCGCTCCACCGTCATATGTGGCCCGGGAAAGCGCCCCCACTCCTCGACCCGCAACGACGCCACGTGCTCGATGCCGCGCGCTGCCGCCACGATCTCGTCCGCCCCTAACGAGGGGACGGCCCCCCCGATCCCCGTGTCGAAACGCATGGAGATCGTCCCCCCCGTGAAGACCAGCGCGACTACCCGCACAGGACGCTGCCGCCATTGACGTTGACGATCTCGCCGGTCACGTGGCGCAACTCGGGCATGCACAGCATGACGATGGGAGCGGCGATGTCGGCCGGCGTAGCGATGCGCCCGACGGGGATCCCGGCGGCGACCCGCGCCCGCCCGTCCCCGGCAAACGCCCCCTCGCACATCTCGGTATCCACCCACCCCGGCGCCACCGAATTGACGGTGATGCCGCGTCGCGCCACCTCGATCGCGACCGACTTGGTGAAGGCGATCATCGCCCCCTTGGAGGCCGCGTAGTCGGCATGCATCGCCTCGCCGCGCTGCCCGGCCGTGCTGCTCACGAGGACGATGCGCCCCCCGTCCCCCATCAGCTGCAACGCGCCGCGCGTCGAGTAGAACATCCCGTCGATGTTCTCCGCCACCGTGCGTCCCCAGCGCGCGTCAGGCATGTCGGCAACGGCGACGTCTTCCTCGGGCCAGATCCCGGCGTTCGCGACAAAGACGTCCAGTCCACCCCACGCCTCCTGCACGCGGGCGAACATCGCATCCACGGCCCCCCGATCGGAGAGTTCCGCGGCGATCGCCAGTGCCCGGCGCCCCATCCCCTCGATCTCGGCCACCATCGCCTGCGCCTCGGACGCGCGCGATCGATAGTGCACCACCACATCAGCGCCGCACCGGGCCAGGAGCCGGGAGGTCGCCCCGCCGATTCCGCGGGATCCACCAGTGACGAGTGCGCGCGTGCCAATCAGGGAGAACATGTGTGGGGGCGAGGGAGAGGAGACGGCGAACGAGACGGGCGGACTGACGGTGAGCGAGGGACGAGACGGGCGTGCGTGCATGCATGTGCCGGAGCCGAGCGTGCGACCGCTTCGCGCCGCATCGGCGCCGCACCGGCGCCGTCATTGCGGACGGTGCCGAGCGGCGGCGACCGCTACGAGTCGCCGCCTAACGCCTCCTCGACCACCTCGCAGATCAGGTGCTGCACGCACAGGTGAATCTCCTGGGCGCGGTCGGTGCGCTCGGTGGGAATCACCAGCGCGATGTCGGACCGCGCCCGCAACGCCCCGCCGTCGCGGGCGGAGAGCGAGAGCACCGGCGCCCCCTTGGCGCGGGCCACGTCGGCAGCGCGCAGAACGTTAGGCGAGTTCCCGCTCGTGGAGTGGATGATGAGCAGGTCGCCGGGACGAACGAGGGCCTCCACCTGACGCGCGAAGATCTCATCGAAGCCGAAGTCATTCCCCGCCGCGGTCAGCAGCGACGTGTCGGTGGTCAGGGCGATCGCCGGCAGCGCGCGCCGGTTGCGCATGTATCGCACGACATACTCGGTGGCCATGTGCTGCGCGTCGGCCGCCGAGCCGCCATTGCCACAGAAGAAGAGCGTGCCGCCACCGGCCAGCGTGCGCTGCACCAGCGCCGCCGCCCGGGCGATCTCGGGGGCGAGGACCTCCGCCGTCCGCGTCGCCAACGCCGCCAGGTCGCGCAGCCGAGTGACCGCCCGCTCTCCCGCGTCCCGCTCGAATCCGTCCATCCGTTCGCCCTCGCCTGGCTCGTGGTGACGTGGAATGCCTAACGACCACCGATCATCGCGCGCAACCGCTGCCACAGCGACCGCTCCCGCCGCAGCGGCGGCACCGGGAGCAGGGCCTCATCGGCCAACACGCGGCGCGGATTCTCCTCGGTGAGCAGCGCCCCCTGCCCGTCCTCACCCGCCTCACGCAGCCACTCCCGCACCGTCGCCAGCGACCGACGATCCCCGTGATTGTCGCTCGCCAGGATATCGTACAGCCCACCCGCGAGCATCGCGCGCGCCAGCTGTGCCATCTCCCCAGCCGAAAGCAGCATCAGCGCATCCCCCTGAATCACCACCCCGACCTCGCGCCACGCCTCGACGTCAGCGAGCGTGATGCCACGATACCGTTCGGGGTGGGCGATCACCGGCACCAGTCCACTCGTGCGAATGCGCATCAGCTCCGCCGTGGCCCCCGCCGGCAGCCCCGATCGTGGAAACTCGACCAGCACTGCGCGCGACGTCCCGAGCGTCAGCCCCCGCTTCGTGAGGTCGCACCCCGGACGATCGAGCATGATCTCGAACCCGGCCGCCAGGCGCATCCCCTCCGGAGCCAATCGCTGCAACTCGGCTCGCAGCGCGGCATACTCGTCCACCGGCGCCTCGTGCGCGCGCGACGCCGTCAGGTGCGGCGTGCAGGCCACCTCCCGCACCCCCTCCACCAGGAGCCGCTCCAGCACACGCACCGAGTTGTCCATCGTGCGTGAGCCATCGTCGACCCCCGGGAGGAGGTGCGTGTGCAGGTCGATCACGCCGAATCCGCAATCCCGGCGAAGTAGCGCATCGCCCACTCGCAGCGATGCTCGAGCGCGTCGGGGGCGTCGCCCAGCGCCTCCATCGCATACGTCGCCAGCGCATCGGCGGCCAGCAACTCCAGCGCACTCCCCCGCGCCGTTTCGTGAGCGCGCAGCAGACGCTCCAGCACGCGACCGGTCGCCTGCACCAGCGTCGCCGCATGCGTAGCCGCCGCGGGCGTTCCATCGCCGGACGACGCCCCGGCATCCGATGCACCGGACGACGCGACGCCGGGAGCGCAGTCCTCGTCCTCGGCGGCGCGCGCCAGCTCGCGCAACCGGGCCGCCAAGGCGGCCGGCGGCGCGGGCTCGCGGGTGGCGAGCCAGCGTTCCAGCGCCGCGACTCCCTCGTGCGTCACGCGCCCAGGAGCGCACGCACCGTGCGCTCGAGCGACGCGAGGGCGTCCGGGAGGCGCGCGGCGTCGGGGATCCCCGCCTGCGCCATGTGCGGCTTGCCACCGCCACGCCCGCCCGCCAGCTGCGCCAGTTCCTTGATGACGGCATCGGCACGCACCCCGCGGTCACGCGCGTCGTCGGTGGCCACCACCAGCAGCGCGCTCTTGCCATCCTCGAAGGTGGCGCCTAACGCCGCGACTCCACTGCCGAGCTGTTCGCGCAGCGCGTCGCCGAGCGCCTGCAGCGTCTTGACGTCCGGCGCGGTCATCATCGAGGCCACCAGCCGGAGCCCCTCGACCGTCGGCGCCGACGCCACCAGCGCCTTCACCTGGTCGCCACCGCCCTTCATCGCCTCGTCGAGGCGCTTCTCCAGCGCCTTTCGTTCGTCCAGCAGCCCCTGCACCCGCTTGATCGCCGTGTCGGGCGTCGCCTTGAGCAGCTCCCCCACGCGGGAAAGCGTGCGCTCCCGTTCGCGCATCACCTCGAAGGCACGCGGCCCCGTCACCGCCTCGATGCGTCGCACCCCCGCGGCGACCCCGGTTTCGCTCAGGATCTTGAAGAGCGAGATCTGCCCCGTGTTGCGCACGTGCGTCCCGCCGCAGAGCTCGACCGAGAGCCCCGGGATCTTCACCACACGCACGACATCGCCGTACTTCTCGCCGAAGAGCGCCATCGCCCCCTCGGCCACCGCGTCCTTGTACCCCTTCTGCTCCGTGCGCACGTCGACCGACGCCCAGATGCCGCGATTCACGGTCAGCTCGATCGCGTCCAGCACCTCCGGCTTGATGGGGCCATGGTGCGTGAAGTCGAAGCGCAGGCGATCGGGGGCCACCAGCGACCCGGCCTGGTGCACGTGATCGCCTAACGCCTCCCGCAACGCCGCATGCAAGAGGTGGGTCGCCGTGTGATTGCGCTCCGTGTCGCGGCGGCGATCGCCGGGGACCCTGGCCGTGGCCGTCCCGAAGGCGATCGTCCCGCTGAGCTTTCCGATCGCGGCGACGCGCCCCTCGATCTTCTTCACGTCGTCCACGTCCACGCGCCACCCCTGCCCGACGATCTCGCCGTGATCTGACACCTGACCGCCCGATTCGGCATAGAACGGCGTCTCGCGCAGCATCACCGCCACGCGGTTGTCGTCCAGGCGGCGCACCGCGGTTACCTGCGACTCGATCTCCACCGCCTCGTACCCCACGAACTCCGACTCGCCGAAGGCCGGCGCCTCGTCGGACGTCCCGCTCGTCCGCTCCCACCGTGCCGCGTCGGACAGTTCGTCGGCCACCACGCCCAGCTTCTTCGACTTGCGCTCCTCCTGCGACTGCACGCGCTGCGCGCCTAACGCCGCCTCGAAGCCGGCGATATCGACCGCGTAGCCGCGCTCGCGCGCCATCAGTTCGGTCAGGTCGATCGGGAAGCCGTAGGTGTCGTAGAGCTTGAACGCGTCCTCGCCGCTGATCAACCCGCGCAGGTG
Source organism: Gemmatimonadota bacterium (assembly GCA_016719105.1). Taxonomy (NCBI): domain Bacteria; kingdom Pseudomonadati; phylum Gemmatimonadota; species Gemmatimonadota bacterium. Next base: position 509,887 of record JADKAQ010000001.1, on the reverse strand, counting down.
CGTCGACCCCTGCGTCGATCCCACCGCGGGCGCGAGCTGTTCGAAGCGCGACATCCCGCCCTCGATCGTCGCCAGGAAGCGTTCCTCCTCGGCGCGCGTCGTCTCGAGGACGTGCGTCGCCCGTTGGCGAAGCTCGGGAAAGACGTCGGACATGCTGTCGATCACCGCCTGCACCACGTGCACCAGCGTGGGCTCCCGCCGCCCGAGCAGGTACGCATGGCGCACCGCCCGGCGAAGGATGCGTCGCAGCACGTAGCCGCGCCCGTCGTTGGATGGGAAGACCCCGTCGGCGAGGAGGAACGAGACCGCGCGCGCGTGGTCCGCCAGCACGCGATACGACGCGCTATGGGCATCGAGGAGGCGCGATCCGTCAGGCGCAACGCCGGCGTACGGCCGCTGCACCGTCGCCTCGATCGCCGCCATCATCGGGGCAAAGACGTCGGTATGGAAGTTGTTCGTGACCCCCTGCATCACCGCCGCGATGCGCTCCAGTCCCGCGCCCGTGTCCACCGACGGCTTCGGCAACGGCACGAGCGCCCCGTCGGGCTGCCGGTCGAACTGCATGAAGACGAGGTTCCAGATCTCCAGGAAGCGCCCCGCCTCGGCCCCCTCCACGAAGGCCTCGGTGGAGAACTCGGTTCGTTCGAGATCTGTCCACTCGCCACTCGCCCCTGCCGGAAAAGCCCAGTCCTTGGTCAGGTGGGCAAGGTCGATGTAGAGCTCGGAGCATGGGCCGCACGGCCCCGTATCCGCCATCTGCCAGAAGTTGTCCTTCGCGCCGAGCCCGTAGATGCGGGCGTCGGAGATCCCGGCAATCTCGCGCCACAGCGCGCGCGCCTCATCGTCCTCGTGGAACACGGAGACGCGCACGTGACGCGCGTCGATCCCGAGATTCCCCTCCGACTGCGGACCGGTGACGAACTCCCAGGCGAAGCGAATCGCGTCGCGCTTGAAGTAGTCGCCGAAGGAGAAATTCCCCAGCATCTCGAAGAAGGTGTGATGTCGCGCCGTGTGCCCGACCTGCTCGAGGTCGTTGTGCTTGCCGCCGGCGCGAACGCACTTCTGCGAGGTGGTGGCGCGACGTCCCGTCTCAGGGACCTCGAGGCCAAGGAAGACCTTCTTGAACTGGACCATCCCCGCGTTGGTGAAGAGCAACGTGGGGTCGTCGCCCGGAACGAGGGACGAACTCGGCAACACGGCGTGCGCGTTGCGCTGGAAGTAGGCCAGGAATCGGGAGCGGATGTCGGATGCGCGCATCCCCCAATATAGCGGACCTCGACGCGGATTCTGGAGCGCGCCCCTGTCCTACCATCGCTCCCTCCCCGCGCCCCCTCCGACCCCGCGCCCCCTGAACTCGGGGAGCGGTGACGGAGGCCCTATCGCATCAAGTCACGGACGACTCGCGCGATGACATCCGGCGCATAGCCGCGCCGAGCCAGGAAGGCATAGAGCCGCTGCTTCTGCGTGGCGGCATCGTAGGATCGCAGGGCACGCAGCCGCTTCTCGCCCGCGAGTCGCGCCGCCCCCTCCTCGTCCAGTTCCACCTCCTCGAGCGTCTCGGCGATCGCCCCGTCCGCCACTTCGCGCGAGACACCGCGTCGTTGCAGCTCCTGCCCGATGCGTCGGCGCGAGACGCCGCCGCTCAAGACCCGCGAACGCGCGAGATTGCGCGCGTACGCGTCGTCGTCGAGAAATCCCAGCTGCTGCAGCCGTTCGATCGCCGCCGCGATGGACGCGTCGACCGCCCCCGCCCGACGCAGGCGCATCTGCAGGTCCCGCGTACTGCGCGCGCGCACGGCGAGCAGGTCGATCGCCTTGTCGAAGACCGCGAGCCGCGACGATTCCGCGCGGAGCCGCTGGGCCAGCACCACGTCGACCGAACCGCCGACCCGCAGACCGAGTTCGGCGATCAGCTCCGCCGACACGGTCGCCACGGGTCGCCCATCGATCGCGACCAGGTATCGCACGCTCCCCGAGCGCCGCTCATGGATCGCCGTCACCCGCCCCGCGGGCACCTCCTCGACATCCCCGAGCTTCTTGCGAGGCCCCCGTTCCGTCCTCGCGCCACTCGCGGACGAGGCGGCCCGCCCTCGCCGTGCCGGTGCGGAGGGCGCCTGGCTTTCGTCGCCCTCCTCGTGGAGTTCAGCGCGATCTTCTGCGGCCGCCTCGTCGTCTTCCCAGACGCCCATTTCAGCCTCCAGCCAAACGTTGGCGCACACTCCGAGATCCTCGACCCAGCGTTCGCGGGGACCTGCTCACCGGCCCCTTCTGTCTTCGTCCCCTCCGACTTTCGACCTGAAACGAGGAGAGGCCGGAGAGAGGCCCGCTGAGCAACGTGGGGTACCGGGCCCCAGCATCCTCAGAAGACAACCCTCCGGCCCCAATATCCTGCCGGCGTCTGATGTGTCCTGCGTCCTTCGATCCTACGCCCTGCTATTCCTCGGTGGTCTCGATCTCGGCCGGCACCTCAACCTTCGTGATGCCGAGCACGACCTTCACCTTTTCCTCGATTTCCTTCATCATCGCCACGTTGTCCTTGAGGAACATCTTGGCGTTCTCACGCCCCTGTCCGATGCGCTGGCCGCCGTAGCTGTACCAGGCGCCGGACTTCTCGATGATCCCCGACTCCGACCCGATGTCGACGAGCAGCGAGGTGAGGCTGATCCCCTCGGCATACATGATGTCGAACTCGGCCTGCTTGAACGGAGGCGCGACCTTGTTCTTCACCACCTTCACGCGCACCTGCGAGCCGATCACCTCTTCCTTGTCCTTCACCGGGCCGATGCGGCGGATATCGAGCCGGAGCGAGGCGTAGAACTTGAGCGCCTTGCCGCCGGTGGTCGTCTCCGGATTCCCGAACATCACCCCGATCTTCTCGCGCAGCTGGTTGATGAACACCACCGAGGTCCGCGAGCGAGCGATGGCACCGGTGAGCTTGCGGAGCGCCTGCGACATCAAGCGCGCCTGCAACCCCACGTGCGAATCACCCATGTCCCCCTCGATTTCCGCCTTGGGGACGAGCGCGGCCACCGAGTCCACCACTACCACGTCCACCGCGCCAGAGCGCACGAGAATCTCGCAGATCTCGAGCGCCTGCTCGCCGGTGTCCGGCTGCGAGACGAGGAGGTTGTCCACGTCCACGCCCAGCTTCTTGGCGTAGTCGATGTCGAGCGCATGCTCGGCGTCGATAAACGCTGCTACCCCACCCGCCCGCTGCGCATTGGCCACCACGTGCAAGCAGAGCGTCGTCTTGCCGCTCGACTCCGGCCCGTAGATCTCCGTAATGCGGCCCCGAGGGATTCCACCGATGCCGATCGCCGCATCGAGGTTGATCGCCCCCGTGGGGATGCACTCCACACGGACGCGATTCTCCGCCCCCATGCGCATGATCGATCCCTTGCCGCAGTTCTTCTCGATCTGCGAGATGGCCAGACCCAGTGCCTTCCTACGATCGTCTTGCACTGCCGAAACCGCCATGATTCACCCTGTTGGTGAGTCGTTGAGGCCCTGGCCACGCGGGCAATGTACCGGGTGGCGTGAACAATTCGATACCCCGAACAAAATACGAAACCCCACGCTTGCTTTCAAGCACGAGATGAAACACCGAAGGCGTTTTCCACATGGCGTACACGCACGCCCCGCTCGTCCAGGATCACCCCGATGACGTCGAACCGATAGCTCTCCCCCACCCGCCCATGCCGGTCGATCCAGATCGAGGCTGAACGCACTAACTCCCTGCGCTTACGCCAGTTGACCGCCTCCAGCGGTCCGCCGAACCACCCACCCTGCCGAGCCTTCACCTCCACGAACGCCACCGTCCCCTCGCGCTCCGCGATCAGGTCGATGTCACGGTGCCCACTCCGGAAGCGCCGTTGCAGCACGCGCCAGCCGCGCCCCCGAAGCCATCGCTCGGCGATCGTCTCCCCCAGCGCCCCGAACCGCTGCCGTTCCGTCGTCACACCGCGAACCTACCCCCCCTCGCGCCCGCCGCATCACCATTTCCACGCGCATCGTACCGTTCCATTGCGGGCGCCGGCGCTCGGCAGCGCCGCAGGCACCGGCACAAGACAGCGCCGCACACACCGGCGCAAGACAGCGCCGCCCACACCGGCGCACGACAGCGCCGCAGACACCGGCGCGCGACATCGCCTCAGCGTCGCAGGCGCCGCCCCCAGGGGGACGGCGCGACCAGACATCGCTTCAGATTGTTAGGTGTCACGACAGCGGCGGCGGGCCACGGCGCTCGCCCCGTCCACCCACGGTGCGTGCGCTAGGCCCCGTCGGGACCCGCGAGGCGATCGAGATCCTCGAGCCCCACGAGGATGTCGCGCGGCTTCGACCCTCGCGACGGCCCGAGGATACCCGCCGCGTGCAACTGATCGATGATGCGCGCCGCCCGTCCGTATCCCACGTTGAGTCGGCGCTGCAGCAGCGACGTGGAGCCGAGTTGGTGCTGAATGCAGGTCTCGGCGGCCTTTCGGAAGAGCGGATCGCGGTCCTCATGACCGGTCCCTCCCCCCTCGCCCTCCTCATCGTTGTCGATCGCCTCCTGCGCCTTCACCTCGGCGATGATGTCGGGGCGCGAGAGTTCGTCGTCGGGCAACCCCTTCGCCGCCAGCGCCGCGCGCTTCGCAATCTTGCGCGCGTCGAACCAGTGCATCAGGCGTTCGGTGTCATCACCCGGGATGAACGCCCCCTGCAGACGCTGCGGCTCCGACTTGCCGGGCGGAATGAACAGCATGTCGCCGTTGCCCAACAGCGACTCGGCCCCCATGCCGTCGATGATCGTGCGCGAGTCGACTTGCGACGCGACCCGGAACGCGATGCGGCTGGGAAAGTTCGCCTTGATGAGCCCCGTGATGACGTTCACGCTCGGACGCTGCGTGGCCAGGATGATGTGGATCCCGATGGCACGCGCCTTCTGCGCGAGCATCGCCAGCGGCGTTTCCACCTCCGCCTGCACCGTCATCATGAGGTCGGCGAGTTCGTCGATGACGACCACGACGTACGGCAGGATCCCCTCGGTGTACTCGCGCCGCTCGAAGGCGACCTCGGGGCGCTTGGGCAACACCAGCGACGCGCCGTCGAGCACACGCTTGTTGAAGTCCTGGATGTTGCGCGCCCCGTTGGCGGCGAGGATCTCGTAACGACGCTGCATCTCGATGACTGCCCACTTGAGCACATACGCGGCATCGCGGTTGTCCGTGATGACCTTGTGCAGCAAGTGCGGGAGATCGTTGTACGCCGAGAGTTCGACCATCTTGGGGTCGACCATCAGGAACTTGAGGGTGTCCGGCTTGTGCCGGTACACCAGCGACGTGATGATCGTGTTCACGCAGACCGACTTGCCCGATCCCGTCGCGCCGGCGATGAGGAGGTGCGGCATCTTGGCCAGGTCGGCAACGACCACCTTCCCCTCCAGGTCCTTGCCTAACGCGATGGGGAGCGCCATCCGTGCCTGCTGAAACTCGCGGGCCTCGATCAACTCGCGGAACGAGACGATCTGCGGCACCGGATTCGGCACCTCCACCCCGACCGCCCCACGTCCTGGGATCGGCGCGACGACCCGGATGCTGGGGGCGCGCATCGCCAGTGCAAGGTCATTGGCGAGGTTGGCGAACTGCCGGACCTTCACGCCCGACGCCGGCTCCACCTCGAACTGCGTCACAACCGGCCCGATCGTCTGCCCGGCCAGCCTCCCGTCAACCTTGAAGGTGCGCAGCGCCTCCATGAGCTTGACCCCCATCGCCTCGATCTCCTTCCGCCCCACATCGACGTTGCCGGGAGGCGGGGGGGTGAGCAACTCGGGCGACGGGATGCGATCCTCCAGCGCGTCGGCCTCCGGGATGACGAGTGGGGACGGCGGGACCGGTGCCTCGACGATCGCCGGCGTCTCGGCCTTGCCCTTGCCGCTCGCCTTCTTTGTTGCCACGACGGTGGGGAGCGGTTCCGGCTCCGCCGGCTCGGGGAGCGCGACCACGTCGGCGCGCTTCGCGCGACGCCGCCCCTCTCCCGTCTCCCGTCTCCCATCCACCATCGCCGGCATCTCTTCTGGGGGCGGCTCCATGGCCAGCGCCGCCGGCGTCAGGTCGCTGCGCGCCGCTTTTCCTCCCGGGGCGCGCATGGCCGCTGTGACCGGATTCCAGCGGAGCGACCAGGCCGTCAGCGCGCTGGCCAGCACGGCCACGGCCAGCCACGCCCCACCGGTGCCTAACGTCTGGCCCAGGTAGAAGGCGATGAAGCCGCCCCAGAGCCCCGCCGGTCCGTCGGTGCGGCGCTCGGTTCCGGTCGCGAGCCCGACCATGATCGGGAGGAGGAGGACGAGTCCGGCGAGAAAGAGCAGCCAGCGGCGGTCGGTCTCCCACTGCATGCGCCCCAGCAGGCGCAGGCCGTGGACGAGCGGGAGCAGCGCGAGCAGCCACGCGGCTGGCTCCCCAACAACGGACAGCAGCGCCCCCTTGAGGCACCCACCCACGGGACCGAAGACGCCACGCGCGGCGAGGCAGCCCCCCTCGATCGGGAGGTCCTGCAGCAGCAGTGCCCCGCCAATGAAGAGCGCCAGGGCGATCAGCGCGATCCCCGCGAGTTCGCGCTTGAGGTTGTGCGGCACGCTAGCGCTCCCGGTCGGGCCCCAGCTTGGTCACCTGCCGATCCTGGTACACGGGGACGACCGGGTGCGCATCGAGGGTGGCGCAGAGCGCCAGGTCATCGGCGAAGCCTGCCTCGGTGAGCGTCCGGCCATGCGAGGCATCCACGAACAGTCGCGGCAGGTCGTTCCCGTACTTCTTCTCCAGCTGCAACGCCGCGTGCGCGCCATCGTTCATGGTGATGTCCGACAGCCCGCGCCGAATGGCCCGCACGTAGCGCCCGGCGCAGACGGTGTCCTCCAACGACAGGTGGCGCTCGCTCCCGGCGGCCACGATCGCGATGTCGCTCCGGGCGCGCGCGGCGGCGCGCACCATCGCGCTCACGGCCGTGAAGTTCACGAACGAGCCGACGAGCACCTCACGCGCGGACTGTACGGCGATGAGCGCCACGGTCCCGTTGGTGGTGGTGAAGAGGATCGTCTTCCCCTCGATCGCCTCGCGCGTGTACTCGCGCGGCGAGTTCCCCAGGTCGAAGCCCGGGATGATGAGGTTCTTGCGCTCGCCGGCCAGCTTGTACTGGCCGCGCTCGAACGACTTGGAGCGCGTGATGGCCTCCTCGGCGCTCTCGAAAGGGATGACCGTGCGCGCCCCATGGGCCAGGGCGACCGCGATCGTCGTGGACGCCCGCAGCACGTCGATCACCACCACCACCCGTCCCTGCACGTCGGCGCTCGTCAGTCCGTGGGCGCCGAAGAAGACATCCAGCCGCACCTCAGCCCCCTTCCTTGAGGATCCCGCCGATCTCGCGCTCCAACCACTTCGTGTCGACCTGCCCCGCCTGGAATCCCTTGTTCACCATCACCCGCGCCAGGAACGGTGCCGTCGTCGTGACGCCCTCGATGATGAAGCTCTCGAGAGCGAGCTGCATGCGGCGCAGCGCCTCGGCGCGGTCGCGTCCCTGCACGATGAGCTTGGCCAGGAGCGAGTCGTAGTACGGCGGCACCGTGTAGCCGGCATACACGTGCGTATCGAGTCGTACCCCGGGGCCTCCGGGCGGATGGAAGACGTCGATGCGCCCGGGCGACGGCTGGAAGCCGCGCGACGGGTCCTCCGCGTTCACGCGACACTCGATGACATGGCCGCGCAGCGGCGGCAGCTCGAGCACCGACAGCGGCTCGCCAGCCGCAACGCGAATCTGCTCCTTCACGAGGTCGACCCCCGTCAGCTGCTCGGTGACCGGATGCTCCACCTGGATCCGGGTGTTCATCTCCATGAAGAAGAACGACCCGTCCTCGTCCAGCAGCATCTCGATCGTCCCGGCGCCCACGTAGTCGATCGCCTTGGCGCCGCGCACGGCGGCCTCGCCCATGCGGGCGCGCAATTCCGGCGTCATCGCGGGGCTCGGCGCTTCCTCGATGAGCTTCTGGTGGCGCCGCTGCACCGAGCAGTCGCGCTCTCCCAGGTGAATCACGTTGCCGTGCTTGTCCCCCAGGATCTGGAACTCGATGTGCCGCGGCCTGGCCAGGTACTTCTCGACGTACACCTCGCCGTTGCCAAAGGCCGACAGCGCCTCGGAGCGCGCCAGCGAGAAGGAGCGCAGGAACTCGTCGGCATCCTTCGCCACGCGCATCCCCTTCCCACCACCGCCGGCGGCAGCCTTGATGATGACCGGGAAGCCCATCTCCTTCGCGAACTCGAGCGCGGCGTCGGGATCGTCGACCGGCCCGGGAGTTCCCGGGACGATGGGGACGCCGACATCCATCATCGCCTTGCGCGCCGCCGCCTTGTCGCCCATGACGCGGATCTGTTCCGCGGTGGGGCCGATGAAGGTGATGTTCGACGCCGCGCACGTCTCGGCGAACTCGGCGTTCTCGGCCAGGAAGCCGTAGCCGGGATGGATGGCGTCGGCGCCGGTGATCTCGGCGGCGGCGATGATGCGCGGAATCTTGAGGTACGAATCACGCGCGGGGGCGGGGCCGATGCAGACGTCGTCATCGGCAAAGCGGACGTGCAGGGACTCACGGTCGGCCTCGGAATACACGGCGACCGTCTGGATCCCTAACTCTCGACAGGCGCGAATCACGCGGAGGGCAATCTCTCCGCGATTCGCGACGAGGACTTTCTTGAACATGGAGATTCTCGGGGCCCGGCGTGAACTACGCGGTCTCGTCGGTCTGGAACTCGTCCCAGGAGGTGTCGCTCGATCCCGCCACGCCCTGTACCCGCAGCGCCAGCTCGTTGGGATTGGTCGCGTGGAAGAGGGCGTTCTCGTACGAGATCGTCCCGCGCGAGTACCACGACATGAGCGATTGATCGAAGCTCTGCATCCCGTACTGCACCGTCCCTTCCTTGATCAGGTCGGGGATGTTGAGCGTCTTGGAGACGTCGCGGATCTGCTCGCGCACCGCCGCCGTGTTGATGAGCACTTCGCACGCCGGCACACGCCCCGGCTTGTCGGCGCGCGGCACCAGGCGGAGGGAGACCACCGCCGCCAGCGCGTTCGAGAGCGCAAAGCGCACCTCGTTCTGCTGGTGCGGCGGGTAGAACGACAGGATGCGGTTGATCGTCTGCGTCGCGTCGGTCGTGTGCAGCGTCGAGAAGACCAGGTGCCCCGTGTCCGCCGCCTTGAGCGCGGTGTCCAGCGTATCGAGGTCGCGGATTTCGCCGATGAGAATGACGTCGGGGTCCTGACGCAGCACGCGCCGCAACGCCTGCGCGAAGGAGCCCGTATCGGTCCCCACTTCGCGCTGGTTGATGTGGCACTTGATGTCGCGATGGAGGAACTCGATCGGATCCTCGATCGTGATGATGTTCGCGTACCGCTTCTCGTTGATGACCTGCAGCATCGAGGCGAGCGCGGTCGACTTCCCCGACCCCGTCACCCCGGTTACCAGGACCAGCCCGCGCGGGAGCATCGCGATATCGTCGACGATCTGCGGCAGGTTCAGTTCCTGGATCGACTTCGCCTGGTGCGGCACGGTCCGGATCGCGAAGGCGATCGTCCCGCGCTGCTGGTACGCGTTGACCCGGAAGCGGCCAATCCCCGGCACGCCGGTGGCGAAGTCGGCCTCGCGAAACTCGGCGAACTCCTTCACCTGCTTCGGCGTCATGATCTCCTTCGCCAGCGTGCTCAGGTCCTCCGGTCGGAGAGCCGGGAGCGGAAGCGGCGAGAGATCCCCGTTGATACGCAGCGTGGGCGGGCGCCCGACCTTGAGGTGCAAGTCGGACGCGCTCCGCTGCACCATCTGCTGCAGGATCGCCTTGAAGTTGAACGGCGCGCGCGGCGCCCCGGCGGCCGACGCGGCAGCGGGGGCGGACTCGGGCGCCGGAACCGGATTACCCATTCGGATCGATGCGGATCAGGACCTGGCCGTACTCCACGGGCTGCGAGTCCGAGGCCACGACTTCCTTGACCACGCCCGAGAACTCGGATTCGATCTCGTTCATGATCTTCATCGCCTCGATGATGCACAGCGTCTGCCCCTTCTCGATGCGCTGCCCAACCGAGACATACGGCTTCGACCCCGGCTCGGGCTGCGCGTAGTACGTCCCCACCATCGGCGACTTCACCTCGAGCAGGTTGGCCTTGGGTGGCTCGGCACGCGGGGCCGCCTCCGCGTCACCAATCGCCGGCATCGCCTCGGTCGGCGTGGGGCGACCGACCGGAGCCGCGGGCATGAGGGCCGGCATCGCCACCGGCGTCGGGATCTGCATCGCCCCGCGCTGCTGGGGCGTCTTCGAGATGCGGATCTTCATCCCCTTGTCCGAGGAGATCTCCACGGAGTCGACGGACGAGCCGTCGAGCATCTCGATCAGTTTCTTCACATAGCGTAAGTCGATCATATCAGCCATTGAGGTCCGCCGGCTCGAGCGCTCAGGTCAGCTCGAGAAGCTCCCGCGTGAAATGCGTGAGTAGCTCGGCCCCGTCGGCGCTCAGATGAACGTCATCTTCGATTCGTACTCCCCCCCACTCCGGCACGTACACCCCCGGCTCGATGGTAACCACTGAGCCGAGCGGAAGCACCTCCTCCGCCAAACGCGAGAGCCGGGGCGCTTCATGCACCTGCAGCCCGATCCCGTGCCCCAAGCCGTGGCCAAACCGCTCTCCGAGCCCACGAGCCTCCAAGACGCCACGCGCCAGCGCGTCTGCTTCGCGCCCGCGCATACCGGCCCGGACACCCTCCCGCGCCACCGCGTTCGCTTCCTGCACCGCCTCGTACGTCGCACGCTGCCGCTCGTCGGCCCGTCCAACCACCACGGTCCGCGTCACGTCCGAACAATAGCCGCCCGCAGACGCCCCGAAATCCAACAACAGAAACTCTCCGGGCGCAATAGCCCGGTCCGATGCCCGTGCATGCGGAAGTGCCGATCGCGGCCCCGAGGCGATGATCGGCGGGAAGGGATGGGCGTCGCTGCCGGCGCGGCGGAGCGCGCGCTCCAGCGCCCCGCAGACCGCCAGCTCGGTCATCCCGGGGCGCACCCCGTCAAGCGTCTCGCGCAACGCCTCCATCGCCATCGCTCCGGCCGTTCGGATGAGGGCCACCTCGTCCGCGTCCTTGCGTGCCCGGAGCTCCTCCACCAGCTCGGTGGAGGGGCGCCAATGGTAGCGTTCCCCCTGTTCGAGAAGGCGCTGAAAATCGCGATGGATCAGGTGGGCCGACTCGAATCCGAGCGCCTGCAACCCGGGCAGGGGGGCCAGGAGCGTCCAGAGCCCCGACCAGAGCGAGCTCGCCTCCACGCGCACGTCCGCCACGTCACCCGCCTCGTCCGCCGCCTGCGTCTCGTAGCGGAAGTCGGTCACCAGGTACACGTCGCGCGCCGACACGAAGAGGAGCGCGTTCGACCCCGAAAAGCCCGTGAGGTACCGGATGTTGGGGAGCGACGTGATCAGCACCCCATCGAGGTGATTGGCGACCAGGCGATCGACGAGGGCGGCGAGCCGGCCTTCGCGCGCGCTACTCACGGCCCTTGAGGAGCGCCACCAGCCCGCGCAGCCCCCACTCGTACCCCTCAGCACCGAAGCCGCAGATCACCGCGCGGGCCCCCGGCGCGAGCATCGAATGCCGCCGCTCGGGCTCGCGCGCGTAGATGTTCGTCAGGTGCACCTCGACGAACGGCACCTCGGCCGCGGCGAAGGCGTCGCGGAGGGCGAGACTCGTGTGCGAGTATGCCCCGGCGTTGATCAGGGCGCCCTGCGCATGACCGCGCAGCCCCTGGATCTCGGTGATGAGTTCCCCTTCCCCATTGTGCTGGGCGCAGAAAACGTCGACGCCCAGCTCCGCGCCAACTGCGCGAAGCCGGGCTTCGATTTCTGCCAGGGTCGTCGTCCCGTACAGCGCGGGTTCGCGCGTGCCGAGGAGGTTGAGATTCGGACCGTTGAGGACTGCGATTCTCACTTCTTCTTGAGGCCTTCGAGCCAGGCCGTGAACTGCTCGATGTCCGCGCCGCGCTCATCGGCATCCTCGGTATGCTGCGAGGCGGGGTCTGATTCCCCTGACGACGAGCCTTCGTAGAACTCATCGAGCGTCACGGCGCCGGACGAGCGTGCAGGAACATCGCGAAAGAGATGCTCAAGTGACAACTCCCGTTCGCCACTCCCGCCCGCCGGCCCCACCGGCGACGGCTCACCACCGCCGAAAGCGGAGGCCAGCATCGATGCGGCGTGCTCATCGGCCCCCGACACGGCGCCGGACGCAAAGAGCTGCGTCAGCGTCGGCATCCCTGACGGCGCATCGGGGACGGTCAGCGCCTCCTCGCGTGTCGCGACCCCCGAAAAGCTCGATTCGCGCCCGATCGTTGCCGACGGGGCAGGTTCACCCGGCTCCGCGTCATCGTCGCTCCCGCGCTGCTGCGCCGCCTGCCGTCGGGGCTCACGCCGCGCGAAGTGCGCGAAGAAGCCGCGCACCGACTGCCCGGCCCGGTCGACCGCGTCGCGCGGGACGAGCCCGTCAACGACGGTCGACGAGGCGCCGCGTTCCAGCGCGGCGACCCGGTCGCGCAGCGCACGATCGTCGGGCTGCTGTGCGAGCAGCTGGCGGTAGATCGACAGCGCCTCGTCGTGGAAGCCCTGCTGCAGGTACAGCTCGGCCATCGTCTCGGTGACAAAGGCCGGCGACTCCGCTGGAACGTCTTCGGCTCGCGCGTCATCGACCGACGCGACCGGGGCTTCGAGACGGTCCTGCTGCACTTCGTGCGCGACGAACCCGGCAATCGGTTCGACGACGAGCGGATCGGCCGAGACGGGCGCGCTCCACGTCGGAGTCGGTGACGCCCCGAGGACGACATCGGCCTCCATCGGGAACGGTTCGTGCGCGCTCAGCGTAGGCGCTCCCGCGCTGTAGGCGTCGGGCGCATCGAGCGGAACGGAGATGCTGCTGGCGATGAACGGCGTCTCGTCGATGGCGGGGGGGACGAACTCGCCGTACTCGACGACCAACCCATCGGCAACCGGGGCGGCGGCGAGTTCCTGCGCGTAGTCGGCCAGGCGATCCTCCGTCACGATCCCGTCGAGCATGCCTAACGCGGGCGCCGCGTCGGCGACGATCGGCTCGGGGGCCTCGAGGTCGCTCACCACAGCCTCGGCGACGGCGCTCACGGGTTCCTCGATCGCCTCCACTTCGAGCGTGGGATCCTCGACCTCGTCGGCGATCGGGGCCGGGGCCACCGCCTCGACCGTCGCGAGGTCGGAGGTCTCGATCTCGTCGAACGGTGAGAAGGCCTCATCGATCGCCGCCAGCGCCTCCTCCGGCGCAGCGACGGCCTCGGCGACGGGCGCGAACGCTTCGCCTTGAGACGCGATCGCGGGTGCCAAATCGTCCTCGGCCACAACGGCGCTGGCAACGGCCGGCGCGCTGGTCTCGACGAGGTCGAACGCATCTGCTCCGGCGCTCCACTCGGGAGCGACCTCTCCCTCCTCGCGCACTTCGGCGACGGGTGCCGCCACCTCTGCCTCATCAGCGACGACGTTGGCCGACAGAATCGCGGGGGAGTCGACGGGGGTCGGTGCCGCGCTGAACGAGAACGCCGGCGTCGGCTCCGGGGCCGACTCGGCCAGGAGGGACGTGTCGAGCGTGGCCGCCGGCATCGGGTCGTTGGCGTCGAGCGCGGCGAGGAACGGCGGGGTGGGAATCGACCCGGGTCGCCCTTCGTCGGCGCGCACATATGGCGGCGGCGGCGCCTTGGCGTCGATCGCTTCCGGGAGCTCGATCGAGAAGGTCGCCGCCTCGGCGACGGCGGGGACCGCGACGGGGGTCGCCGACGCCAGGTCGGGGAAGAACGAATCGTCGAACGCTTCGGCGGCCGCGGGATCGTTGCTGCTGGCGATGGCGGTCTCAGGCTCCGCCGCCGGAACCCCGAACCAGTCGTCAACCGACGGCTCGGCTACGGCCTCGAGCTCGCCGAGCGCCATCGGCGCGTCGTGCGACGTGGAGCCGAAGAACGGGTCGTCGATGTCGCTGTGACCGGCGGCGATCGCCTCCGGCTCCGGGAAGACGTCCTCGCCGGGAACGCCGTACGCCAACACGTCCTGCTCGGCCGGATCGGCGGTGATCGCCGCATACTCGGCGGACACGCCCCGAGGGGGCTCCACCGGGCTGTCGAGCGAAACCTCGCCATGGCTGGCAAAGGAGAAGTCAGTCGAGAAGTTCTCCTGCACGTCGGCGTGAACGTCCGCCTGCAGGTTGCCCTGTAGATCGCCCTGCAGGTCGGCATGCACGTCCGCGTGCCCAACGGAGGCCAGGTCGCCCGGCGCGTCAGATGCGGCATCGCTGCCGGTGGCCGGAAGCTCGTAGCTGGTGGGTTCGATCGCGGGGAGGAAGTCCGGCGCGGCTGGCGCCTCCGCGACGGCGACCGGGGTCTCATCGATCGTCTTGAGCAGCTGCGCGATCTCGTCGTTGCGCGGATCGGCCTCGAGGACGCGCTCGTACCAGATGCGCGCGTTCTGCGGCTCGCCCTGTTCCCGGGCGATGTCGCCGAGGAAGCGAAGGGCGATCAGGTTCTCGGGATCGAGGTCGAGCGCCGCCTCGAAGAACGAGCGCGCTTCCCCAAGCTCACGCGCCTCGTAGAGCGCCTGCGCAAGGACGATGTGACCGCTGATGTGACCGGGCTGGTTGGGCAGGTGCGCGCGACAGAGCGCGATCGCCTGGGTGAGATCCCCCAGCTTCCGGTACTCGTTGGCGAGAGGCGCGAAATACCGACGCGGGTTCTCGTCAAACTTCTTTTTCAGCTCGTCGAGTCGGGCGGACGTGGCCATGCCTAGCCCTCGAAGTCGTCGCGCCAGATGTGGCGCTCAAGATGAACAGTTTGGTACTCAGTGTCTGAGACGAGCGAGTCGATCAGAAGTGACACTCTAACTTGATTTTAGGCGCAGATCACAAATAGCTTTCGCGGCTCTCGATCCCCCCCCGCCACACCCCGTGTTCCAGCAGGAGTAACCGCCCCGTGCTCCAACAGATGCGGAGCTCCGCGAAGTGGATTTGGCTGTTCATCGTCATCTGCTTCGTGGGAGTTTTCCTTTTCGCCGAAACCTCGGGCCTTCTAGGTATCGGCGGTTCCCAGATCACCACCGCCACCGCCGTCGCCGAAGTCAACGGCGTGGAAGTGCCCTACCTCACCTGGGCCAACCTATCGAACCAGTTGGCGCAGCAGGAAGAGCAGAATAGCGGGCGCGGACTGTCGCTCGATGAGCGGCGCCGTGTCGAGGATCAGGCCTTCGAGCAGCTGGTCTCCAACATCCTGCTGGAGCAGGAGTACAAGCGTCGGGGGATTGCGGTGTCCGACCAGGAGATCATCGAAGCGTCGCAGCAGAGCCCGCCGCAGGAACTCATGCAGAATCCCGAGTTCCAGACCGACGGTCGCTTCGACATCGCCAAGTACCGCCGGTTCATCGGCAGCTCGGCGGCTCGCTCGCAGGGGGTGCTGGTCCAGCTGGAGAACTACTACCGGCAGGAGATCCCGCGGGCCAAGCTGTTCGATCAGCTGGCCGGTGACGCCTTCGTCTCTGACGCCAAGTTGTGGGGGGTCTATCGCGACCTCAACGACTCGTCGCAGGTGAGCTTCGTGGCGTTTGACGCGGCGGCGATCTCCGATTCATCCGTCAAGATTCCGGACAGCGAGCTGCGCGCCTTCTACGATCGGTACAAGGAGCAGCTCACCCGTCCCGGCCGCGCCGTGCTCTCCGTGGTGTCGATTCCGCGCGCCGTGACGGCCGCCGACTCGGCCCTGGCGCGCCAGCGCATCGAGACGCTGCGCGCGGAGGTCGTCGGTGGGGCCAAGTTCGAGGATGTGGCCAAGCGCGAGTCGGCCGACACCATTTCCGGCGCGCAGGGTGGATCGCTCGGAACGGGGGGCCGGAACCGCTTCGTGAAGCCGTTCGAGGATGCGGCGTACGCGCTGAAGGTCGGCGAGATCTCAGCGCCCGTCCTCACGCAGTTCGGCTATCACCTCATCAAGGTCGATGCGCGCCAGGGTGACACTCTCACCATGCGCCACATCCTCGTCCACATCCAGCAGTCCGACTCGTCGGCGCTTCGCTCCGACCGGCGCGCCGACTCGCTGTCGCGCATCGGGGCGTCGCAGGATCGCAAGGAGAAGTTCGATAGCGCCGCCAAGGTGCTGGGCCTCATCCCCACCACGATGGTCGCCATCGAGGGCGAGCCGCTGATGGGGAACGACGGCAAGAGCATCCCGAGCGTGAGTGCCTGGGCCTTCAGCGGCCCCAAGGTCGGCGAATCGAGCGACCTGTACGACTCGGACGACGCCTACTACCTGGCGCGCCTCGATTCGCTCTTCGACGGTGGGGTTCCGACGTTCGAGCAGGCGAAAGACGACATTCGCCGTCAGCTCATCTCGCGCAAGAAGGCCGAGACGCTCGTGCCGAAGGCTCAGGCACTCGCCAAGGCCGCGGCAGGATCCACCCTCGAAGCGGCGGCCGCCGCCGCGGGGCTCACGGTCACCAAGTCCGAGACGTTCGCCCGCCCGCAGTTCGTGGCGGGGCTCGGCCGGTTCAATGCCGCGATCGGTGCGGCCTTCACCCTGCCACTCGGCGCCGTGAGCGCCCCGATCGTCACCGATCAGGGAGTCTACGTGATCCGGGTCGATCGCCGCGTGGACGCCAACAAGGCGACGTGGGAAGCGCAGAAGGACAGCCAGCGACGCGAGGCGATCAGCTCGATCCAGCAGCTGCGCGTGCGCACCTTCCTCAACGAGATGCGGAAGGGGGCGAAGGTCGAGGATCATCGCAAGGAGATCAACGCCGCCGCTCGCCAGCAGACCAGCTGACGGTCCGCCAGCAGCAAAGGGAAAGGGCGCCACGATGTGGCGCCCTTTTTCGTTCCAGTACGCAGTCCGACCGAGAGCGTGCGTTCGCTCCCGTCGTGGTCCCTCCCCTACCTCAGGAAATGAGGCGCTTGGGCTCAGGGCGCGCCGGCTCGTCCTGGTCCTGACGCAGCGGCTCCGCGGGGCGCGGCGGAAGCGCGGCGTTGCGCGTCTCCTCCTGGATGCTGCGATCCACGTCGGAGATCCCCTTCTTGAACTCCTTGATGCTCTTGCCGAACGACGCTCCGATCTCCGGCAGTCGGCGCGCTCCAAAGAGGAGCAGCACGACCACGAGGATCAGGAGGATCTCCATGAAGCCCAGGTTCCCGAAGTTCATACGATCTCCTAGAAAAGCGATCGCGCGATGAGGTAGGCGATCAATACACCGACAAGACTCAGAAGTGACACATCGAGCGCGATCGGCCCCAATGCGAACTTCAAGATAACGAGGTCAACGTGCAAGGGGCCCAGCGACGGGGTCACCCCGGTCGTCAAGAATTCCTTGACGGCGCCGACGGGGAGAAATCGTCGCGAAAACTGGGTCATGAAGCCGCCAACGATGAAGCCGGAGGCGAGGACGAGCCCGTGAAAGAGCGGGCGTCGGGTCGAAGACGTTCCCTTGGCCATCAGAAGCGCCGGTCGAGGACGTAGGCCAGCGCGTCGTTCAGCGCCGCACGGGCCGGGGAGTCCGGAAGGTCGTAGAGCGCCTCCTCTGCCTGCGAGGCGTACTCCTCACCTCGCCGGCGGGCAAAGTCGAGTCCCCCGGTCTCCCGGACGATTTCCACCACGCGCGCGATGTCGGTGTCGCTCGGCTCCGGCATGGCGAAGAGGCGTTCGATGACCGCACGCTGATCGGTGCTCACCCGTCGAAGCGCCTCGATGAGCGGGAGGGTGACCTTGTGCTCCTTCAGGTCGAGCCCCGTTGGCTTTCCGGTGGTCCCGGAATCCTCGGTGTAGTCGAGCAGGTCGTCCTGCACCTGGAAGGCCATGCCCAGTCGCTCGCCGAATCGCGCCAGCTGCGAGCGGAAGCGCGGGGCGCCGCAGAGCGCCCCCACATCGCACGCGGCCTTGAACAGGGCGGCGGTCTTGCACTTGATCAGGAACTCGTAGTCGGACTCGGAGAACGCCAGCGCGTCCAGCGCCCCCAGCTGGCGCATCTCGCCGATGGTCAGCTCGTTCGCCGCGTCGGAGATCACGCGCAGCACGTCCATGTCGTCGAGCCGCACCAGCTCCTGGATCGCGCGCGAGTACAGGAAATCGCCGGCGATCACCGCCACCTGGTGCGTGAACAGCGAGTTGATCGTCGGCATCCCACGACGCAGGACCGAGTGATCGACCGCGTCGTCGTGCACGAGCGTGGCGAGATGAATCAGCTCGAGGACGGCGGCGTACGCGGCGGCGCGCGTTTCCCCTGCCCCCTCGATTTCGCTGGAGAGAAGGAGGAGCGTCGGCCGCACCATCTTCCCCTTCATCAGCATCAGGTGCTCGTTGACGCCACGAAAGAACTCGCTGTCGATGGCCACGATGCGCCACATCTCGTCATGGACGCGCGACAGCGCGCCCTCGACGGGGGCCTGAATGTCCTTGAGCGAAGCGGGGCTGGGAGAAGATGTGCGGGGTCGAGCGGTCACTGGGTCACGTGCTCCATGGCGGCCACGCGCTGCGCGACATCGCGGAACTCGATGTCGACGGCAAACACACGCTGATAATAACCAAGTGCATCGGCGTGGCGTGCCATAACTTCGCTCGCGTACCCCAGGAGATACAACACCCCCACCAGCTGTTGGTCGTCGGCGCCGGTCGTCTCGGTCGCCCGGCGCAGGAGCGTCACCGCGACCTGCAGCTGTCCCTTCTCGACAAAACACTGCCCCAGCGCCTCGTACGACCGCACCCGGTGCGAATCGCCGCGCAGCGCCTTCTGGAACTCGGCAATCGCCTCGTCGGTCAGCCCCATTTCCTTGTAGGCGACCCCAAGATCGTAGTGCGAGTCGTAGTCCTCCTCGTCGACGTTGGCGGCCACGCCCTGCTTGAAGCGCCGCAGCATCTCGTCGAAATCGGCCTGCTCGTCGCCCGTCGGGGTCGCCTCGGCGGCGACCATGCGGGTGGTGCGCACCGGCTCGTCCTCGCGGAGCCAGCTGCCCAGGTCGACGAAGTCGTCGTCGCCTGACGGCGGCTGGACGAGCGGCGCCGCCACCGGTGTCGGCCGGGAGGCCGCGGGTACCGCCGGGACGAGCGGCGGGGTGAGCGACGTGACCAGCGGCATTTCCTCGGAGGAGAACGGCGTCGCCAGCGCCGCCGCGCCGAGCGGGGGCGTCCCGGCGAAGTCGTAGTCGGCCGCCGGGAGACCCGGCAAGCCGTCGTCGACGGCGGCCTCGACGACCGGGGGCGTCGCGAAGGCGGCGTCGATCTCGTCGTCGAGCGAGGGCGCCGGGAAGGGAGCCACGCTCCCCTCCGCGTCCTGTCCCGCATCCTCTTCCTGGTCGGCGTCGGTGCCGGCGACATCCGCGACCGCGGCGGGCGCCTCAGCGCCACCGCTCGCATCGGCGGCCGCACGCGCGTCATCCGCCGAGTCCGACTGTTCCCGCTCCTGCGTCACCAGGTCGCCGACGTCGACCGTCGACGCGGACTCGCCCGCCCCACGTTCATCGCCCGTCTCCGGCGACGACGGCGGCAGAATGAACAGCGAATCGGAGACGACCGGGATGTCCGCCGAGATCGACGCGAGCGAATCAGACGAAGACGCCGCCGGGACGCTTCCGCTGGCCGACGCGGACCGATCGAAGAGCGTCACCACGTAGTCAGGCGACATCGGGATCGACCCGGCCGCCGGTCGTGACGTCTCCGCGCGCTCCGCTTCTTCCTCGGTGCTCAGCATCCCGAGCGCGAAGCGGGCGCGCCCATTCCCCGGCGACAGCTCCAGCACCCGGCTGTAGACCACGCGCGCCTTCTCGGGCTCACCGCTACGGAAGAGGGAGTCGGCCAGCTCGACGTACGCCTCCACGAGTCGCAAGCGATCGTTGGTGCGAACGGCGTACTCGACGCGCTTCTGGTGATGGCGCACCGACGTGGGGATGAGACGCAGCACGATGTCAGCGACGCCGCGCGCGCTCTCGAGGTCGTTGATCTGCTCGAAACCCCGCATCGCGAGGTCGAGCTCGAGCAAGCCTTCCTCCCGGTCTCCCTGGTCGAGCAGCGCCTCGCCGAGCTGGCGCCGCAGAACCAGGTTGCCAGGATCGAGCTCGAGGCGTCGGCGCAGCTGCGCCTCGCCCCCCCAAACGACAGCGTGCTGCGCGGCGTGTGCATCCGCGTGAAGAACGCATCCGAGGCGCCGGTGCCGTGAAGCGCGGACGGAAGCGCCGCCGCGTCGTCGTCGGACGGGGGCCACATGAGCGCGGCGGAGAGGTCGTCGAAACGCGGCCCCGTACGATTCGGACGGTCGCTCCCCGGACTGACGATCGCGCTCACCTCGCCCGACACGAGGTCGCCCATGTGTTCGTCGCGCCACTCGCCGTCGATCAGCACCTCGGGCGCGGCGTCGACGGGCCACTCGTCGGTCGCACCAGCGGTCGCCGCGGCGGGCGTCGTCTCGTCCGCGATCGGCGCGGGCTCCGACGACTGCCGCGTCTCGTGCGGTGCGTCGAGCGTCTCCGAAGAGAGCAGCGGTTCGGGGAGGAACGACGGCGGCTCCGTCTCGTCGAAGTTCGGCGCCTGCGACAACAGGCTGTCGACCGAGAAGGGCTCGATGTCGAGCGACTCGATGGGCGCGTTCCCGACGCTCGGCGTGATGAGGTCATCGACATCGAGCAGCGGAAGGTCGACCGCGCGATCCCGGAAGGCCGCCTCGAGCTCGGCCGCGTTCGGACCATCAAGGGGGAGCGGTCCACCGTCGCGCCCATCGCGCACGTCGACGAGGGCACGCAGCGCCTCGACGTCGAGCGCGCTCGCCAGGGCGGTGTCGTCGCTCGCCTCCTCGTGCCGCATGAACGGCGGCGTCAGCTCGTCCAGGAGGTCGATCTCATCCAGACCACTGGGCGCATCCCACCCGGCCGCGCCTAACGCGGCGAGGTCGTCGGCATCGAGCGAGACGTCGCCACCCACCGCCTGCGGCGTGGTAGCGCCGATCGACTCGAGCGAGAGCGGCGGGATGTCATACGGAGACTCCGCCGAGCCTGCCGCCTGGTCCTGGACGTCGGGAGCGAGCGGCGCGTCGCCGAAGCCGCCCTCGCTGCGCACGTCGTTAGGTGCTTCGGCCTCCACATCGCGCTGCGCTTCTCCGTCGACGCGCTCCAGCTCCTCTGCGGCCACCGCGGGCTCGGGGTCAACCGCCGCACCCTCGGCGGTGACGATCGGATCGCGCCCCGCAGCGTCGGCCGGCGTGGCCTCGGGCTCGCCGGAAGCGGCAGCGCTGAGGTCATCAGCACCCTCGGCATGCGCGAGCCCCGCGTCGGGCGCGCGTTCAACGTCCGAGGCCGGCGCGTCGTGCGTGGCCGACACGTGGTGCGCGGTGTGCAGGTCGTCCGCGCCCTGCTCGGTCGCAGGATCCCGCTGCTCGCTGGCGACGTGTACCTCATCGGCGGGAAGCGCCAAGTCGGACGCCTCCGTCAGCGACAACTCGTGCGCCTCGTGCGCCTCGTGCGCCTCGTGCGCCTCGTGCGCCTCGTGCGCCTCGTGCGCCTCGTGCGCCTCGTGCGCCTCGTGCGCCTCGACGGCCGCCGGCGCGTCGTCGTGGACGTCAGGCTCGTGGGGGGCATCCCCTGCCTCGATCGTCCGCGCTTCGTGCGCACCGTCGGACTCCGCGGCGAGCGCCACGCTCTCGGCGTTCAGCGCTCCAGCATCGTGCGCCGGAGACACCACGCCCTCGCGCTCCTCGCCCGACTGCGCCTCGGCTTCGTACGCCGCGCGCTCCTGCGCCTCGGCTACGTCCGCCGCGCCCTCAGGTGCGGCGCCGCCTAACGTCGCGCCGTCATGTGCGTCGCCATCGACTCGCTCCCCGACCGCGGGGGCGAGGTCATCGGACGAGGACGACGTCGCGTCCTCCTGGATCGCCGGAACGCCGAGCGGGGTGAGGAAGCGGTCGAGCGAGAGATCGTCCGGAGCCGCGAGGGCCGCCTCGACCCACGCATCCGGCGTCTCGTCGCCGTTCAGCGAGAACTCGAGGCGCAGCGAACGCTTGGTCTCCTCGTCAATGACCTCCGAGGGGACCACCAGGATCTCGTCGGTCGCACGCGCCGTCGCGTCGAGGGCGATCAACTCGGAGGTGTCGCGGTCCGGGCGCTGATGCGACGCGGCCGCATCTCCCGTAAGCTCCGTGCGATCAGCGGGCGCCTGGTTGCTTGCAGCTGTCGAGTCCTCGACCGGCGGCACGTCGTGCGCGGCGGCGGCGATCGTGGCTTCGGCGCCCCTGCCGTTCGGCGTCGCGTCATCGCCGCCCCCTCCCGGGATGCCGTCGACCGGATCGCCCGCCAACACCAGATGCTCCGACGCCGCGAGCGAGCCTTCGGCCGGCGACAGCTCCAGCGATTCGGGGACGTCGAGATCCAGCGGCGAGGCCGACCCCGTGACGGGGGGCGACGTATGACTCCCGCCCACCAGGATCCCTCCCAGCGGCGGCAAGGCCTCGAGATCAATCGACGGGGTCAGCCCCGGGACGTTCGCCTCGACGAAGCTCGGGATCCCGACCGGCGTGCGCATGATGCGCAGCAGGTCGATCGACGCATCGTCCGTGTCCAGCAGCGGAAGATCCGACGGGATGGCGAAGTCGTGGGTGGGACGATCGACCGCAGGCGCGAGCTCGACGTCGGGGTCGAGCGACAGCGCCCCGAACTCGCGCCCGGAGAGCGGCGGCTCGTCGAGGAGCGGCGAGAGGACCGGGTGTGCGCCGGAGAGCGAGATGCGCGGTGTCTCGAGCCCGGTGATGTGCGGAACTGGCTCGCTCGACGTCGTCCACGATTCGACGGGCTGGACGATCAGTGAATCGAGCGACGGATCGACGATCGCGTCGATCGGCGTTCCCCCCGCCTCGAAGCCCGTGATCGCCCCGACGTCGACGTCGCCGTCGGCGGCGAGCGTCTCGGATGCGGTGGCCTCGAAGCCGATTATGCCGATCGGCGCGGCGGGCACTGCCTCCTCGACCTCGGGGTCGAAGGTGAGGATCAACCCCTCCAACGCCGGAATGCGCGCCGCCGCCGGCGGGGTGGGCGCGGCGGGAGGGGCTGCCTCTGGCGGCGGCTCGGCATTGCGCCTGGCGGCCGGGGGATCGTTGGCCCCCAGGTCGAGGAAGACGAGGTCGTTCGACTTCTGCGCATGCCACTGCCCGGACTGCCGCGGCGTGACGTTCGGATCGATCGCCTTGATACGATCGATGGTCGCGCGCGCCTCGGCCTGACGCCCCTCCGACTCGAGCTTGCCGTACAGGACCTCGAGCTGCTCGATCGCCTCGGACTTCCGGTTTTCCTTGTTGAGCCATTCCGCCAGCATCAGGCGGATGTCGTCCTGGTCCGGGCAGAGGTCGGCGAACTCCTTGAGCGCGCGGAACGCCTCATCGACGTGCCCCGCCTTCTGCATGCGGTCGGCGTACTCCAGGAAGTTCTTCTTCGCGTCGCTCTTGAACCCCTTGGACGCCGAGATCTTCCCGAGCTTGTAGTAGACCGCCGTCCGCGCCGGTGACTGGCGCAGGATCTTGTTGCAGAGGGCGATGGCGTTGTTGAGGAAGCCACGCTCGGCGTAGACGTCGACCGCCTTCTCGTAGTAGGCGAGCGCCTCGCTGACGTTCCCTTGCCGCTGGAGCAGGTCGCCGACGCGATTGAAGAGCTGCAGGTCGCTGTCGTCGAGGTCACGGCCGGCTTCCTCGAGGAGCTGGATATACAGCGAGAGCGCCCGATCGAACTGCTTCTTCTGTTCGAAGTCGGTCGCCTTCTTCTTCAGCTTGGCGATGTTGGGATTGGCCATCAGCGCGCGACAATCCCCGGGCGCACGGACGCGCGCCCTCGATCGGTGTTCACCAGCCTGCGCTCGCTCACGCCGCGCATGGCACTCCGCGCACCCACGTCGCCCGGCAGCGCCGGTCGCCGTACCAATACGGCAGCTCCCGCACGTCCTCGATGTCGAACAGGGCGAGGTCGGCGGAGTAGCCTGGGGCGAGTTGTCCGGTCTCCTCGGCAAGCGCAAGCGCCGCCGCGCCATTCACGGTGGCGGCAATGACGGCCTCGGATACCGACAGGTGCAACTGACTCACGGCAAGGGCGAGGATGAGCGGAAAGTTCGGAGTCGGGGAGGTACCGGGGTTGAAGTCCGTTGCCAGGGCAACGGCCGCCCCCCCGTCGATGAGCGCCCGGGCAGGCGCCTGTCGCTCCTTCCCGAGGAACAGCATGGTACCCGGGAGCATCGTGGCGACGGTCGCCGATGCGGCCAGCGCCCGAACCCCCGGTTCAGAGATCGCCGCGAGGTGGTCCGCCGAGGTCGCGCCGAGCTGGGCGGCGAGTTCTGCCCCCCCGGAGGGGCGCAGTTCGTCCGCGTGCAGCTTGAGACGCAGCCCGGCGGCACGGGCGGCAGACAATACCGCCCGCGTTTCCTCGAGGGTGAAGACCCCCGGCTCGCAGAAGACGTCCGCGAACTGGGCGAGCCCACCCTCGACGACCCGTGGGATCATCTCCTTGACGATCAAGTCCACGTAATCGGCACGTCCTTCCGGGGTCCCCCGCCACTCGAGCGGAATTTCGTGCGCCCCCAGGAAGGTCGGGACCAGTCGCAGCGGAAGGAGCCCCTGCAGGCGCTGGATGGCCCGCAGGCTCTTGAGCTCGTCGTCGAGCGTAAGCCCATACCCCGACTTGACCTCGACGGTGGTGGCGCCGTACGAGGCCAGTCGCCGGAGTCGCGGGAGCGCGAGGGCCACCAGCTCATCTTCGCTGCGGGAGCGCAGGTCGCGCACCGAGGCGTGGATCCCTCCCCCGCGCCGCGCGATGTCCATGTAGTCGTAACCGGCGGCACGCATTTCCTGCTCTTCGAACCGCGCCTTTCCGAAGATCGCATGGGTGTGCGAATCGACCAGGCCGGGGAGGAGGACGCCGCGGCCGCAGTCGATCACCTCGGCGTCGCTGTAGGTGCGACGCAACGCGTCCTCGTTCCCGACGGCGGCAATTCTCGCCCCCTCCACCGCCACCGCGGCTCCGGACAGCACGCCGGCGTCGCGGAGTTCCTCCCCGCGCCGGGCGCGCGCAGGGCCGGCGCAGGTGACGACTTGGGCGGCGTTGACGAAGAGGCGTGTGGGCATTGGGGGCTCCGGCGATGGACGGGTAGGCCTAACGTGAGGCAACGCCGAAGCCCCCGAAAGAGGGGGACGCCCCCGCCGGCGGTAGCGAACGCCAGCCCCCCGTTCAGGCGAAGACGTCCTTGACCCGCGAGAGTCGCAGGGGAGCCTGGGCCTCGCCGCGGCAGGCGTAATAGCACTTGTTGCAGTCGATCTCGCGATACTGCTCGAACTCCGTCCAGTGGAAATCGGTCGGGAAGTCGGGACAGCGCTTCACCTGCCCGGTGGGATCGACATGGATCGTCCGGATCCCCGACTGGCAGGGCTCTCGCAGCTCCCCGCGCAGGTACCGGGGGATCTGCTCGAGATAGTAGTCGGAGTTGGTGATGATCCCGCGCCGCTTGCGCTTGTAGGCCAGCAGCTCGTCGATCACCTCGGCCGCCTGCCGGGCGAAGCCGTTCTGCAGCAGGAAATCGGGGTTCCCGTTCTTGAAGTCGGTGTAGACCGAGAAGTTGACCCCTGCCCCGACCTCGGCCGCGCGATGCACCAGCGGGAGGAGCTGGTCCAGGTTGTCGTTCTTGATCACCGCGTTGAAGCGAATCCCATGCATGCCGGCCGCCCGCATCCCGGCCACGGTGCTGAAGATCTTCTCGGTGAGCCCGGGGATACCGCGCGCCGTGTCGTGGCGCCCATCGAGGTAGTCCAGCGAGATGTTGAATTGATCGACGCCGGCCTCCCAGAGCGAACGCGCACGTTCTACGGAGAGCATGCCGCCGTGCGTGATCAGCATGATGTAGTTGAGCTTGATGGCGTCGCGCACCGTCGAGACCAGGTCCTCGAGATCGCGACGCAGGAGGGGCTCGCCTCCCGTGAAGGTCACCAGCATCGGGTTGAAGTAGCGTGCCGCGTCGGCAAAGCTCTTGAGCTCCGTCTCGCGCGCGTCGGCCGGTGTCTTCCAGTAGTCGCAGAAGCCACAGCGCGCGTTGCAGCGCATCGTCACCTCGAAGTGCACGAGGACCGGGCGACGGCGCGCCACGAGCCACGCGTACTTGGCGAGGAACATCGGGATGTGATACGGCTTGTACTTGCTGCTTAACATCGACTGCTCACCCCGGCGGGAGCATGGGAATCGTGAGTCCCTCGCGTCGGGCGGTGGCGATGGCGAGCTCGTAGCCGGCGTCGGCGTGGCGCGCGACGCCCATCCCCGGATCGTTGGTGAGCACCCGCTCAAGGCGCCGGCGCATCTCCGGCGTTCCGTCGGCCACGATCACCTGCCCGGCGTGCAGCGAGTTGCCGATCCCGACACCGCCGCCGTGGTGAAACGAGACCCACGACGCCCCACTCGCCACGTTCACCATGGCATTGAGGATCGCCCAGTCGGCGATGGCATCGCTCCCGTCCTTCATCGACTCGGTCTCCCGGAATGGCGAAGCCACGCTCCCGGTGTCGAGGTGGTCACGCCCGATGGCGATCGGCGCCGACAGCTCTCCGGACGCGACGAGGTCGTTGAGCGCCACGCCGAAGCGCGCGCGTTGCCCCTGCCCCAACCAGCAGATGCGCGCCGGGAGCCCCTGGAAGTGAATCTTCTCGCGGGCCAGCGTGATCCACCGGCGCAGGTGTTCGTCGTCGGGGAAGAGCGCGAGGGCCAGCTCGTCGGTGC
Organism: Gemmatimonadota bacterium; assembly: GCA_016719105.1. Taxonomy (NCBI): domain Bacteria; kingdom Pseudomonadati; phylum Gemmatimonadota; species Gemmatimonadota bacterium. Next base: position 483,081 of record JADKAQ010000001.1, on the reverse strand, counting down.
GGTGGATGTCGGCCGGATCGCCCGAGAGCGCCACCCAGCGAAACGGCCCCTTCCCCTCGCAGAAAAGCGGACGCACGTACGCCGGGACAAAGCCCGGAAAGGCGAAGGCGTCTGCCAGCCCGGCATCGAAGGCGACAGTGCGCAGATTGTTGCCATAGTCGAACGTCACCGCGCCGCGCGCCTGCAGGTCGAGCATGGCCTGCACGTGCACGACCGCCGACGCGGTCGACCTGCGCACGTACTCCGTCGGGTCCGCCAGGCGCAACCGGGTCGCGTCGTCGAACGACATCCCCGCCGGGACGTAGCCGTTGAGCATGTCGTGCGCGCTGGTCTGGTCGGTCACCACATCGGGGACCACGCCGCGGCGCACGAGCTCGGGAAGCACATCGGCGGCATTGCCGACGAGTCCCACCGACAGCGCCGTGCCGGCGGCTGTCGCCTCGTCGATCCAGCGCAGCGCCTCATCGAGTTCGCGCGTCTTGCGGTCGCAGTACCCGGTGGCGAGCCGCTTGTCGATGCGCGACTCGTCGACCTCGACCCCGAGGATCGCGCCGCCGCACATCGTCGCGGCGAGCGGCTGCGCCCCGCCCATCCCGCCGAGTCCCGCGGTGAGGACGAAACGCCCCGCGAGCGACCCACCGAAGTGCTGGCGTGCCACGGCCCCGAAGGTCTCGTACGTCCCCTGCACGATCCCCTGCGAGCCGATGTAGATCCACGAGCCCGCGGTCATCTGCCCGTACATCATCAGCCCCTTTCGCTCCAACTCGCGAAAGACATCCCACGTCGCCCAGCGCCCCACGAGGTTGCTGTTGGCGATGAGCACGCGCGGGGCCTCGGGTTGCGTGCGAAAGACGGCGACCGGCTTCCCGCTCTGCACGATCAGCGTCTCGTCGTGCTCCAGCGCCCGCAACGACGCGACGATGGCATCGAACGCCTCCCAGCTCCGCGCGGCGCGCCCGGTCCCCCCGTACACCACCAGGTCGTCCGGGCGCTCGGCCACGTCGGGGTCGAGGTTGTTCATCAGCATGCGCAGCGCCGCCTCCTGCTGCCAGCCCTTGCAGGAGAGCGTCGTCCCGCGCGGGGCGCGGACGGGGCGTGGGCCGGCGACCGATCGGGCCGTAGGGGACATGGCGGCGTCGCGAGAGAGAATGGTAGCCGCTGCCCTAGTCATGGACAGCCGGCATGCAGCTGTCGAGCGCGCCCTGCGCGATGAGTGCGCCGGCCGCGTTGATGTCGGTGGCAAGCACCCGATCGCGCCCGAGCGGTGGGACCACGCTGCGCAATGCCGAGTACGCCCGCTCCACCGCCACGCTCGACCGCAGGGGGCGCCGATAGTCGATCCCCTGCATCGCACAAAGCAGCTCCACGGCCAGCACATGCCGCACGTTCTGCACGATGCGACGCAACTTGACCGCGGCACCCATCGCCATCGGGACCACGTCCTCCTTGCCACCGTCGGTGGGGATCGTGTCGACGCTCGCCGGGTGTGACAGCACCTTGCACTCCGACGTCACCGCCGCGGCCGTCACCTGGGCCATCATGAAGCCCGAGCTCACCCCGGCGTCACTTGTAAGGAATGGCGGCAGTCCCTGGTTGAGGTCGGGATGCACCAGGCGATCGATACGGCGCTCCGACATCGTCGCGAGGTTGGTCAGGGCGATGGCCAGGAAGTCGCACACCATCGCCACCGACTGCCCATGGAAGTTGCCACCGCTGATCATCTCCCCGTCCTCGAAGACGAGCGGGTTGTCGGTCGCGGCGTTGAGCTCGCGACTCACCACCCCGTCGGCGAAGTCGAGCGCCTCGAGGATCGGGCCGTGCACCTGCGGGATGCAGCGCAGTGCATACGCATCCTGCACGCGCGGGTCGTTGAGCCGGTGCGACTCGCGAATCTCGCTGTCGCTGAGCAGCGCCCGAAGGAGCGCCGCCGAGCGCAGCTGCCCTGGCTGGCCGCGCACCTCGTGGATGCGCGCGTCGAAGGCGACCGGCGTGCCTAACAACGCCTCGAGCGTCGCCGCTCCCGTGACGTGCGCGGCGCGCCACAGCGTGCGCGCATCGTGCAGGGCGAGCGAAGCCAGCGCCGTATGGGCCTGCGTCCCGTTGACCAGCGCCAACCCTTCCTTGGGTTGCAGCGTCACCGGGGTGAGGCCGTGCGCGGCCATCACCTCGGCGGCCGGACGTTCCACGCCATCCTCGACCAGCATCCCCTCGCCGATGAGCCCTAACGCGAGATGGGAGAGTGGAGCCAGGTCGCCGCTCGCCCCGACGCTCCCTTGCTCGGGAATCGGCGGATGGATCCCGGCGTTGAGCATCGCGAGGAGTTGCTCCACGACGCTGGGACGGATCCCCGAGCATCCCTTCGCAAGGCAGTTGGCGCGCAGGAGCATCATCGCGCGCGTCTCCGCGTCGCTCAGCCGCGGCCCCACCCCGCACGAATGCGAGCGGATCAGGTTCACCTGCAGCTCGGCCAGTCGATCGGGCGGGATCGCCACGTCAGAGAGCTTGCCGAAGCCGGTCGTGATCCCGTAGACCACTTCGTTCCGCTCGACGATCCCGTCGACGATCTCGCGGACGCGGGCCAGGCGTTCGCGCGCATCCTGGGCGAGGGTGACCCGGGCGCCGCGTCGCGCGACCGCGACAACGTCGGCGATGGACAGCGAGCGGCCGTCGAGGACGACTGTTGGGGAATCCATGGGCGGAATGTCGACGGGGCTAACGGGCATCGCAACCCCGCGACGGACGCCGGGCCCGGCGCGCGTCATGCGCTGGGCCGCCGGACACTCCGGGGCCGCCTACTGGATCGAACGGTTCCCCGTGTAGCCGCGCGGGAACTGCGGGCGGTCGTAGTTGAACTTGATGTCCGGCTGTGCCTTGAGCGCGATGAAGAAGTTGAACGAGAAGTTCCCGTTCGGCGATCGCGAGAAGGCAAAGATCGCATCCCAGTCGTGCAGCTCGCGTTGCAGGCTCACGACGTGCGAGGCGAACTCGTTGCGCTGCACGTCGTAGGTGGTCTGCCACTGGGCGCCCCACTTCTCGGTGATGTGGAAGGACATGTTGCCCTGGACGCTGGACTGCGGCGGCGACACGAAGTACGTGCTCCCGCGCGTGGTGCTCTCGTACGGATTGCTCACCGAGCCCGAGGTCTGCTGCTGCCGCACGCAGGCGTCGTAGCCCAGCGGATTCGACAGCCGGAACTGCTCGCAGACGATGGTGGGGTCGAGCGACTGGACGTTGCTCCCCGTGGGCGGCCGCTGGCGCGACGCCGAGTAGGAGAGATTGACGCGCCACCCCTGCCCCGACGGAATCTGCAGCGCCGCCTGGTTCACGCTCCCCTGAATGGGGCGGTTGGCCACCAATCCGCCCCCCATGCCACCCGAGCCGCGCTGCTGCTGCATGCCGCCGGGCCCTTGCCCCTGGCGGGTCTCGCGCGAGCGACGTTCGGCCTCGTCCATCATGCGGATGCCTAACATGCGCGCCATGCCGCGCACCAGCGGCGAGTTGCCGTCGAGCGAGAGCGTCCCGCGCATCCCCTCGCGATAGGGCTTGAAGCGGGCGGTGTCCGAGACCGGGTCACCCTGGAACAGCGAGTAGCTCACGCCGAAGTCGAAGCCCGGCAGCAGGTCCGAGCGCGCCGTGTAGTCGAAGTTGCGGTTGTTGAGCCCAGTCCCGCCGGTCGACTTGCGCGCCCGCACGAAGTCGTACGACAGCGTGGTAAAGGTCAGCGACAGGAGCTTGATCTTCCGCTCGTTGTCAGGCCCCACGCCGCCACTAGAGGCCGCCCCCCCAAACCCGCCGGTGCCGCTGGGAAAGCCCTGCCCTCCGACCGCACCGGGGAGTCCCGGGGCGCCGGCCGAGTCGCCCCCGGCAAGGCGAGCCGACGCCGAGTCGCCGTCGGTGTCGCGCCCGCGCAGCTTGGCCTCGAAGACGGTCGAAAGCCCCAGCGAGATCGTGTTCTGCTCGTTGTTCCCGAGGTAGCCCTGCGCGATGTCACCCATCGCCGCGAGGAACTCGTTCGACACATTCCCCTTCGGCGTATAGGCGAACTGCATCGTCGGCTCGATCGAGTGACGGATGGCCGCGACCGGGCCGAAGCCGGGGAAGAAGCGATAGAGCTTGGGACCGAGCGAGACGCCGTAGCTGGGACGCATCGACTGCGTAAGGAACTTCCCCCCGGTGCGTTCGGTGCGCACCACCAGCGGCGAGCGCCCATCGACCTTCTGGAACGAGACGGACGGTGTGAGGTTCCACGACCCCTGGAAGAACGACGGTAGGTTGAATCCCGTGTCCCAGTCGAGCCCCGTCACGTAGTCACGGGCGAAGACGCGCTCGACGCGCGACGTCGTGTCGTTGACGTTGGTGTAGATGGTGCGGCGCTGCGGAAAGTCGTTGAGCTGGTCGCTGATGCGGATCGAGTTGCGCCAGTTGAAGCCGTAGATCTGCACCGGCGTCTCTAAGCTGATCGTGGAGCGGCGCGTGTTGCGTCGCACCTTGGTGCTGTCCAGCACCCCGGTGAGCGAGTCGCGGCGGTAGCGATAGGCGAAGTCGCCCACCTGGTCGATGTCGAAGCTCTGCGAGTTGGTGATGTTGAGCCCCGGCGACCAGGTGAAGTTCTCCCCGACCCGGATCGGCTTGGTGGTGATGCCCAGGCTCGGGAAGTCGCGGTCCAGCTGCGAGCGCCCCGGGTACTGCGTCTGCGTGCCGCCGATGTTCACCGTCACCGGTCCGCGTCCCGTCGTGTAGTTGAGCGACGAGCGGATCGTCTGCAACGACTGTTGCGGGTTGAAGCTGATGTTGCGCTGGATCGTGGTGTTGGTGACGTAGTTGAACGTGGCGTTGAGCCGCGTGCGCTGCGAGAACTCCTGCTGGTGGTTGAGCGAGTACTGGATGTTCGTCTGGCCGTTGCGCAGGTAGTGGTACGACGAGGCCAGCGTCCCGCTGATGAAGCGGTCGCGCCACTTGTACTGCATCTGCCCGGTGAACTTGAGGTAGCCGGGGTCGAATGCCGTCGATCGCGCGTCGGAGCGCCAGTCCATCGACACCTGCGCATCGACGTAGTCGTTGAGCGCGAAATAGTAGCCGATGTCCTCGATCGTCCGGCGCATGAAGGGGCTCTGCCGGAAGATCTGGTTGAAGCCCAGGCGCGGGGCGAGGATCCCGCTGCGACGCCCGGGCCGCATGTCCTGGAAGACGAACGGGAGCCACATGACCGGGACGTCGGCGATGTACAGAATCGCCGGCCGCGCCACCATCACGTTCTTCGATACGAGCTTGAGCTCGCGCGCCGCGAAGTGATAGTGGGGCTCCAACTCTTCACAGCTGGTCAGCCACCCGTCGCGCGCATAGAACGCCGACTGTCCGGTGTCGCTCGAATCGCCCTTGAAGGCGGCCACGTTGCCATGGACGATCCAGCGCTGCCCGCTCTCCACCGACGTCGTCACGTCGCGCACCACGCCACGACGGTTGTTCACGTCGTAGCGAATGCTCCCCAGGGCGAGGATGTCGTCCTGTCCCTGCGACGGATCGCGCAGCAGCAGCGTGTCGCCACGCGCGATGACGATGTTGGTGCTGTCGTTGAACTGGATGGTGTCGCCGACGAGCGTCGCCGAGTCGCGCTGCACCGCCGCGCGCTTCCCCACCAGGTTCATCGTGTGCTCGAGCGCCTTGAAGATGACGTTCTTCCCCTGGTAGCGGGTGACGCTGAAGCCCCGCCGCGTCAGGAGGTCGCTCATCACCGAGTCGGGAGCGTCCCACTCCACCATGAGGCGCGCCTTGGCCGAGTCGAGTCCGCCGCGCCCGATCGATTCGCGTTCGCGCAGCGTGTCGCCCGCCGTCCGCATGGCGAGCGTAAAGAGCGAGTCGGCGATCACCCTGGCCCGGAGCGTATCACCGCCCGCGAGCGTGCGGGCGATGGAGTCGGCGCGCGCGCGCGCCAGCGCCTCCAGCTGCACCTGCTTGATCGAGTCGGCGCGCGACCTGGGTGTGGCCTCGCTACGCGCCGGCGTGCGAACGACTGGCCGCTGCGCTTGGGCACTCCCCGCCATCGCGGCCACACCGAGCACCACCGCGAGTGCCGCCAGTACGTGCGACAGCACGCGCGTCAGCACGCGCGTCAGCACGCGCGTCAGCACGCGCACCAGCACGGGCGCCCGCGCGCCGCGCCACGACGTCACGCGACCGCTCCCGACCCCTCGGCCTCGGCGAGGCGCGCCGCTTCACGCCGCTGCTTGCGACGGTAGACGAAGACCGAGCACACCACGCTCAGCTCATACAGCAGGTAGAGCGGGATGGCGATCGCCAGGAGCGACAGCGGATCCTGCCCCGGCGTGATGAAGGCCGACGTCACGAGGCAGATCACCGTGGCGTGGCGGCGGAACTTGTTGAGGAACGCCGGCGTCACGATCCCCAGCGCGGTGAGCGCGAGCACCGCGATCGGCAGCTCGAACACCGCCCCCAGCACCAGCGACAAGGAGACCACGAAGTCGAAGTACGCCCCCGCCGTGATCATCGGGGTAAGCGAATTCGTCTGGATGCTGTAGAACATCTTCAGCGTGATCGGGATGATCCCGAAGAACGCCAGCGACACCCCACCCAGAAAAAGCAAGGCGCCGAAGATGAGGACGGGGATGATGACCCGCTTCTCGTGCTTGTAGAGCGCCGGCGAGAGGAATCCCCATATCTGCCAGACGAGCACGGGCGACGCGAAGATGGCGCCCAGGGCGAACGCCATGCTCATCGTGATCTTGAACGGATCCGCCGGGTGCGTATACACCAGCTGGTTCCCGCTCAGGTACGGGAGGATCGGCCGCTCGAGGATCAGGATGATGTCGAACCGCAGCAGGAGCGAGAAGGCGGCGACCACGCCGGCGATGAGCGCCACCAGCGCGCGCAGGATGCGCCACCGCAGCTCCTCGAGGTGATCGAGGAACGGCATCTCCGACTGCTGTCCAACGTCTGCCATCCTGAGTTTGTCCGCTCCTATCGATTCGTGCGCAGCCACTCGCGGGCGAGATCAGCCTCGTCCGACTGCGGATACTCGCGCACCACGCGATCCATCGCGCTCCGCGCATCGGGGCGCTTCCCCTGGCGCGCCATGGAGAGCGCCAGCTTGTACAGCGCCGTTGCCGCGCGCGTCGAGCGGGGATACTTGGCGACGACCGCCGCGTAGGCGGAATCGGCCGCGCTGTTCGTCCCTTCCGCCGCAAACGACTCGGCGATGTTGATCTGGGCGTCCGGGGCCAGTTCCGAGGTGGGATAGAGCCGGAGCAGTTCCTCGAAGCCGGCGCGCGCCGCGGAATAGCTCCCGCGCCGCAGTTGATCATACGCCAGCTGGTACAATTGGTTCGGCCCCGGGGCGGCCTGGACCGGGGCAGCGGCGGCCGTGTCCCCCGGCACCGGGGCGACCGGCGGCACCACCGCCTGCGGCGGCCGAGCCTCCATCTCCGCCCGCAACTCCTGCAGGCGGCGCTGGCTCTGGCCGGTGAGCTCCTGCACCTGCAGCAGCTGCTGCTGGATGCTGCGCAGGTCGCCACGCGTGTCGCCCTGGAAGCGGGCGAGCCGGTCGCTCGCCGCCCGCACCGAGTCCGCCACCGTGCCTAACGCCGCGGCCACCGCCGCCACCTGGCGCGCCCGGGCCGAATCGGCGCGGGCGGCTTCGGTGCGAAAGTTCAGGATGTCGCCCTGGAGCACCCGCATGTCGCTGCGCGTGGCGAAGCAGCCCCCCGTGACCACGAGGGCCAGCGGCGCCACGGCACGCACCAGCCGCCCGGACATCACTTGGGCGCGACGAGGGCGTCGCCGCCGGCGATGATCTCGAACTCGGCGCGGCGGTTCATGCGCCAGGACTCCTCGTTCGCGTCCGTCACCGCCGGGCGTTCCTCGCCGAACGAGACGATCTCGAAGCGCCCGCCGTCGATCCCCTGGTCGGAGAGGTAGCGCTTGACCGCCGCGGCACGCCGCTGGCCTAACGCGAGGTTGTACTCGTCCGAGCCGCGCTCGTCGGTGTGGCCCGCCACCCGGATGCGCAGCGACGGGTTGGCACGGAAGATCGGCAGCTTCGCGTCCAGCGTCGCCCGTGCGTCGCTCGAGAGCTCGTCCGAGTCATACTCGAAGTACACCGGGGCGGCGAGCGCCGCCTTGGTCGCCGCGATGGCGCGCTCGTACGCCGCCTTCTCGGCCGCCGCATTGGCCGCGGCGATGGAGTCGGCCACGCGCTTCTCACGCAGGGCGATGCTGTCGCGGCAACGCTGGTCGCACGTCGGGGACGGCGTCGGGCCAGCGCCAGGCGTCGGCGTCGTCTCCGGCTTCTTGCGGCAAGCGGAGACGGCGGCGAGGGCGAAGACCGACAGGGCGAGTACGCGAGATCCACGAGTCATGACAGGTTCCTTTCGCTGGGGCTGGGGGAGGTGGGGTATGAGTTCAGCGAGTACGAAGCAGCGGCGGTGACCACGCACCAAATCGCGCCCCGGCAGGGGCGCGCGTCAACTGTCGAACGGTGTTCGATTCCACATCGAGGACCCACAACTGCCGCGAGCCCCCGCGATCGGAGGTGAAGACCACGTGGCGCGAATCCGGCGCCCACGATGGCTGTTCGTTCGCCCCTTCGCTCGTGTGCCGCTTGACGAGACGGTCTCGAAGGGAGATCGACATCACCTGCATGCGGCCGCCAAGCTGCGCCTCGAAGGCGATGAGACGTCCGTCGGGCGACCAGTCGGGATTGGCGCGATACGGCTGGTCGACATAGTCGCGCGTCAGCAGGTCGGCGTTGGTCCCATCGGCGTCGGAAATATACACCTCGGGATGGCCCAGCCTTCCGGACGTGAAGGCGAGGCGACGCCCATCGGGCGAGAAGCTCGGCTGGGTGTTGTCGCTCCCGCGTCCCACCGTGATGCGTCGGGCCGGGTCGGTGCCGAAGGCGTTCGTGGCGTACAGGTCGGTCCCCGACTCCCCGCCATGCGCGTAGGCGAGCGTGTAGCCGTCGGGGGCGAAGGTCGGCGTCATGTTGAGCCCCGCGCGCGTCGGCAGGACCCGCGTCGCCCCGCCAATCTCGCGGACCACGATCTGTTGCCCCGTGGGCCCCATCGTCATGTACGCAATGTGCGATGCCTTGGGGTGCCAGACGGGCGACATCGCCGTCCCCCCCGAGGTGATTGCGAGCGCATTGGCCCCGTCGCTGTCGACCTGCCAGACGCGCCCCCCACTCACGTACAGGATCCGCGTGGCCGCGACGCCGCGCACGCCCGTGATCCACTGCTCGATTTCGTCCGCTACCGCGTGCAGCGCGAGGCGCCAGTCGGCGGAGAGCGCTCCGGCCGGCAGCGGAAAGGCCTTCGCGCGCTCGACGACCCCCTTGGCCGCGTTATGCACGGCGACCTGGATGCCGAACGAGGTCGGCGTGACCTGCAGGATGGCCGCCGCGCCCAGGCGCGTGAACAACGCGTAGTTTGGCTTCGCCGTCGTCCCGTTGCCGAACGGCGGGATCGCCGAGGGGGCGAGGGCAACGACGTCGATGCGATCGCCGTGCTGGAAATCGCGCTGCAGGATCGCGCGAATCGAATCGCCCGCCGTGCCATCGACCGGGAGCACGAGGACGCCGGGACGCGCGCCGGCGTAGACCAGCCCGATGCGCACGCCCGCGACAGTGGTGTCCTGCGCGCGAAGTGGCGCGGTGAGCGGCGCACAGAGCGAGGCTCCGAGCGCGGCCACGAGGGCCAGGAGAGGGACGAGCGAAGGCGCACGACGGCGCAGCAGTGACATCAGCGGATGAGTTGCGGATCGAAGCTGAAAATAACCGTCAGGACATCGTCCCTGAATCCATCCGGGAGCGGACCGAACGCGCCGGAGCGCGCCGCGGCCTCTACCGCCCCCTGGGCCTCGAGGTCGAACTCGTACGATCCCGACCGACGACGGAACTGGAAGCCGTTCATGCTGCCGTCCCGTCGGATGAAGAAGAGCACTTCGGCCACCAGCGTCTGTCCGGCGCGCGGCTTGAAGCGCAGGGCGATCTGGCGGACGATGTTCTCCAGATAACCCGGATAGGGAAACGGGATCCCTTGCACGCTGACGTTCGCGACGTCGGTCCCCCTCCCCCCCTCGGCCCCGCCGCCCGCCTTCGGGGCCGGCGTGTTGCGCGTCTGTCCGGGCTTGGCGTTAGGCACCGGCGTCGACTTGACCGGGGCCGGCTTGCGCGGCGCCTTCTTCATCGGCACCGGGGTCTCGTCAGGCGCCTCGGCGCGCTTGGGCGGCGGCGTTTCCGCCGCCGGCGCCGCCGCCTGTTCCGACACCTGCCCGATCGCCCGCGGTCCGGGTGGTGCGGCGATCAGGTCCACCTGGTACACGGGCGGAAGGGCCAGCGGCTTGTCCCGGGCCACGACGACCGCCAGCACCACCAGTGAGAGGTGCAGGACCAGGGAGACCGTGGCGGGAAGCCCCATCCCCGCGCGTCGGGTGCGCGTCGTCACGCCCCCGGTACCGGTGCACGGTCAGTCGGCATTCTCGCGCGATCGGTCACGGCTTCTCCGGCTCCACCACCATCCCCACACCACTCGTCCCGGCCTTGACCATCACGCCGAGGACACGGGCGACCACGCCGTACGGCACGGAGGCGTCGGCCCGCAGGTAGACGCCGCGCTTCCCGCGCTGTTCCGACAGCGCGGTGTAGGCCGCGCTGAATTCCTCGAACGTCATCCTCGTCTCGTCGACGAAGACGTTCCCTTTCCGGTCGATCGTGACCACGAGTCCGCTCTTGGGCTCGAGCGCGCGGGCCTCACCCTTCGGCAGCTGCACGTCGACGCCGCCCTGCATCATGGGCGCCGTGATCATGAAGATCACCAGGAGGAGCATCATCACGTCGATGAGGCTCACCACGTTGATCTCGGCGTTGAGCGGCGTGCGCTCGCCCCGTCGGCGCGCCATCGACGGCTAGATGCGCTCCTCGCGCACCAGCAGGGCGATGAGTTCCGAGCCGAATCCCTCGAGTTCCCCTTCGATGCGATTCAGCCGATTGGCAAAGATGTTGTACGCGAAGACCGCGGGAATGGCGACGGCGAGCGCCGCCGCCGTGGCGGTGAGGGCCGCGGCGACACCAGGGGCAACCGAGGCCACGCTGCCCGATCCACTGGTCGCGATGCCGACAAACGACTGAATGATGCCGAGCACCGTCCCGAACAGCCCGATCAGCGGCGACGCCGAGCCGATCGTCGCCAGCCACGGGACGTAGTGCGCCAGCGTGTCACGCTCCGCCTCGGCCTGCGAGTCGAGCACCAGGCGCAACGCCTCGAGTTGCGACGCGCTGAAACGCGCCGTGCGGTCGGTCGTGGCCGCCATCGCCGGACGCGTGTCGGACATGAAGCGCTCCGCCCGATCCAGCACATGGGCAAACGGGCTCGCCCCGCCCTTGCGCGCGAGCGCCGCCACGTCGGAGAGCCCCTTGGCCTTGTCGAAGCCGTCCATGAAGATTCGCGACGCACGCGTGACGCGACCGAACTCGCGCCACTTGGCCAGGACGATCGTCCAGCTCACCAGCGACAGCACCGCGAGGACCCCCAGGACCGCCTTGGTGACCGGGTCGGTCGAGAGGAGGAGGTCCCACGCCGAGGTGGGAACCGCCCCCCCCATCTGCGCCAGGGGCGCCCAGGTCACGCCGCGCCCCCGCGCGCCTTGGCCGCGAAGTACTCGAACGTGCGTCGCGTCCCTTCGGCGAGCGTCATCTCGGGCCGCCAGCCCAGTTCGCGCGCGGCCTTGTCGATGTTGACCGAGGAGCGCTGCTGTTCGCCCAGGCGCGCCGGGGCGTGCTGCACCGGAACGTTGGAGCCGGCGGCCCCCTGCAGCGCCGCGGCGAGGTCGAGCACCGTCGTCTCGACGCCGGTTCCCACGTTGTAGGCTCGCACGTCGACCTGCGCGGCGGCGGGGAGCGTCGCCTCGGCGGCGGCCAGGTTGGCGCGCGCCACGTCGCCGGCATACACGTAGTCGCGCGTCTGCAGCCCCTCGCCGAACACCGTGAGCGCCTCTCCCTTCAGGATGCGGTTGCAGAAGATCGCCACGACCCCCGCCTCGCCGTGCGGATCCTGGCGCGGACCGTAGACGTTCGCGTAGCGCAGCGCCACGGTGTCGAGCCCGTGAATGCGCGCGTAATACCCCATGTAGTACTCCACCGACAGCTTCGCGATCCCGTACGGCGACTGCGGATCCTTGGGCATCGACTCCACCGTGGGCACGCTCACGAAGTCGCCGTAGATCGCCCCGCCCGTCGACGAGAAGATGACGCGCGTCTGGTGTCCCGATGTGCGCACCGCCTCGAGCAGGTTGAGCGTCCCGACGATGTTGACCCCGGCATCGTACATCGGGTCGTTCACGCTCTTGCGCACGTCGATCTGCGCCGCGAGGTGGCAGAGGACGTCGTAGCGCCCGCCGCGCACCAGCGCCGCCGCGTCAGCCGACCCGATGTCCGCCACGTGCAACGTGGCACCGGCCGGGACGTTCTCGCGCTTGCCTGACGAGAGATTGTCGACGATGTCGACGTGATAGCCGCGACTGAGGAGCAGCTCGGTGACGTGCGAGCCGATGAAGCCGGCACCGCCGGAGACGAGGGCGCGGCGGCTCATGCGCGGGCTCCGGCAGTGAGCGGGAGGGCGGCGGGCTGGCGGCCCGCGGCGCACGGCACGCGAAGCTGGGCGAGTGGCGTCACGGCGATCCTTTCCTCATGGGGTTCGAGAGATGTACGGCCGGCCTATCGAGCCGGCGCACCACGCGTGTGTCGGCGAGCGACACTCCGATCGGTCGCCGACGACCCGGCGGCTAGACAAACGGCGCCGGGGATTCCCCAGCGCCGTAGCCTAACATCTCGTCGTCGGCGTGCATGGGACGCGAGCTTCGCGCACAATGTAACCTCGCGGGCACCCCTCAGGGGAGCGGACGGGCAACCCGGACGGGGGTCCCCTCGCCCAGCGCCGGCTGCGACTGCCGAACGATCAGCGCGCTCGCGCCGCGCAACGAGACGCGCATCACAATTCCCTGCGCGACCTCGCCCGACGTCGCCTCGCGATCTCTCGCCTCGAGATCGCGGTAGAAGGTCACGCGGTCGCCGGCGCGAACACCTCGCGCCGCACCGACATCGACCAGCACCATGTGCTGAAGGGTGGGCAGTACCGCGCCGTCGATCACGGCGACGACCGCCCCGCTCGCACCGGCGTCGTGATCCGCCGATCCGACGCCACGGTCGGCCACTTCCGCCGGCGGCACGACCAGGCGCACGCCTTCCTCGATCGTCCCGAACTTGGCCACGATCACCCCCTCGCTCCCCCGCGCCGCCGAATCCGCTCGGACCACGCGCACCACCCCCAAGGGGAGGACGACCCGCCCTACCCCCGCGATGGAGTCGCCGAGCGAGATCGCGAGGTACTCGCGCCCCTCCCGCGCGGGCTCGTCCCTCGGCGCCGAGAGCGACACGCGATCGTACAGGTGCAACTCGCGCCCCCCCGCATTCCCCGCGACGGCCGGGACATCGAGCCGACGACGCACGGCGCCCGCGCGCTCTTCGACCGTATCGTCGTCGAGCCACGGCGCGGAGAGCCGCTCGCGCAGGAGCGCCCCCCTTCGCCCCCCCTGCCCCCGCGACAGTGCCTCCGACGGCGTTCTTGACGCCTTCAGCCGCGGGCGCCGCTCGCACCACCGAGGGTTCGCTCCCGGCGCCTGCCGACTGAAGCCCCAGCGTGGGTGGCGGAACCAATACCGCGGTCGAGCGCTGGACGCCGAAGAAGACCGTCCGGCCGGCGAAGCGCGCGTAGAACTCGTCGAGCGAGGCTCCGCCCTCCTTGGGGAGTTCGGCGACACCGTTCGACACTTTGGTGGGGAGCGCATCTGCCGCGTCGCCGGGGAGGATGAGGCGCGTTCCGGCGGGAAGGGCGCGGGCGCTCGCGACCACGGAGCGGTTGAGCGCCGCGATCTCCTCCCATCGATGCCCGTCGCCCAGATAGCGCGTCGCCAGGCTCCAGAGTGTCTCCCCTTCGGCGACGACGTGCGTGCGTGCCGCGCCTCCCCCTGTCGCCGGGCGAGTCTGCAGCGAGGACGCCGAGGCAACGCGCACGGAATCGGTCGCGCCCCGCGTCGCTTGGGCGTGAAGCGCGACGGGAGCGAAGAGCGCTCCCGTCGCGAGCCACGCACCGATCATCCGATCAGAACGGGAGGTCGTCCTCATCCGTCTCGAGGGCATTCGGGAAGTCCTCGAAGTCGTCGCCGCCACCGGACGGCGGGGCCATCCCAGCGGAGGACCGCGCGCGGTCCGGGGCCGCGGAACGCGAACGCCCGCCGCCGTTGTACTCACCGCCGCCACCGCCGCCTTCCCCACCGCTCTTCCCGCTCAGCATGACCATGTCACGCACGCGGATCTCGGTGGTGTAGCGCGTCTGCCCTTCCTTGTCGGTCCACTGGCGATACTCGATGCTCCCCTCGACGTACAGGCGATCGCCCTTGCGGACGTAGCGCTCGATGATGTCGGCGAGCCCGCTGCCGCCGGGGCCGCGCGCGTTCCACGCCACGCAGCGATGCCACTCCGTCTTCTCCTGCCGATCGCCGCCGGGACCGTTCCACGTGCGCGTGGTGGCCAGCGAGAACTCCGCGACGCGACCGCCGCTCCCTACCGACTTGATCTCGGGATCCTTACCGAGGTTCCCGATCAACATGACCTTGTTCAGGCTTCGACTCACATTTCCTCCTGGGCGAGTGTGATGGACTCGCCATGGACAGTATGCACGCCCCAAGAGGGGGGCGCCACCATTCTATTCCGCGTCGTACCGGAAGTGTGCGCTAGGGCAGTTCCTTTCGCAAAATGAGCGCATCCTCCGCGGGCCGCACATAGTACTTCGCGCGGCGCCCAACCTCCATGAACCCCTCCGAGTCGTACAGCGCACGCGCCGCTTCGTTCGACTCCCGCACCTCGAGGAACAGGAGCTGCACCCCGCGGGCGACCGCCCCCTGGATCGCGTGCCGCAGGAGGCGACGTCCCTCCCCGTGGCCGCGCGCCGACGCTGCGATGGCGAGGTTGGCGAGGTCTCCTTCGCCCTCGACGGTGTACACGATCACGAAGCCGATCACCTCGTCCCCCTCCCCTTCGCCGAGCGGGCGAACCGCCACGTCGAAGAGGACCTCCGGCCGCCCCACCAGCTCACGAAACGACTTGGCCGTCCAGGGATCGGAGAACGCGGCACGCTCGATCGCGACGACCCCCTCGACATCGGCGAGCGTCGCGGCGCGCACCGTGACCGCGCCCTCCGTCATCCCAGCGCCCCGAGCGGCCGTCCGTGCGCCTGCTCCCACTTGACCTGTGCCTCGGCGAGTCGCCCATAGTCGGGCTCCCAGCGGGCGACGTCCACGGGATGGAGCAGCGGCCCCTTGGGCAGGCGCGCGACGTCGCGCGCCAAGGGCGACGCATGGCGTCCTCCGCCGAACGAATCGCCCCACGTGCCGACGATGCGCGCACCGCCGCGCGCCGCCGCCTCGGCGTTCAGCGCGGCACGATCGCGGCGCATCGGCGCATCCACCGCCATCACCGTTCCGTCCGGGCCGAAGCCGAATCGCTGCGAGTACCACTCGCCCCGCAACGCATCGAGCACGGCCAGCACGTCGCGGCGACGCGCCCCGGCGCGATGCCCCCCCGCCACGCTCCTGTCGCCGCCTCGTGATGCCATGCCTCCCCTTCGTCGCCCCGCTCCCCCGCGGCCAGGAGCGCCAGCGACGAGACGCCCCACAACTCCACGCCTAACGACTCGGCGAGTCCCTTGGCGATCGCCGCCGCGATGCGCAGCGACGTGAATCCCCCGGGCCCCGCACCGCAGACGATCCGCTGCAGGTCGTGGGTCGCGGCCCCGCTGTCGTGCAGCAGCTGCACGAGGGTCGGCATCAGGCGCTCCCCGTCGTGCCCCCGCATCGGGACCCCTGCCTCAGCCACCACGGTCTCCCCGCGCAACAGCGCGAGCGAACCGCTCCCGGCAGACGCCTCGAGGACGAGGACGAGGTCAGCCATCGACGTGCAGGTCCCGGACATCGGTCGCTCCCGCCACGTGGGCGAGCACAAGGTGGAGCGCTCCCGGCGGGAGCGCATCGCCGGCGCGCTCCGGCCATTCGACCAGGATGAGCGCGTCGGCCGCCATGATCTCCTCCCATCCCAGCTGCAGCAGGTCGCGCGCGTCGCGCAGGCGATACAAGTCGAGGTGATACACCGACGTCTCCCCGCCGCGATACTCGTGCACCAGCGCAAAGGTCGGCGAGGTGACCGGCTCGGTCACGCCGTATCCCCGGCAGATCGCCTGGACGAGCGTCGTCTTGCCAGCCCCAAGGTCGCCGCCGAGGGTGACGACGCGCGGCGCACGCAGCCCACGCCCCAGCGCCTCCCCCCACGACTCCAGCTCGCCGAGCGACAGGCGCAGCACGCCTAACGACTCGCGCGGATGTCGGCGAACGCGTCACGCTTGCGCGAGACGTTGGCGCTGTCGCGGCGCGCCCGCAGCTCGAACACCTCGTCGCGCAGCCGCGCGGCCGCCTCGAAGTCCAGCTCCTCGGCCGCCACGCGCATGTCCTGCTCCAGGCGCGTGATCATCTCGTCCAGCTCGGACGCCGAATAGGTGGCCTTGGCCTCCGCCACCTTCCGCACCTTCCCGTCCTTCTCCTCGCGGGCATCGGCGACACGCGTGATGAAGCGCACCTCATCCACCGACTTCACCACCCCGCGTGGGACGATGCCGTTGGCCGTGTTGAACGCCACTTGCAGCTGTCGACGACGCCCCGTCTCGCCCATGCAGCGCGTCATCGAGTCGGTGATCCGGTCGGCGTAGAAGATCGCCCGCCCGTTCACGTGGCGCGCCGCCCGCCCGACCGTCTGGATCAGCGACCGGTCGCTGCGCAGGAAGCCCTCCTGGTCGGCGTCGAGGATCGCCACCAGCGAGACTTCGGGCATGTCGAGCCCCTCGCGCAGCAGGTTGATCCCGATCAGCACGTCGAACTCCCCCAGGCGCAGCCCGCGGACGATCTCCATGCGCTCGATGGCGTCGATGTCGGAGTGCATGTAGCGCACCCGCACCCCGGTCTGCGCCAGGTAGTCGGTGAGGTCCTCGGCCATGCGCTTGGTGAGCGTCGTGACCAGCACGCGCTCCCCCTTCCGCTCGCGCAGCCGGATCTCGTTGAGCAGGTCGTCGACCTGCCCCCGCACCGGGCGCACCTCGATCTCCGGATCGACCAGCCCGGTCGGCCGGATGATCTGCTCCACCACGACGCCATCCGACAGCTGCAACTCGAGCTCCGACGGCGTCGCGCTCACGAACAGGGCGCGCGGCGTCAGCGTCAGGAACTCGTCGAAGACCAGCGGCCGGTTGTCCAGCGCGCTGGGGAGCCGGAAGCCATACTCCACCAGCACTTCCTTGCGCGCCCGGTCACCGTTGTACATCCCGCGCACCTGCGGCAGCGTCACGTGCGACTCGTCGACCACCACGAGGAAGTCCTCGGGGAAGTAGTCGAAGAGGCAGGCGGGGCGCTCGCCCGGGGCACGTCCCGTGAGGTGGCGCGAGTAGTTCTCGATCCCCGCGCAGGTCCCGATCTCGAGCATCATCTCGAGGTCGAAGTTGGTGCGCGACTCCAGCCGTTGCGCCTCGAGCAGCTTCCCCGCGTTGCGCAGCACCATCAAACGATCCGTCAGCTCGGCGCGAATCGACTCGGCCGCCTTCACCAGCGTCGGGCGGTTCGTGATGAAGTGCTTCGCCGGGTAGATCGCCGCCTTGTCGAGCACCGCGATCGTCTCGCCGGTCAGGGCCGAGATCTTGGAGATGCGCTCGATCTCGTCCCCCCACATCTCGACACGCACCCCCTGTTCTTCGTAGGCCGGGAGGATTTCGATCGTGTCGCCGCGCACGCGAAACGTCCCCCGCTCGAAGGCGACGTCGTTGCGCGAATACAGGATCCCGACGAGGAGGCGAAGGATCTGGTCGCGGGCAATGCGCTGCCCCGTGGCCAGCGTCACCATCCGCTCCTTGTACTCGACCGGATCGCCCAAGCCGTAGATCGCCGAGACCGTCGCCACGATGACGACGTCGTCCCGCTCCATCAGCGACGAGGTGGCCCGCAGCCGCAGCCGGTCGATGTCCTCGTTGATCGACGCGTCCTTCTCGATGTAGGTGTCGGTCGAGGGGACGTAGGCCTCGGGCTGGTAGTAGTCGTAGTACGAGATGAAGTACTCGACCGCGTTGCTGGGAAAGAACGACTTGAGCTCCCCGTAGAGCTGCGCCGCGAGCGTCTTGTTGTGCGACAGGACGAGCGTCGGCTTGCCGTGCGCGGCGATGACGTTGGCGACGGTCATCGTCTTCCCCGAGCCGGTGACGCCGAGCAGCGTCTGGAAGCGGTCGCCTCGTGCGAGGCCCGCATTCAGTTCAGCGATCGCCCTGGGCTGGTCACCCGCGGGGGCAAACGGCGATTCGAGGCGGAAGTCGGCGCGCGAAGACATGGGGGCAATCTAGCACTATCGGGTTGTCTTCGGGAAGACCCGAAACGCGCCTCGAGAGGCCTCGCCCCCGTCGCCGCCACGATCGGCCGACCGCCGTTACCCCTGCGTCTGAATGTGCTCCCGCCGCGCGACGTCGCTGATCCCCTTCACCCGCCGCACCGCCTTCAGGATCTTCTGCAGGTGGGAGAGGTTCTCGACCTCGACCACAGCCGCGCCGGTCACCCGCCCGTCGACGCTCTTGAGCTCGAGCGTACGGATGTCCGTCCCGGTCGAACTCACCGCCGCCGCGATGTCGGCGTACAACGACCGACGGTCATTGGCCTCGATCGCCAGGCGCACGAGGAAGCGCTCTCCGGGCTGCTCCTGCCAGTCGATTTCCAGCCGGCGCTCCGGCTCGTGGATCAGCTGCAACAGGTTGGGGCAGTCCGCGCGATGGATGCTCACGCCGCGCCCGCGCGTCACGTAGCCTACCACCGGGTCGCCGGGGACGGGCTGGCAGCACTGGGCGTACCGCACCATGAGCCCGTCGGCCCCCTGGATCTTCACCCCCTTCGACGTCCCGCGCACCCGGTCCATCAACCGCTCGATCGCGGTGGGTCGCGGCGAATGCTCCGGCGACTCCAACTCGGGATAGAGCAGCTTGAGGACCTGCGTGACGTTGATGTCCCCCTGCCCGATCGACGCGATCACGTGGTGCGCGTCGTTGAGGCCGAGCGTGTGGGCGATGGCGTCGAGCTGGGACTCGTCGAGCTTCGCCAGCCGACGGCGCTTCACCTCGCGCTCGAGGATCTCCTGCCCGATCTTTGCCGACGACTGCTCCTCCTCGTGCCGCAGCCACTGCCGGATCTTGTGGCGCGCGCGTCCCGTGCGCACGTGGGCCAGCCAGTCGCGATTGGGCTTCGCGTTCGGCGACGTCATGATCTCGACCGTCTCCGAATTCTTCAGCTCGCG
The DNA here is from genome assembly GCA_016719105.1 of Gemmatimonadota bacterium. Taxonomy (NCBI): domain Bacteria; kingdom Pseudomonadati; phylum Gemmatimonadota; species Gemmatimonadota bacterium. Next base: position 463,649 of record JADKAQ010000001.1, on the reverse strand, counting down.
CGACAGCGGGGCGATCTTGCCGTTGACCTTGGCCCCCTGGCAGTGCAGCCCGATCTCGGTATGCACGCCGAAGGCGAAGTCGATCGGCGTCGCCCCCTTGGGGAGCTGGATCACGTCGCCCGTCGGCGTGAAGACGAAGATCTCGTCCTGGTACAGGTCGAGCTTCAGGAACTCCAGGAACTCGGCCGGGTCCTTGGCATCCAGCTGCAACTCGAGGATCTGCCGGAACCAGGCGAGGTGCCGGTCGAGCTCATCCTGCGACTTGCTGCTCTCCTTGAAGCGCCAGTGGGCCGCGATGCCGAAGTCCGCCGTGCGATGCATGTCGCGCGTGCGGATCTGCACCTCGTACAGCTGACGCCCCGGCCCGAAGATCGTCGTGTGCAGCGACTGGTAGCCGTTGCTCTTGGGCTGCGCGATGTAGTCCTTGATGCGCTCCTGCACCGGCGTCCACCCGTCATGGATCACGCCTAACGCGTGGTAACAGTCGGGGACCGTGTTCACCAGCACGCGGATCGCCAGCAGGTCGAAGATGTCCTCGTACGGGCGCTGCCGCTTCTCCATCTTCTTGTGGATCGACCACAGGTGCTTGGGGCGCCCGGTGACTTCCACGTCGGCGATCCCCGCCGCCGCCAGCGTCCGCTCCAGCGGCTCCTTGAGCGCGCGCACGAGCGCCTCTCGCTCCCCGCGCTTGGCCGCGACCATCTTGGCCAGCGTGCGATACGCCTCCGGCTCGAGGTACTTGAACGCCAGGTCCTCCAGCTCCCACTTCACCTGCGCCATCCCGAAGCGGTGCGCCAGCGGGGCGTACAGGTCCATCGTCTCCTGGGCGATCCGCTCGCGCTTCTCCTCCGGCAACCAGTCGAGGGTGCGCATGTTGTGCAGCCGGTCGGCCAGCTTGATGATGATCACCCGCACGTCCTTGGCGATCGACACCAGCAACTTGCGGTAGTTCTCGACCTGGCGGTCTTCCTTCGAGTTGAGCGGCAGGTGGCCGATCTTCGTCAGCCCGTCGACGATCTGCGAGACCTCGCGACCGAACTCCTTCTCGATCTCACCGATCGTGATCGGCGTGTCCTCGACCACGTCGTGAATCAACCCGCTCGCGACCGTCGCGGTGTCGAGTTGCAGGTCGGCCAGGATCTTGGCGACCTCGATGCAGTGCGACACGTACGGATCGCCGTTCTTCCGGAACTGCCCCTGATGCGCCTTGGCCGAGAAGTCGTAGGCGCGCGTGAGCAGCGCCAGGTCCAGGCGCTCCGGGATCGGGTCACCGGAAGGCCACCACTGGGGCGATTCGCGAACGGAGGGTGCGGCGGTCGACGTCACAGCAATCCTGCCTCGGCAAAGCTCGTGTAGCGCCCACGTCCGACGATCACGTGGTCGTGAATCGGAATGTCCAGCAGTCGCCCGGCGGCCACCAACTGCTGGGTCACCATCTGATCATCCGGCGACGGTGTCGGGTCCCCGCTCGGATGATTGTGCACCAGGATCAGCGCCGCCGCCCGCTCAGCGATCGCCTCCCGGAAGACCTCGCGTGGATGCACCAGCGAGGAATTCAGGATCCCGCGCGTAATCGTGATGTCGCGCTCCACACGATGCTGTGCATCGAGCACCGCCACGTGGAACTCTTCCACCGGCAGGTCCTCGAGGCGGGGCCCGAAGAGCCGGTACACGTCACGCGGAGAGCGAACCGCCATCCCCTCCTGACGTGTCTCATGCACCATCCGTCGACCGAGTTCGAGCGCCGCATGGATCGTTACCGCCCGCGCGCGACCGATCCCAGCGACGTCCGTCAACATCGCCACCGGTTCGGAGGCGATCCGACGAAGCGACCCCCCAGCGCGCGCCAAGACCTCGTGCGCCGTCTCGATCGATGAGTGGCCCCCTCGCCCCGTCCCAAGCACAATGGCGAGAAGCTCGATCGCACTCAAGCGGGTCGCCCCATGCGAGGCCAACCGCTCTCGTGGCCGCTCACCGACCGGTAGCTCCTTGATACTTAACGCGACCGGCGAAGACTGTCGAGGTAAGTGACTGACTGACAGGGATTTTGCACGCATGACCGCTCCGGGAACGTGAGACCCGGACGATCGCCCGTCTCGCCTCCCCCCGCGTCACCCTCGGACTGCACCCGTACCGGAACCACAGCACGGCGCGGCCTCCGCTTCGAAGTGAGCGGTCGCGAAAAAGGGCGACGCCACCGGCGCCGCCCCCATCGTCTACCCTTCGACCTGCGTGGACGCTACGCGTGGAGGCTAGGCGTTCACGCCGTGACACTTCTTGAACTTCTTCCCCGAGCCGCACGGGCAGGGATCGTTGCGACCCACTCCTGCGAAGTCGACCGGGCCGCTCGCGCCACCCGCCAGACTGGAGAGTGAACGCGCGCGCCCTGCCCCCACCACCATGGGATCGCTCTTCACGACCGGCTTCTGCTCCACTGTCCCCCCCTCATCCTCGGGCGGATCCTCGGATGGTACGGTCGCCTCCGGCTCCGGCTCCACCACCAGTGGCTCCTCGACGATGTCTTCGAGAATGCCGAGGGCGTTGTAGCGCTTGGTCGGTCGGCGCGGCAACTCGGGCTCGGGCTCGGGCGCCGCGTCGCCCCCCATGAAGTCCTGCGGATTGAAGACGAGCTGCGCTCGCAGGAACCGCTCGGCGAACGTGTGGTGGATGTCGCCCATCAGGTCCACGAACATCGTATACGCTTCCTGCTTGTACTCGATGAGCGGGTCCTTCTGTCCCCACGAGCGGTAGTGGATCGCCGCGCGCAGCTGGTCGAGGTCGTAGAGGTGGTCCTTCCACTTCTCGTCCAGGACGTTGAGCATGATCAGCGCGTTGAGCCGGGACGCGAAACCGTGCCCCGCCTCGTCCTGCACCGCGTTCAGGCTCTCCTCCTTCATCGCGAAGGCCGCGTGGGCCGCCGCCACCGCCGCCGACACGACGCCCTCCACCGTCGTCGGCGTATCCTCGCCCTCGAGCTGCGGGACCGACAACAGGTAGTGCATCAGGAGTTCCTGCCTGACGAGTCCCAGGTCCCACTGCGTCGCATCGGCATACTCGGCCAGCAGGTCGGTCACGCGCTTCGTGATCGCCTTCTCGACCATCTTGATCGACTCGCCGCGCAGCTCCTCGCCCCCGTCGAGCGCGAACGACCGCAGCGAGTAGATCACCTCACGCTGCTGGTTCATCACGTCGTCGTAGTCCAGCAGTCGCTTGCGGGCCTGGAAGTTCTGCAGCTCGACACGCTTCTGCGCCTGCTCGATCGATCGGGTCACCAGCGGGTGCGTGAGCACTTCGCCTTCCTGCGCGCCCAACCGGTCCATCAGCCGCGCGATGCGGTCGGACTGGAAGAGGCGCATCAGGTCGTCTTCGAGCGACAGGAAGAACTGCGACGCCCCCGGGTCGCCCTGGCGCCCGGAACGCCCGCGCAGCTGGCGGTCGATACGGCGCGACTCGTGGCGCTCGGAGCCGATGATGTGCAACCCGCCGCACTCCTCGATCTCGAGTTCCTTGCCGTCGGGATCCTTGATCTTCGACGGCTGCGCGACCTTGACCCCTTCGCCGAGTTTGATGTCGGTTCCACGGCCGGCCATGTTGGTGGCGATCGTGATCGCCCCCTTCTGCCCGGCGCCGGCGACGATCTCGGCTTCGCGCTGGTGGTACTTGGCGTTGAGGACGTTGTGCGGAAGGCCCGCGCGCTTGAACATGCGCGACAGCGTCTCCGACACCTCGACGTTGACCGTGCCCACGAGCACCGGGTAGCCGAGGTCGTGCAGGCGCCGCGTCTCCTCGACGATCGCGTTGAACTTCTCGCGCCGCGTCTTGTAGATGAGGTCCTGCCGGTCGTCGCGTACGATGTCGCGGTTGGTCGGGACGACCGACACCTCGAGGCCGTAGATCTGGTGGAACTCGGTCTCTTCCGTCTCGGCGGTACCGGTCATGCCGCCGAGCTTCTCGTACATGCGGAAGTAGTTCTGGATGGTGATGGTGGCGAGCGTCTGCGTCTCGCCCTTCACCTGCACCCCTTCCTTGGCTTCGACCGCCTGGTGCAGCCCCTCCGACCAGCGCCGCCCGGGCATCGTGCGCCCGGTGAACTCGTCGACGATGAGGACCTGCGCGTCCTGCACGACGTAGTTGACGTCCTTTTCGTACAGGGCATGCGCCCGCAGGAGCTGGTGCACGATGTGGAGCTTCTCGCTCTTCATCGCGTACTCCGCCTCGATGGTGCGGCGCGCCTCCAGCTTCTCCTGCGGCGACATCTCGGTGTCGCGGTCGATCCGGTGGATCTCGGTTGAGATGTCGGGGAGCGCGAACTCGTCGTGGTCGCCCGGGCTCAGTTCGTCGATCCCGCTTTCCGTCAGGTGCACCGTGTGCCCCTTCTCGTCGAGGACGAAGAAGAGGTCGTTCTCGAGTTCCCGGAACTGCTGCTTGTTGGGGGCGAGCTTGCGATCGGCGAGGTAATCCAGCTCCATTCGCTGCGTGAGCTGCTTGATCCCCTGCTCGTTCATCGCCTTCATCAGGCGCTTGTTCTTCGGGCTCCCCAACTGCGCCTTGAAGAAGGCCAGCGCTGCCGCATCCTTGTCGCCCGCCTCCATCGCCCGCTCGGCGTCGCCGACGAGCTGGTTGACCACCTCGGACTGGCGACGAAACAGCCGAAGCACCGCGTTGTTGTGCTCCGCGAACGACGTATCGCCGTCATTCCCCACCGGCCCCGAGATGATGAGCGGGGTGCGCGCCTCGTCGATGAGGACCGAGTCCACTTCGTCGACGATCGCGTACCAGTGCGCCCGCTGCACCCGCTGCTCCAGCGAGAACACCATGTTGTCACGCAGGTAGTCGAAGCCGAACTCGTTGTTGGTGCCGTACGTGATGTCGGCGTTGTACGCCGCGCGGCGATCGAGCGACCCCGGCTCCGTGTCGTCGATGCAGCCGACGGTGAGCCCCAGGTACGCGTAGAGATGCCCCATCCACTGCGAGTCGCGGCGGGCGAGGTACGAGTTGACCGTCACCAGGTGCGCCCCCTTGCCCGGCAGCGCATTCAGGTACATCGGGAGCGTCGCGACCAGCGTCTTCCCTTCACCCGTCGCCATCTCGGCGATCTTCCCGAGGTGCAGCTGGATACCGCCCATGAGCTGCACGTCGTAGTGCACCATGTCCCAGGCCAGCTCCTGCCCCGTGACGGACACCGTGCTCCCGCACAGCCGCCGCGCCGCTTCGCGCGCGGTGGCGAACGCCTCGGGGAGGATCTCGTCGAGCACCTCGGCGATCTCGTCGCGCAGCTCTTTCTCCAGGCCGCCGCGTCCGTCGCCCCCGCCCAACTCGAGGTCGATCTTCTCGCGCTCGGCGGCGTCCTTCGTCGTCTTCTTGAGCTCCTTCAGCTCGGCGACCCGCTGCTCGAGCGCGTCCGTGCGCTCGGCAAGGACCCGTCGGAACTTCGCCGTCTGCCCCCGGAGCTCCTCCTCGGAGACCGACTGCAGACGAGCGTAGTGCGCATTGATCTCATCGACGATCGGCTGGATGCGCTTACGTTCGCGATCGTGCCGGGTGCCGAAGACCTTCGAGAGGATTCCCTTGAGCATCGCCGCCTCTATCGATACAGCGCGTGCTCACGGACGTAGCGCGCCACTGCATCGGGTACATAGCCATGAAGGGAACGCCCGTCGCGCGCGCGCTCCCGAATTTCCGTCGACGAGACATCCACTCGCCGAGTGTCCAGCACGACAGGGGCTGGAAGGTCGTCGCCCGTCACAGCACGGACGGCGCCAACCACCGCTGCCTTTTCGACAGCCCCCCCGTTCACTGCCCGATGCAGGATCGCCACTCGCGCCAACGACGCGATCCGCCGCGGCTCGCGCCACCGGGCAAAGGTCGCCAGCACGTCGGTCCCCAGCAGAAGGACGAGTTCGTCCCCCGGAAATCGTCCCCTGAGGGCCTCGACCGTCTCAACCGTGTAAGATAACCCGGCCCGCTCGATTTCGATCGGATCGACCGCGAAGCGGGCATCATCGCCGACAAGAAGGCGCACCATCGCGAGCCGGTCGGCCGCCGAGGCAGACTGCGTCCCCTGCTTCAAGGGCTGCTCGGCCGCCGGGATCCAGATCAAGCGATCGAGCGCCAGCGCTTCGAAGGCGTCCGACGCGGCCAGCAGGTGCCCGTGATGCGGCGGATCGAAGGTCCCGCCGAAGAGCCCGATGCGCACGGCTCAGAGCGAGTCGCGGCGGGCCGTGCTGTCGGGCTTGGGGCTCTGCGTGACCGTCGGCGTCGGGGCGCCGCAGGCGACCGCGACCTCCTTGTCGCCCGGATACCGCTGGAACAGCGTCGCGCAGACCTCCTGCTTGTCCTCGCGGTAGCGAATCGCGTCGTACGACGACGCCAGCCGCAGGTACGCCTCCTTGGCCATCAGGGTCTGTGGGTAGTTCTTCACCACATCCTTGAAGTAGATGATGGCCGAGTCGAACGCCTTGCGCCGGTAGTAGTACATGCCGCTCTCGTAGTCCTTCGCGGCGAACCACTCCTGCAACTTGTCGACGGCGGCGGTCGCCAGGTCCTTCTTGTCGGTGTCCGGATACAGCCCCAGAAGCGACTGGTAGGCCGAGAGCGCCTGCTCGCCGTAGTTCGCATCGAGCGTGGGGCGCCGCCACATCTTCTGGAACTCACGCGCCGCCTCGTACATCGCATCGTCCGCGAGCGAGTCGGTGGCGAACGACTCCGCGAGCCGGTTGTACGCCTGCGCCGCGAGGAGGTGTTCCTTTCGTCCGGCGTGGGACTTGGCGAGGTACCAGTGGGCGAGCGGGAGGAGCGAGTCGCGGGCCGGCAGGTCGAACGTCAGCTTCTCGAACGCCGTCACCGCGTGATCCCACTTCTTCTTGTTGAACTCCCCGAGCGCCGCGTTGAAGAGACTCTCGTTGGTCCCGTATCGACTCAGCTTGAACCCGGCGGAGCACGCCGAAACTGCGGCGACGCCGAGCGCGGTGACAGCGAGCCGGAAGGTGCGCGAAAAGTGCATAGCGGGTTGAATACCCGGCGAATGGCGTTCGGTTCGCGGATGCGGCACGTGCGCCGATGCCCGCGGAGCCGGGTAAGATAATGCGCCGACATCGCTTGTGGGGATGTCGGCGTTTGCGCCCGCGGGGAGGCCGAGCGGGGTCCCCCCGCCCCCCGACGGATCCGAGGGCGGGCGGACCAGAACTACAGCTGCAGCACCTTCTGGAAGTAGGCGATCGTGCGGCGCACTCCCTCGCGCAGGTCCACCGCCGGCTCCCACCCCAGCATCGTCCGGGCGCGCGTGATGTCCGGCTTCCGGACCTTGGGGTCGTCCTCGGGGAGCTCCTTGAAGGCCAGCGGCGATGCCGATCCGGTGAGCTCCAGGACGATCTCCGCCAACTGCCGGACGGAGAACTCGTGCGGGTTGCCGATGTTGGTCGGCTGCGAATCGCCGTGCATGAAGAGGCGGTAGATCCCCTCCACTTCGTCGTCGACGTAGCAGAACGAGCGGGTCTGGCTCCCGTCGCCGTACATCGTGAGTGGCTCACCCTTGAGCGCCTGCACGATGAAGTTGGAGACGACGCGCCCGTCGTGGGGCCGCATGCGGGGGCCGTAGGTGTTGAAGATGCGGACGATGCGCGTATCGACGCCGTGCGCCCGATGATACGCCATCGTCATCGCCTCGGCAAAACGCTTGGCCTCGTCGTACACCCCGCGCGGACCGATGGGGTTCACGTTGCCCCAGTAGCTCTCCGGCTGCGGGTGCACGAGCGGATCGCCGTAGACCTCGGAGGTGGAGGCGAGGAAGAACCGCGCCCCCTTGGCCTTGCACAACCCCAACGCGTTGTGGGTGCCCAACGCTCCCACCTTGAGCGTGGCAATCGGGTGCTCGAGATAGTCGATCGGGCTGGCCGGCGAGGCAAAGTGCAGCACGCCGTCGAGCGGGCCGGCGACGTACGTGTAGGTGGAGATGTTGTGCCGCACGAACTCGAAACGCTCGTGCCCCGCCAGGTGCGCGATGTTGTCGGGATTGCCCGTGATGAAGTTGTCCAACCCCACTACCGAGTGCCCGTCGCGCAGGAACCGGTCGGTGAGGTGCGAGCCGAGGAAGCCGGCGGCTCCCGTGATGAGGACGCGCATCAGCGCGACCGCCCGACGGAGGAGTACGTGAAGCCTAACGCGCGCATCTTCGTCGGTTCGTAGAGGTTGCGGCCGTCAATCACGATGGGGCGACGCAGCGAGGCCTTCATCCGGTTGAAGTCGGGGTGGCGATACTCGTTCCAGTCGGTGACGACCACGAGGGCGTCGGCATCCTTCAACGCTTCGTAGTTGCTCTCGGCGAACGTCACGCGATCGCCGAGGCGCCGCTGCGCCTCGTGCATCGCCGCAGGGTCGTGCGCCGTGACCGTCGCGCCCGACTCGAGCAGCCGCTCGATGAGGACCAGCGACGGCGACTCGCGCATGTCGTCGGTGTTGGCCTTGAAGGCGAGTCCCCAGACGGCCACGTGCAGCCCGTTCAGGTCGCCCCCCACCGCCACCTGCAACTTCTCGAACAGGCGCTCCTTCTGCCGATCGTTGGCCTCCTCGACCGCGTCCAGCACGCGCAAGGGCATGCCGTACTCGGTCGCGGTGCGCAGCAGCGCCTTCACGTCCTTGGGAAAGCACGAGCCCCCGTAGCCCGGCCCCGGAAAGAGGAAGGACGGCCCGATCCGCGAGTCGGAGCCGATCCCCTTGCGCACGAGGTCGACCTCGGCCCCCACCTTCTCGCACAGGTTCGCGATCTCGTTCATGAACGAGATGCGCGTCGCGAGCATCGCGTTGGCCGCGTACTTCGTCATCTCGGCCGAGGCGATGTCCATGAAGATGATCGGCTTCCCGGTGCGCACGAACGGCGCGTAGAGCTCCGCCATGACACTTCGCGCGTGGTCGGTCTCGACGCCCAGCACGACGCGGTCCGGCTTGAGGAAGTCGTCGACCGCAGCCCCTTCCTTGAGGAACTCGGGGTTGGAGCACATGTGGAACGGCAGGCGCGCGTGCTTCGACACCGCCGCCTGCACCTTCGCCGCCGTCCCCACCGGGACCGTCGACTTGGTCACGACGATCATCTCGCGCGACATGTGCTTCCCGATCTGCTCGGCCACGTCGAGGACGTGGCGGAGGTCGGCCGAGCCATCCTCATCCGGCGGGGTGCCGACGGCGATGAAGACGACCTCGCCATGCGCGATTGCGCTGCCAACGTCGGTCGTGAAGTGCAGGCGCCCCTGCTTCTGGTTCCGCTCGACCAGCTGCTCGAGCCCCGGTTCGTAGATCGGGATCTCGCTGCGCGTGAGTGCGTCGATCTTGTTGGCGTCGACGTCCGCACAGACCACATCGTTCCCCGTCTCGGCCAGGCACGCCCCCACGACCAGCCCGACGTACCCCGACCCGACAACCGTAATGTTCACGCGATCCTCGAAATCCTAGTGTTCGAACCCGATACGGAAGCGGGAGACTGGAGCAATTCCGGCGCCGACGCGCGAGGTCCTCGCGCCCGTGCACCGAGCCCCTGCCTCCCGACTCCCGTCCTGGCCTACAGGTGCGCCAGCTCGCCCTCCGGAATCCCCTCGCTCAGCTTGGAGAGCGGGACGATTCGCGCCTTCGACTGCTTCGTCTTCCCCGTCGTGTTGCGCGTGTCCACGACCAGCCCCGCGTGATCCACGACGAACTGGTAGTCGACGTTGGAATGGTCCGTCACGATCACCACGGCATCGGCGTGTTCCAGCGCTTCCTTCGTGAGCGGGACCCCCGCGCGCGAATGGCCATGCTCCTGGAAGCGCGGAACGTACGGATCGTGGTAGTCGACGATCGCCCCACGCTCCTCGAGCAGGCGCATCACGTCGAACGCCGGGCTCTCGCGCATGTCATCGATGTCCTTCTTGTACGCGATGCCGAGGATGAGGATGTGCGAGCCGTTGACCGCCTTGCGGTCCGTGTTGAGCGCCCGCGCCACCTTGCGCACCACGTACTCCGGCATTTCCGAGTTGATCTCGCTCGCCAGGTCGATGAAGCGCGTCTTGTAGTTCAGCATGCGCATCTTCCACGCGAGGTAGTGCGGGTCGAGCGGGATGCAGTGGCCGCCGATGCCGGGGCCCGGCGTGAACTTCATGTAGCCGAACGGCTTGGTGGCCGCCGCATCGATCACTTCCCAGACGTTGACGCCGAGCTTGTCGCAGACGATCGCCATCTCGTTCACGAGCCCGATGTTCACCGCGCGGAAGGTGTTCTCGAGCAGCTTCACCAGCTCCGCCGCCTCGGCACTCGAGACCGGGACGATCGTGTCGATGCAGGAGCCGTACAGGGCGCTCGCCACCTCGACGCACTCGGGGGTCACACCGCCAACCACCTTCGGGGTGTTCTTGGTGTGCCACTTGGGGTTCCCCGGATCGACGCGCTCCGGGCTGAACGCCAGGAAGACGTCCCGGCCGACCTTGAGCCCCTGGGCCTCGATGCGCGGCTGCATGACCTCGCGCGTCGTCCCGGGGTAGGTCGTGCTCTCGAGGACCACCAGCATCCCCGGATGGCAGTTGCGGGCGATCGCCTCGGTGGCGGCCTGCACGAAGCTCATGTCCGGGTCGCGCGTCTTCGACAGCGGCGTCGGGACGGCGATGGAGATGGCGTCGCACTCCTTGAGGCGCCCCTCCTGATCCGTGGCCACGAATCGCCCGGCCTTGACCTGCTCGGCGACTTCGGCCGAGGGAACGTCCTGAATGTGCGACTGCCCCTTCATGAGGCCGTCGCACGTGCGTGTCGAAATGTCGTAGCCGATCACCTTGAAGCCCGCCTTCGCGAACTCCATGGCGAGCGGGAGGCCGACGTAACCCAGTCCAACGACCCCGATCACCGCGGACCGGTCGTTGATCCGGGTAAGAAGCTGTTCTTTCATGCCCATGGCTGTCAGTGTTGGGGAGTTCCCAGAATCCTTATAGGGACGCTTAGCGCCCGTAGAAGGCACGAACCGTGCCGACTACCTCGTCCAGTTGGGCACTCGTCAGCTCCGGGAAGACCGGGATCGACAGGACCGACTTGGCCGCGGCCTCGGCCACCGGGCATTGCCCCTCGCGATACCCCAGGTACTGGAAGCACGGCTGGAGGTGCAGCGGGAGGGGATAGTAGATGGCCGATCCGATCCCCTTTTCCTTCAGGAAGGCCTGCAGCGCGTCGCGGCGCTCCACCCGGATCGTGTACTGGTTGAAGATCGATTCGTTCTCCGGATCGATGTACGGCGTCACGATCTCGGGAATGTCGGCGAAGGCGGAATCGTAGTACGCCGCATTGGCACGACGCCCGGCGCTCCAGTGCGACAGGTGGGGGAGCTTGGCCACCAGTACCGCCGCCTGGAGGGCATCGAGGCGGGAGTTGTAGCCGACCTCGTCGTGGAAGTACTGCTTGGCCCCCCCATGCACGCGCAGGCGCTTGAGCCGCAGGGCGATCGCCTCGTCCTGCGTCACCATCATCCCGCCGTCGCCGTAGCCACCCAGGTTCTTGGACGGGAAGAACGAGAAGGTCCCGATCGTCGCCCCCTCCCCGGCCATCACCTTCTTCCCGTCGATCATGCGCGACGCACCGATGGACTGCGCCGCGTCCTCGATGAGGGGGAGGGTCGGGATTTCGGCCCGGACCGCTTCGATAGGCGCCATCTGGCCGAAGAGGTCGACCGGGATAACCGCCTTCGACCGGCTTCCAACCGCGGCGGCCGCGGCCTTGGGATCGATGTTGTAGGTCCGGGGATCGATGTCCACGAAGACCGGGGTCGCCCCCACGTTGTGGATCGTCCCGGCGGTGGCGAAGAAGGTGAACGGGGTCGTGATGACCTCGTCGCCGCGCCCTACGTCCAGCGCGCGCAGGGCGAGGAGGATGGCATCCGTGCCGTTGGCGCACCCAATGGCGTGGGCCGAATGCGACAGTTCCGCGACCATGCGCTCCAGTCGCTCGACCGGCTCGCCGAGGATGAAGAGCTGGTCGTCGACCACCTTCATGAGGGAGGCAACGACTTCGTCGCGGATCGACGAGTGCTGGGCCTTGAGGTCGAGCAGAGGGACGGGCATGGGTAGTACCAGAAGACGAGAAGACGAGAAGACGAGAGGACGAAAAAACGAGTGACGGACTCGACTTAGACGCGCGCCCGGAGCGGCAGCGGAACCTCGTGGCCGGTCTTGGCCGACTCGTAGATCCCCAGGATCAGCTCCAGCGACTTGCGACCAGCACGACCGTCGGTGTCGGGATGGGCCTCGCCACGCAGCACCGCCATGACGTTGCGGTAATACCCCTCATGGCCGTGCCCATACACGTTGGGCGGGGTGTACGTCGCCGACTCTATCAACTTGTCGTCGTCGTCGTAGTCGGCGAACTGCCAGGCTTCCACCTTGTTCACGGCGGTTCCCCCGACCTTCACCGTCCCCTTTTCCCCGAGGATGGTGATCGACCCCTCGAGGTTCTTCGGGTAGGTGAGCATCGTCACCTCGATCACGCCTAACGCACCGGACCGGAACTTGAGGAGGGCCACGCCCGAGTCCTCGGTCTCGATGCGGCGGGCGAGCGTCGCCGTCTTGGCCATGACGCTCTCGACCGGCCCCACGAGCCATTGGATGAGGTCGACGTAGTGCGACGCCTGGTTCATGAAGGCCCCGCCGTCGAACTCCCACGTCCCGCGCCACGACGCCTGGTCGTAGTACTCCTGCGGTCGCGTCCAGCGCACCGTCGTGTTGGCCATGTACAGGCGCCCGAAGCGTCCCTTGTCGATGGCGCGCTTGAGCAGCTGGATCGGCGGATTGAGGCGGTTCTGTTTCACCACGAACAGCTGCACGCCGGCGTCATCGCACGCCTGCACGAGGTCGTCGGCGGAGGTCAGGGTGATCGCCATCGGCTTTTCGCAGACGACGTGCTTCCCTGCCCTGGCCGCGAGCATGCCGTGCTGCGGATGCAGCCCGGACGGCGTGCAGACGGCGACGACGTCACACGGCGCGTGCTCCAGCATGCGGGAATAGGACGTGAACCACGGCACGTCCTCCCGCACCCCCGCCTCACGCGCCCGCGCCTCGACGGCGTCGCACACCGCCACCAGCTGCAACTCGTCGATCTTGGCGATGGCCTCGAAGTGGTTGCGGCTGATCCGCCCGCAGCCGACGAGCGCAATCCGCACCGGCGTCGTCGCCCCGTCACTCATGCCGCACCCTCCGGCGAAAGGTTGCCATCGAGGAGCCGATAGGCCGAGCCACACGCGGTACACGCCACGCGCGTGCCCGCACTCGTCTTCTCGTCTTCCCGTCTTTCCGTCTTCCCCTCTCGCGGCAGCGTCTCCCCGCACTGACAGACCCACCCCACCTGCCGCGCCGGGACCCCTACCACGAGTGCGTAGGCCTTCACGTCGCGGTTCACGACGGCCCCCGCCCCCACGAAGCAATACTCGCCGAGCGTCGCCCCGCACACGATCGTCGCATTGGCGCCGATGCTCGCCCCGCGCCGTACCAGCGTGCGACGATACTCGTGCTTGCGCGACACATGGCTGCGCGGATTGATGACGTTGGTGAAGACCATCGAGGGGCCGCAGAAGACATCGTCCTCCAGTTCGACCCCTTCGTAGACCGAAACGTTGTTCTGGATCTTCACGTTGCTGCCGATCTTCGTGCGCGGCATCACCACCACGTTCTGCCCCAACGAGCAGCGCTCGCCGATCACCGCGCCGCTGTTGACGTGGCAGAAATGCCAGATGCGGGTGTCGTCTCCGACCACCGCGCCGTCGTCGACATAGGCCGACTCGTGGATGAACGGCGGTGCCATGCTATCGCGACGCGTGCAGGATCTCGTGCCACTCCTGCAGCGAGCAGACCGACGGGGCCTGCGCCCGCAACGACTGGATCGCATCGCACGCGGCACTCGCCGCCGACATCGTCGTCGTGTAGGAAATCCGCTTCGAGATCGCCGTCTGCCGCAGCGCGTAGTCGTCGAACTGCGCGTGCTTGCCCAGCGGGGTGTTGATCAGGAGTTGCACCTCGCCGTTGAGCATCAGGTCCACGCCGTGCGGACGCCCCTCGTGCACCTTGCGCACGCCGCTGGTCGGGATGCCGCGCTCGCGCAGGTACTGCGCCGTCCCCTCGGTCGCGTAGAGCGTGAACCCCATCTCGTGGAAGCGGCGCGCGATCGGCGTCACCGTCGGCTTGTCGCCATCGTTCACCGTGATGAAGATCGCCCCGCCCAACGGCAACTCGTTGTCGGCCGCGAGCTGCGCCTTCGCGAACGCGCTCCCGAACGACGTCGAGATCCCCATCACCTCGCCCGTCGAGCGCATCTCGGGGCCGAGCAGCGGGTCGAACTCGCGGAACTTGGTGAACGGGAAGACCGCTTCCTTCACCGAGTGGTACGGCGGCACGATCTCCTCGGTGAAGCCGATGGACTCGAGCGACTCACCCACCATGCACCGGGCCGCGACCGAGGCCAACGGCACCCCGATCGCCTTGGAGACAAACGGGATCGTGCGCGAGCCGCGCGGGTTCACCTCGAGGACGTAGACCACGCCGTCCTTCACGGCGAACTGCACGTTGATGAGCCCCACCACCCCCAGCTCCTTCGCCAGGGCGACCGTGTGGGCCTTCATCGTCGCGATGTCGGCCGGCTGGATCACGTAGGGCGGGAGGACGCACGCCGAGTCGCCGGAGTGAATCCCCGCGTCCTCGATGTGCTGCATCACCCCGCCGATCACCACGCGCGTGCCATCGCACACGGCGTCGACGTCGGCCTCATAGGCATCCTCGAGGAAACGATCCACAAGCACCGGACGCTCCTCGCTCACCCGCACTGCCGACTCGAAGTACCCGCGCATCGACGCCTCGTCGTACACGATCTGCATCGCGCGTCCGCCCAGCACGTACGACGGACGGACGAGGACCGGGTAGCCGATCCGCTCGGCGATCGTCACCGCTTCCGTCACGCTGGTCGCCGTCCCGGCGTCGGGCTGTCGCACCCCGATCGCCCGCGCCACCGCCTCGAATCGCTTGCGATCCTCGGCGATGTCGATGGCGTCCGGCGTCGTGCCGAGGATCTTCACGCCGGCGGCCTCGAGCCCCTTCGTGAGCTTGAGCGGCGTCTGGCCGCCGAGCTGCACGATCACGCCTAACGGTTGCTCGCGCCGCACGATCTCCAGCACGTCCTCGAGCGTCAGCGGCTCGAAGTACAGCTTGTCGGCGGTGTCGTAGTCCGTGGAAACGGTCTCGGGATTCGAGTTGATCATGATCGTCTCGTAGCCGCGCTCCTTGAGGGCGAGCACGGCACGGACGCACATGTAGTCGAACTCGACCCCCTGCCCGATGCGATTGGGCCCGCTCCCGAGGATGACGACCGACGGCTTGCCGGTGCGCGGCCCTTCGCTCTCCTCGTCGTAGCAGGAGTACAGGTACGGCGTCGCCGACGGGAACTCGCCGGCGCACGTGTCGACCATCTTGTAGGCGGGATGGATGCCCAGCCCCCACCGACGGGCGCGCGCCTCCTGCTCCGTTTCGCCGCGCAGTTCGGCGAGCTGCCGGTCCGAGAACCCCTGGCGCTTCATCGCCCGGATCTCCTCGGCGCCCACCGACGACGCCGACGCGTACGACCGCTCGGCCTCCACCAGCTCGCGCATCTGCTCGAGGAACCACGGGTCGATCGCCGTGAGTTCGTGCAGCTGCTCGGTGGTGAGTCCCGCGAGGATCGCGCGCTTGACCTCGAAGATGCGTTCGGGCGAGGGCTTGCCTAACGCGCCGCGCAGTGCCTCGATCGAGTCGTCGGGAAGGCGGTCGTCGACGGCACGGGCGCCGACGGTCCAGCCGGCACGACCGGTCTCGAGGGCGCGCAGCCCCTTCTGGAACGCCTCCTTGAAGGTGCGCCCCATCGCCATCGACTCCCCCACCGACTTCATCTGCGTCGTGAGGTACGGATTGGCGCGCGCGAACTTCTCGAAAGCAAAGCGCGGACACTTCACGACGACGTAGTCGAGCACGGGCTCGAACGAGGCTGGCGTCGTCTTGGTGATGTCGTTGGGGATCTCGTCGAGCGTGTACCCCACCGCGAGCTTCGTCCCGATCTTGGCGATCGGGAAGCCGGTCGCCTTGGAGGCCAGCGCCGAGGAACGCGACACGCGCGGGTTCATCTCGATCACCACCATCTCCCCGTCCCTGGGATTGATGGCAAACTGGATGTTGCACCCGCCCGCCTCCACGCCGATCTCGCGAATCACCGCGACCGCCGCGTCGCGCATCACCTGGTACTCGCGATCGGTGAGCGTCATGGCCGGCGCCACCGTGATCGAGTCGCCGGTGTGCACCCCCATCGGGTCGATGTTCTCGATGGAGCAGACGATCACGACGTTGTCGGCGTGGTCGCGCATCACCTCGAGCTCGAACTCCTTCCACCCCAGCAGCGAACGCTCGATGAGGATCTGGCTCACCGGCGACTCCGCCAACCCGCGGCGGCAGATCTGCTCGTACTCTTCCTTGTTGTAGGCAATGCCGCCGCCCGAACCGCCTAACGTGAAGGCGGGGCGGATGATCGCCGGGAAGCCCGTGAAGTCGGCGATCTCCAGCGCCTCCTCCCACGTCGTCGCGATCTTGCCCTGCGGCACCTGCAGCCCGATGCGCTTCATCGCTTCGCCGAACTCGTGCCGGTCCTCGGCCATCTTGATGGCCTTGGCCTTCGCGCCGATCAACTCCACGCCGTACTTCGCCAGCACGCCGCGCTCGGACAGCTTCATCGCCACGTTGAGCGCCGTCTGGCCGCCCATCGTGGGAAGGAGCGCGTCGGGGCGTTCCTTCTCGATGACCAGCTCGACGAACTCCGGCGTCACCGGCTCGATGTAGGTCCGGTCGGCGATCTCCGGGTCGGTCATGATCGTCGCCGGATTGGAGTTCACGAGGATCACCTCGTATCCCTCCTCGCGCAGCGCCCGCGCCGCCTGCGTCCCCGAGTAGTCGAACTCGGCGGCCTGCCCGATGACGATCGGGCCGGAGCCGATCAGGAGAATCTTGTGAATGTCGGTACGACGAGGCATGTCGGGAGGACTAGGTACAGAAAACCGTTCGATTTCGGGGCAACGTCGGCTCGACGTCTCCGCCGGCGAACCGGAGGTGCCCCCGGTGCCGGACCGGGGCGAAATTTACACCCCTGCCCCGCTCCGCACGCGCTCCAGGTCGGCGAAAACCATCATTTCCACGAGCCCGCCAAAGTCGACCGTCGGCCCCCACTCGAGGCGCTCTCGCGCCAGCGACGCATCGGCGACCAGGGTCGTGGCATCGACTGGCCGCAGGAGCCCGTCATCCGACGCGACGTGCGCGCGATAGTCGAGTCCCGCCACCGCGAAGGCGCGCTCGCAGAAGTCCCGCACCGAGTGTGCGACGCCGCTCCCCACCACGAGGTCGCACGGGGCTTCCAGCTGCTGCATGCGCCAGAGGGCGTCCATGTAGTCGCCGGCAAAGCCCCAATCGCGTCGCCCGTCCAGGTTGCCGAGCGTGAGGGTCGTCGCCTGGCCGCAGGCGATGCGCGCGACCCCCATCGAGATCTTGCGCGTCACGAAGGCTTCGCCTCGGCGCGGACTCTCGTGGTTGTACAGGATCGCCGAGGCGACGTGCAGCCCGTGGCTATCGCGATAGTTGGCCGCGAGCCAGTACGCCGCCGCCTTCGACACGCCGTAGGGGGATGCGGGGCGGATCGGGGTGCACTCGGACTGTGGCGCCTGCTCAGGGCGACCGAAGATCTCGCAGGAGGACGCGACGACCATGCGCGCACGCGGCGCCTCATGACGCACCGCGTCCATGAGGTGGACCGTGCTCCCCGCGTTGGCCTCCAGCGATTCCATCGGCCGCTCCCACGAACGATCGACCCGGCTGGCCGCCGCGAGGTGATACACCTCGTGGGGCGCGATGCGCGCTACGACCCCTCGGACCGCGGCCCCGTCTCGGAGATCGAGGGCGAGCAACTCGACGCGCGAGAGCAGATGCCGAATGCGCCAGGTGTCGGCCGTCCCGGTCGCGCGCGTGGTCCCGACGACGCGGTAGCCACGAGCGAGCAGGAGCTCGGCCAGATACGAGCCGTCTTGCCCGGTGATCCCGGTGACGAGCGCTGTACGGACGTTCCCGTCGCTCATGCGAAACGGAGCTGGAGGGAGAGGGCTCGAACGCGTGGGGGGTGAAAGCAAAAGGGAGCGCCTAACGCGCTCCCTTCACCCTGCCGCGGACGGTGCGCCGTGCTCACGCGACGGCAGCACCACGCGGGGCGCGCTGGACCTTGCCGGCGGCGAGGCAGCGGGTGCAGACCTTCACCTTGATGGTCTTCCCCTCGCTGACGACGCGCGCGACCTGAAGGTTGGGCTTCCAGGTGCGGCGGGTCTTGTTGTTGGCGTGCGAGACGTTGTTGCCGTACGTCACGCCCTTGTCGCATACGTAGCAGCGACTGCGATTGATGGCCATGACGTCAGCCCTCCACGAGCTCGATGCGCGCCATTTCCGCCCCATCGCCCTTGCGATGGCCGGTCTTGAGGATGCGCGTGTATCCACCGGGCCGCTTGAGGTACTTGGGCCCGACTTCCTTGAACAGTTTGTCGGCGGTCTCCCGCTTGTGGATGTGCCGCCCGGCGAGACGACGATCGTGCAAGGTCCCGGAGCGGGCCTTGGTGATCAACTTCTCGATGAACGGGCGCAGTTCCTTCGCCTTCGCCTCGGTGGTTTCGATGGCACCGTGCTCGATCAGCGACGACGCGAGGCCGCGCATGAGCGCGAGCTTCTGTTCGCTGGTGCGGCGAAGCTGGCGCCCCGCTTTCCTGTGACGCATTGCTCCTTACTCCTCTTCGTCGTCTGGCGCGTTCGCGGCTGCGCGGCTCGGCGGCGTGCCCCAATCGATGATGCGGACGCCGTCGCCGTTCTCTTCGTAGCGCATGCCGAAGTTCAATCCTTCGCGCTCCAGGAGCTCAGCGATCTCCTGCAGCGACTTCTTCCCGAAGTTCTTGACCTGGAGGATCTGGTTCTCGGTCTGGCGAACGAGGTCACCCAGGGTGCGGATGTTCGAGTTCTTCAGCGAGTTCACCGAGCGGACCGAGAGTTCGAGGTCGTCGATGGCCGACTTGAAGAGCTGCGCGAGGCGGGCCGCATCGCCGCCGCCGCTTTCCCCCCCCATCGACATCGGCGCCGAAGCGTGCGATCCGAAGGAGGCAAAGTACTGGAAGTGCGTCTGCGCGAGCGCCGCGGCGTAGCTCACCGCCTCTTCCGGAGCGATCGTGCCGTTGGTCTCGACGGTGAGCGTCAGGCGGTCGTAGTCGGTGCGCTGACCCACGCGGGTCTCAGCGACCGAGAAGTTCGCCCGGCGCACCGGATTGTAGATCGCGTCGATGCGAACGAGGTCGATGGGGAGTCCCCGGTCGACGACGTGCGCGTCGGACTCGATGTAGCCGCGCCCCTTGTTGATGTAGAGCTCGACGTTGATGTCGCGCGCATCCTGGAGCGTGAAGATGTGGTGGTTCGGGTTGATCACCCGGACGCTGCCATTCTCCTCGATGTCGCCGGCGGTCACGGGGCCCGCCTCGGACTTGCCGATGCGCAGGACCGCTTCCTCGACGTCGTCGGCCAAGCTCAGGACGAGGGTCTTGAGGTTGCCGATGATCTGGTGCACGTCCTCGACGACGCCGACGATGGTCTGATGCTCATGCACCACCCCGTCGATGCGAAAGCCCCAGACCGCCGAGCCACGCAGCGACGAAAGGAGCATGCGCCGCATGGCGTTGCCGAGCGTGTGCCCGTAGCCGCGTTCGAGCGGCTGCAGGATGAATTCCGAGATGTGGGGGGCGTCGTCCCGCTTGCGAACCTCGATGAGGTGCGGACGAACAAGGCCCTTCAAGTCGATCGCCTGTGACATGAATCAGTGCTCGGTGCGGTCATACCGGGGCCGCGCCCCGGCAACGCCCCACCCCGCCCCTAACGCGCGGTGGGTTCGTACGAGAGTTAGGGTCTCGACCATCTGGTAGAAGACGAGAGGACGAGAAGACGAGAAGACGAGGTGGACCACCGCGTCTTCTCGTCTCGCATCGATCTCACTACTTCGAATAGAGTTCGACGACCAGCTGCTCCTGCGCGGCGATCGGGATGTTCGGGCGCGACGGGCGCTCGAGCATACGACCCGAGTAGGTGTCGCGATCGACCGCGAGCCACGACGGGGAAGCCCCGCGCGTCGCCTGCTCCATCGCCCCTTGCACGAGGATGAGTTCGCGCGACTTCTGCTTCACGCGGACTTCCTGGCCCGGCGCAACGGCGTAGCTCGGGATGTCCACCAGCTTGCCGTTGATCTCGACATGGCGGTGGCGAATGAGCTGGCGCGCCGACTTACGGCTCGGGGCGAAGCCCATGCGGTACACGAGGTTGTCCAGACGGCTCTCCAACGCGGCGAGGAGGTTGTGCCCCGTGATGCCCGGGAGCTTCGACACCTTCTCGAACGTGTTGCGGAACTGCGTCTCGCTGACCCCGTAGATGCGCTTGATCTTCTGCTTCTCGCGCAGCTGCTTCGAATACTCCGACGACTTGCGGCGGCGCGACTGCGACTGACCGTGCTGACCGGGGGGATACGGACGGCGCTCGACCGGGCACTTCTCGGTGAAGCACTTCGTCCCCTTGAGGAACAGCTTCGTCCCTTCGCGACGGCACTGACGGCAGGAGGCTCCAGTGTAACGCATGGCCTAGACCCTCCGACGCTTCGGCGGACGGCAGCCGTTGTGCGGAATCGGCGTCACGTCCTTGATCGACTTGACCTGAAGGCCGGCCGACGCGAGCGCCTGAATGGCGGACTCACGGCCAGACCCGGGCCCCTGGACGAGCACGTGGACGCGGCGCACGCCGGCGGTGAGCGCTTCGCGCGCGCACTGCTCGGCCGCCACCGTCGCCGCAAACGGCGTCGACTTCTTGGAGCCCTTGAATCCTGCCTTGCCCGACGTCCCCCACGCGATGGCATTGCCATGCATGTCGGTGATCGTCACGAGCGTGTTGTTGAAGGTCGCGTTGATGTGGGCGACACCTTCCGCCTCCACGACGCGCTTGGTCTTTTTCCCGGTAGCCATACTACTTGGTCACCTTCTTCTTGCCCGCGATCGCGCGACGCGGTCCCTTCTTCGTTCGCGCATTGGTGTGAGTGCGCTGGCCGCGCACGGGGAGCCCACGGCGATGACGGATCCCTCGGTAGGACCCGATATCCATCAATCGCTTGATGTTCATCGCAATCTCGGTGCGCAGCGCGCCCTCGACACGATAGTCCTTTTCGATCACCTGACGGAGCTTGTTCACGTCGGCGTCGATGAGATCGCGAATGCGGAGGTCGGCGCTGATCCCGGTCTTCTCCAGGATCTCCTTCGCCACCGCACGCCCAATCCCGAAAATGTAGGTCAACCCGATCTCGACCTTCTTATCGCGAGGGAGATCGACACCAGCAATACGAGCCATAATTAGCCTTGCCGCTGCTTGTGCTTAGGGTTGCGCTTGCAAATGATGCGAGTGACGCCGCTGCGCTTCACGACTTTGCAGTGCTCGCAGATGGGCTTCACGCTGCTTCGGACTTTCACCGGAGGCTCCGAATCGAACCGAAGGTAACAAACGAAAAATCGGACAAGACTCCAAGAATAGACACCATGCCCCCACGATGCAAGGGAGCGCAGGGCCAAAATCACGTAGTGGTGCGGGATTACGCCCGTTTCACCCCCTCTCCCCTCTCCAGAATCGCTCCCACTACCCCGCCGCCGCCATCTCCTGCCACACACGCTCCATCGCCTCGCGAGGATCGGGCGCCCCGGTCACCGCGCGCCCCAGCACCAGGTACCGCGCACCAGCCGCGACCGCTCCACCGGGTGTCACCACCCGCGACTGATCGTGAAGCTCGCCCGATGCGAATCGGATCCCGGGGACCAGCGGCGCCAACCGATCGCCGTGCCGCGCCCGTACCCGCGCCGCCTCCAGCCCGCTGCAGACGATCCCGTGCGTCCCCGCCACCGCCGCCATCCCCGCCAGCCGCTCCACCTCGCCCTCCACCGACAGCGAGGACTCCCGCCCCCACGCCGCGGCCACCCCATCGGCGTCGAATGAGGTCAGGATGGTTACGGCCAGAATGCCGCACCCCTCGCCCGCCCCCTCCACCGCGGCCCTCATCATCTCCACGCCGCCCGAGGCATGCACCGTCAGGAGCGAAGCGCCGATTCGGGACGCCGAGCGCGCCGCCCCGCGCACCGTATTCGGAATGTCGTGAAGCTTGAGGTCGAGGAAGACCTCGTGCCCCAGCTCTCGGATGGCCTGCACCACGTGCGGTCCGGCCGCCGTGAAGAGCTCACACCCGACCTTGTAGTACCGGCAGCTCTCGCCCAGCCGGTTCACCAGCGCCATGGCATCGCCAACGCTCGCGACGTCCAATGCGACGATGGGAATTGCGCTCGTGCGCGCCAGAGAAGTCATGCGGGCCACTCCAGGGATCCTGAAACCTCCGTCAGCGATCGCACCCCATGCCGACGGCACCACGCGTCCAGACCGCGCACCACGCGCCGCGGCTGACGGGGATCGCGCAAACCCGCGGTCCCCATCGCGACGGCGGTCGCGCCCGCCATCAGGTACTGCAGCGCGTCCTCCGCGGTCGTGATCCCACCGACCCCGATGATAGGGGCGCGCGTCGCCTTCCACACCTTCCACGTCGCCAGCACGCCGATCGGGAGCAGCCCGGGACCGCTCACCCCCCCGGTTCCGAAACCGAGGGCCGGTCGCCGACGCTCCAGATCGATCACGAGCCCCGGCATCGTGTTCACGAGCGTGACGCCATTCGCGCCGGCGTCGAGCGCGGTGCGCGCCGCCCCCGCGATGTCCACGAGCGTTGGCGACAGCTTGACGAAGATCGGCGCTGACGTCGCGGCCCTGGCCCGAAGGACGACCTCGCGCAGCGCGGCCGGATCGGCGCCGAACTCCATGCCGCCGGCCTTCACGTTCGGACACGAGACGTTCAGCTCGTAGCCGTCCTTCCCCGGCACGTCGTCCAGACGTTCGATGACACGGGCGAAGTCGTCAATGGCATACCCGACGACATTGACGAGCACACGCGCACGCGAGAGCGACCGGGCGAGCCACGGGAGATGCGATGCTCGCACCTCCTCCACACCGGGGTTGGCCAAGCCGATGGCGTTGATCATCCCGCCGGGAAACTCGGCGACGCGCGGTGCCGGTGCTCCTTTTCGAGGATCGAGGCTCACCGCCTTGGTCACGATTCCGCCGAGTTCCTCAAGCGAGCTGACCTCGTCGATCTCATCGCCGTACGCCGCGGTGCCGGCGGCCAGCAGCACCGGGTTCTGCAGCGCCAGGCCGCCGAGCGCGGTCGCCAAGGGCGACGACGACGGAGTGCTCATTGCCCCCCCGCGTTGCTTCGCCGACCGACGTACCGCTGCAGGTAGGCGAGCGTGGCATCGGAGATTGCCCGGGCGAGCGACTGCTGCCCCGCGTCGCCCGAGAGGTAGGCCGCCTCGCGCGCGTTGGTCCCGAAGCCGATCTCGACGAGGACGGACGGCATGAAGGCTCCGACCAGCACAACGAAGCCCGCCTGTTTCACCCCGCGATCGGTCCCGGGGTGCACCGACCGCAGCGATTGCTGCACCGTGGAGGCGAAGGCGCTCGACTCGCGCAGGTACTCGTTCTGCTTCATGTCGTTGAGAATGAAGCTGAGCGGGTCGCCGCCCGCCGCCCCTTCCTCCACCTCGTACTTCACCGCCTCGTTCTCCAGCTCGGCCACCCGGCGCTCATCGTCGGTCTTGGCTTCCGACAGGAAGTAGGTCTCGAACCCGCGTGCCCCGCCGGGGTTCTTCCATCGCGGATTGGCGGCATTGACGTGAACCGAGACGAACAGGTCGCCCTGCGCGCGATTCGCGATGCGCCCACGATCGGAGAGGGCGATGAGCGTGTCCGAGCTGCGCGTCATGACCACCTGCACGCCACGCCGCGTGAGCTCGTCGCGCAAGCGCTTCGCAACCGCCAGCGTAATGTCGGCCTCGTAGACACGTGGTCCGCCGCCGATGGGGCCGTGCATCCCGCGATCGCGTCCCCCGTGTCCGGCGTCGACGACGACAACCGGCGTGCGGTCGCGCCGCGGCGTCCGCGGCGAGGCCGAGGGGGGAGCGGCACTGCGCGGTTTGTCTCGCGGGGCCGGAGGGGGGGCACGATCGCTGTCCGGGTCGGGGCGACGCGTCGCGGTGACCGTCGCGAACCTGCGTAGCTCCGAGAGCCGTGCGTCGTAGAGGAACCCGGTCCCCACACGCGGCAGGAGGTCGGTGAGAAACGAGAGCGGGAGATACAGCGCTCCGTTGAGGAGCGTGGGCGCAGCGGTAAGCGGTTCGGTCGCTCCGCGGACCTTGGCAAACGCCATCCCCGTCGCCAGCTCCATCTCCGTGCCGCCGATCACGAGGCGGAATCGCTCGGGGGCATCCCGGAGGAGTACCGCGCCTAACGGCGCCAGCAGGTCCTGCGCACGAACCATGGCGCCCAGTCGCGTGACGACGACCGGGATGCTGCCGACCTTGTCACCCTCGCGAACCGTGAGCGCGGCCGGCGGATCGCCGACCTGCTGCAGGAGGGCGAAGGCGGCGAGCAGCGCAATCATCGGTGGCGCATGGCGCGGGCGATCTCGCGATCCGCGTCGCGCTTCTTGGAGTCATCGCGCTTGTCGTGCAGCTTCTTCCCCTTCCCCAGGGCGACCTTGACCTTGGCGCGCCCGCGCCGGAAGTACAGCTCGAGCGGCACGAGGGTCAAACCTTCGCGCTCCACCGCCCCGATCAACCGGCGGATCTCGCGCGTGTGGAGCAACAGCTTGCGCAGGCGCGTGGGATCGTGGTTCACGTACCCGCCCCGCTCGTAGGGCGAGATGTTCACGTTCAGGAGATAGACCTCGCCATCGCGGACGATCCCGTAGGCATCGGAGATGTTCGCCTTGCCGTTCCGCAGCGACTTGACCTCGGTGCCGGTCAACACGAGCCCCGCCTCCCACGTCTCGAGGATGTGGTAGTTGTGGCGCGCATCGCGGTTCCGCGCGACGACCTTGATGTCGTCCGCCTCGGTCTTCTGGGCCATCTCGTCGGTTGGGGAGTCAGGCAGGAGGTGAGCGCGGCCCTCACGTGCTCCGCGTGCACCGATCCCGCGAGTGAAAGTAATCGGTCGACGGCCACGGCGTGGCGCGCGGCCGCGTAAGACGATACACCGCGTTGACTTGGCATCGGCACGCCGATACCTTCCCGTCCCCACGTTCCTCGCCACTCGCACATCGGTGGCGATTCGTCGGGATCCTGCGTTCGTGGCGGAACTGGTAGACGCGCCGGTCTCAGAAGCCGGTGGGTAACACCCATGGGAGTTCGAGTCTCCCCGAGCGCACTGCAGCACGTGTCATCATACATCAACGGCGCGACACCCCACCGGGCGTCGCGCCGTTTCTCGTGTGGCGTCGGTCAGCGCCCGAGCGCCGACGGGGGGATGTCGTCGGGGAGCGACGGCGCGCCGAACGCCTTGCGCAGCGCGTCGTTGGCCTCGCCAACATACCGGGCCAGGATGTCGCCGGCGCGCGCGATCATGTCGTCACCGGCGCGCGCCGTTCCGGCGATCATCAGCAGGGCGCGTCCGAGGCGGGCCCCTGCCCCTTCGGACGGTGTCCGCGAAGTGAGGACGTCGCGGTACATGGTCAATCGATCGTTGAACTGCCGCTCGGCGACCCGGAGCATGGCGGGGGCCACGTGCCGATCCGCCTGTTGCGCGGTGCCCAGCTCGCGGGCGACGAGCGACCCGGTGCGGTCGTCGAGCGCATCACGCTGCGACACCACGAGCCCCAAGGCGCGACGAGCATAGCGCAACTCCCACGCGGCGCGGTCGAGGTCACCGCCGCATGCCGCTTCGGCCAGCCAGGCGACGTCGTCGGCGTCGGGCTCGCTCATGATCGAGGCGACGTAGGCGCCGAGCCCACGCTTCAGGCGCCACTCAGAGCGCCACTCGTCGAAGAGACGCGGCGACATGGCGCGGGACTCCTCTTCAGGCCTGCAGCACGGGGAGGCCGACCCGGGCGCGCACCGACGTCTCATCCTGCAGGAGATCCGCCAGCCGCACGCTATCGAGCGCGTCGTCAATGCGCTGCTGCAGCATCAGCCAGACGGGACGGATGCTGCAATTCTGCGACTCGGAGCAGCGCTCCTCGGCGATGGGATGGGAGACGCAATGGACGTCGAACGTCCCGCGCTCGGACGCCGAGATGACTTCGCGCACGGTGACGTCCATGGGGTCGTGGGCGAGGATGTAGCCGCCCTTCGCGCCGCGCGTGCTGCTGACGATACCCGCGCGACGGAGTCGCAGTAGGATCTGCTCGACGTAGTCGGCGGGGAGACGCTCGCGCGCGGCGATTTCCCGACCCGTGACCGGTCCCTCACCGTGTCGGCGCGACAGGTGTAGCGCGCAGATGAGTCCGTACTCCGCCCACGTCGTGATCCGCATGGGTCCAATATAGGAGACGAGAAGTCGGGAAGACGAGAAGACGAGGAAAAAAGTCGGCTTCCGGATTGTCAGCCCGCGCTGGATGGCCCGTGGGGGCCACCGGGGATGCCAATCTCGGTCATGCGTCGCAGGTCCAGCACGGCGTCGATCTCGTCCGGGGGGAGGAGCCCTTCGTTTCGCACCATGTCGCGTATGAGCGTCCCCTCCTTCACCGACCGCTTGGAGAGCTCCGCGGCGGCGGCATAGCCGATCCGTGGCGCGAGCGCGGTGGCGAGGGCGGCGGAGCGTTCGACCCAGTAGGCGCACATCTCCCGATGGGCGGCGATCCCCTTCACGCACTTCTCCGTCAGCACCGTGGCGGCGTTGGTGAGGAGTTGCATGGAGAAGAGGAGGTTATGGGCAATCACGGGCATCATGACGTTGAGCTCCAGTTGCCCGTGCTCGGCGGCGATGCCGACCGTCGCGTCGCACCCCATGACCTGGAAGCAGACCTGATTGACCATCTCCGGAATCGACGGGTTGATCTTTCCCGGCATGATGGACGACCCCGGCTGCACCGCGGGGAGGACGATTTCGTCGATCCCGGTGCGCGGCCCCATCACCAGCAGACGCAGGTCGCTGACGATCTTCGACAGCTCGAGGGCGAGGACACGGAGCGACCCCGAGAAGGCGGCCACGTCGCCCATGCTCTGCATGAGCTGAATGCGGTCAGCGCCGACCCGCAACACCAGCCCGGTCATCTCGGACAGGTGGACCACCATGCGCGCGGGATACGACGGTTCGACCGTCACCCCGGTCCCGACGGCGCTCCCGCCGATGCCGAGGTCGCGCAGGTAGTCGGACGTTTCGCGGATGCGGCGCAGGGCGCGATCGATGGAGCCCGCGTAGGCGGTGAATTCCTGTCCGAGGCGGATGGGCATCGCGTCCTGCAGGTGCGTGCGCCCGGCCTTCACCACATCGTCGAATTCGATCCCCTTGGCGGCCAGCGCATCGCGCAGCCCCTCGAAAGCCGCCGCGAGAGGCGCGAGTCGCGCGAGGGCGGCAAGGCGGATGTTCGTGGGAATCGTGTCGTTGGTGCTTTGCGCCATGTTGACGTGGTCGTTGGGATGCACCGGGGTGTACTCCCCCCGGCGACCGCCTAACAACTCGTTGGCGCGATTGGCGAGGACCTCGTTCACGTTCATGTTGTGGCTCGTCCCTGCCCCCGCCTGGTAGGGATCGACGACGAAGTGCTCGCGGTGCCGTCCGGCCAGGACTTCATCGGCCGCGGCGACGATCGCGTCGGCGAGGCGCGCGTCGAGGCGCCCCGTTTCCTTGTGGGTGAGGGCCGCCGCCTTCTTGATCCAGACGTGGGCGACGACGAACGGTTCGAGGGGGCGCAGCCCGCTGATGGGGAAGTTCTGCACCGCGCGCGCGGTCTGCACCCCGTACAGCGCCTCGGCCGGCACATCCATCGCGCCTAACGGGTCACGTTCCGTCCGGGTCTCCGACATGCGCGACTAGGGAAACGGGGGGCGCCGAGGGGGCGCAGCGCGCATCGGCGGCCGCGCCCCCACCTACCCACGTTACGGCGTGGGCGTCGGGACGTTGAACGTCGAGATCAGCTCCAGGGCGCCGTCGTCGACGGAGACGATGCTGGTGCGGAGCCGCGTGAAGGTGATCGAGCGGCTCGCGTTCGTCGCCGACGACCAGGCCTGATGTTGGCGCAGCGGGATGGAATCCACGCCGTCGTCGGTGAAGGCGCAGCGGATCTCCTGCGTCTTGGCGCCCGAGGTCGCCGGCGTGTACTGCAGCGAGATGATCATGGCGCTGTTGCCATCAGTGGCGGCCGACCACTTGAGTGGAATCGTCGCGGTCGACGGGACGACGGCATCGAAGGTGAACGGCTCGGCACTGCGTCCGCGGACCTCGGCGCCGGGGTAGCCGCCGCTCGCGCCCGGAACGGTCATGACGATCGAGTCGCCCGGGGTGTATGGCAGCGTGGTCCCGGAGGCCAGGTTGTACAGCGTCGATGCGCTCGCGCTGACGCGAGGAATCGTGTTGGTCGTCGTCCCGAGCTTGGCCGTGAGGCTCGCCCCTGCGTCGAGATACGTCACCCCGGTGAGGACGCCGTTGCTCGGCGCGACATAGTCGCCGACGGTAAAGCAGGAGTCGGTGCGGATGCGCGCGTCAGGAATCGACGAGATCGAGCCGCGAAAGAACGATCCGGTGGGGGCGACCCGATACTCGCCGCCCGTGGTCTTGAGGGCCGAGACGTAGATGAAGCCCCACTTCTGCTGACTGGGCGAGAACGAAGACGTCGTGTCGCAGGCAGTGACGAGAACGACGGCCGCCACGAGGGCCGCGAGCGAACCGGAGGCGAGACGGGACTGACGAGGGATGCGCATCAGGGGGATCGAAGAGGAAGGCCGCGGACGGACCGGCGAGAGGTGATCGGAGGTGTGACACCGGAGTTCACAGGAGTTCCCGACAACGCCAAGCCACCGCGTTCGAGACGCGAGGCCGCGCCGGACTCCGCTGGCGGTCGAGACGAACGGCTACCTCCGCAACGGTCGCGCTTGTCCACTGAGAAAGGGGTTGGCGGCGATCTCGTCGGCGATGGTCGTCTCCGGGCCGTGCCCGGGACAGACCACTGTCTCGGGGGGGAGCGTCGCGATCCGGGCGAGTGTGCGTTGAAAGGCCTCGCCGTCCGAGAGCGGGAGGTCGGTGCGCCCCACCGAGCCGGCGAAGAGCACGTCGCCGCCGAAGCAGATGCCGTGGCCGTGGAAGATGACGTGCCCGGGGGCGTGCCCCGGCATGTGCCACACCTCGAAACGCAACGAGCCGAGGGTCATGACATCCCCCTCAGACAGGGTGCGATCGGGGAGCGGACCGAGTTCGAAGGGGAGCCCGTACATCGCCGCCGCCTGCGGGGCGTAGCGATACACCGTCAGGTCGTCGGGGTGGAGAAAGACCGGGACGTCGACGCGCCGCTTGATGGCGGCGATTCCGCCGATGTGATCGAGGTGCGCATGCGTGAGCCAGATGGCCTCGAGGGTGAGCCCCGCGCGCTGTACGGCATCGCACAGTCGGTCGCCGTCGTCCCCCGGATCGATCAGGACGGCCTTGCCGGCCGCCTCGTCCGCGACGAGGTAGCAGTTCTCCTGGAAGGCGCCGACGACGAAGACCGAGCGTTTCACGCCGTCCCTTCTCCCTCGGCCGCACGCGCCTTGGCCGCATCCTTGAGGGCCGTGAGGTACTTCTCCGCGGCCACCGCGGCGGTCGTGGCGTCTCCGACGGCGGTCGTGACCTGTCGCGTGAGCTGCACGCGCACGTCGCCAGCCGCAAAGAGCCCCGGGATCGTGGTCTCCATGTGCCAGCTGGTGCGGAGGTAGCCCGACTCGTCGTGATCGACGTGATCGGCGATGATCGTCGTGTTGGGCTTGAACCCGATGAAGACGAAGAAGCCGGTGACCGCCAGGTCGCGCGTGGCGCCGGCGTTCACGTCGCGCAGGGTGACATGATCGACGAGCCCCTGGGCGTCGCCGTGCACCTGGTCGACGACGGTGTTCCAGATGACCTCGATCTTCGGATTCTCGAAGACGCGCTTCTGCACGATCTTCGAGGCGCGGAACGTGTCGCGGCGGTGGATGAGGTAGACCTTGGTCGCGAAGCGCGTCAGGTAGTCGGCTTCCTCGCACGCGGCGTCGCCACCGCCGACGACCGCGATCGTGTGCCCCTTGAAGAAGGCCCCGTCGCAGACGGCGCAGTACGAGACCCCCTTCCCCGCGTACTCGTTCTCACCGGGGATGTTGAGCTTGATCGGGGTTCCGCCGGCGGTGACGATGACCGTGGGCGAGTGATACACCTCGCCGTCGTCGGCGCGCGTCTCGAACGTTCCGTCGTCGAGGCGCTTCACGCTCTCGACATTTCGTGTGTGGAACTCACAGCCGAACTTGGCGGCGTGGCTCGCGAACTTCTGCGCGAGATCCCATCCCTCTACATGTTCAAAGCCGGGATAGTCCTCGATCATCTCGGTGTTGAGCAGCTCCCCTCCCGGGGCGCCGCGCTCGAGCACCACGGTCTTGAGCATCGAGCGACCCGCATAGAGTCCCGCTGTCATCCCGGCCGGTCCGGCGCCGACGATCACGACCTCGTAGTTGTGCGTCCCCACGTTCAGCTCCCGGTAAGTAAGGTGCGCGCTGCCCCGCGCAGGCCTGCGTAATTTCGCGCGACGATCCCTCCGGTGGTACCGGCCGTCTCCACGTCGCCGTGAACCCGCCGCACGTTCGCAGGCAGGTCCGGCGTGGCGCTCAGCGGCGCACGTGCCGCCCGCCATCGACGAAGAGGACCTCGCCGGTGACGAAGGGGGCATCCAGCAGGTACTCGAAGGCGCGCATGACGTCGTCTGGCGAGCCGTGTCGGCGCAGCGGCGTCGTGGCGGCCAGGTGCTCGGCCGCGGCGCCATCCCACCCGTCGGGGAGGAGCACCACGCCGGGGGCGATGGCATTGACGCGGATGCGCGGGGCGAGCACGCGCGCGAGGGCGCGCGTCATCTGCACGATCGCCGCCTTGGACATGGCGTGCGGGATGTAGCCCGCCCACGTCTCGAAGGCGGCGAGATCCGCCATGTTGACGATCACCCCGCCGTCGGTCATCGCGGCCGCGGCGGCCTGCGCGATGAGGAACGGGGCGCGCGTGTTGAGCGCGAAGATCTCGTCCAGCTGCTCCGCGGTGACGCTCCCGACGGGGGTGCGCAGCATGTTGGCCGCGGAGTTCACGACGACGTCCAACCGTCCGCAGCGTTCAACGACGTCACGCACCAGCGCGGCAGGCGCCTGGGGGTCGGCGAGATCGGCGGCGAACGTGTGCGACTCGCCGCCCGCGCTGGCGATCTCCGCCCCGAGCGCGGCGGCCTCGGCGTGCGACTGCCGGTGATGGAGGGCGACCACGTAGCCGCGCCGGGCGAGCACGCGCGAAAAGGCGGCCCCGAGGCGGCGGGCGCCGCCCGTCACGAGTGCGACGCGACGCTCCGCCATGCGATCGCTCCCGTTAGGCGGCGACGCCGGCGCGCCGCAACTCGACGCGGGCGTCCTGTCGCTCGAGCCAGGCGAGCGGCACGGGGAGCGCCCCGATCACGCGAGGGCCAGCGGTCGCCCCATGCGAATCCGACCCGCCGGAGGGGACGAGATCGAGGTGCTCGGCAATCGCGAGGAGTCGCTTGCGATCCTCACCCGAGTGACTCGGGTGCAGGACCTCCACGCCATCGAGCCCCATCGCCTTGAGTGCGGTGAGACGCGTGAGGGTCCCTTCGCCGCCGGGATGCGCGAGCACGGCGATCCCCCCGCAGCCGTGGACCATCGCGATGGCGTCGCGCAGCGACAAACGGCGCTTGTCGAGGTAGGCGGGTCGTCCCGCGCCGAGGTATCGATCGAAGGCATCGCGGTTGTCGCGCGCCCAGCCGTTCTCGACGAGCGCCTTGGCCACGTGCGGACGGCCGATGGCGCCGCTCCCCGCGGCGTCGAGCACATCCTGAAAGGTGATCTTGACCCCGATGGCGTTGAGGCGCTCGACCATCTGCTCACCGCGATCGCGCCTGGCGTCGCGGAAGGCCTCGA
This sequence comes from Gemmatimonadota bacterium, assembly GCA_016719105.1. Classification (NCBI taxonomy): domain Bacteria; kingdom Pseudomonadati; phylum Gemmatimonadota; species Gemmatimonadota bacterium. The sequence continues at coordinate 431,548 of JADKAQ010000001.1, read as the reverse complement.
GCTCGCGCTCGATTCCCAGGACGTCCGTCAGATGCAGTCCCAGCAGGTGCGTCTCCTCGTCTCCCTGGTACGCGCTCAGCTCGACGCCGGCGATCACGCGCAGCGAGGAGCCGGCCGCCGCCTCGCGCGCCGGCTGGACGCCGGCGACGGTGTCGTGGTCGGTGAGCGCGATCGCGCTCACGCCGGACGCGAGCGCGGCGGCGACGACGCCTTCCGGCGATTGCGATCCATCAGACGCGGTCGAGTGCATATGCAGGTCGACACGCGCCGGGAGCGCATCACCCGGGAGGGGAGTCGCGGCGGGACCGCTCACGTCGCGTAACCCGCTTCGGGCGAGGTGGCGCCGGGCTGCGACTCGGTAAAGAGGCGCCGCAGTTCTCCCTCGGGGAGTTCGACCAGCGACTGCTCGCGCGAGCGCGTGCCATGCGGCGAGTACCGCGTGACGCGGACCTCGCGCCCCTCGCCGGAGCCGTGGATGAAGATGAGGGCAAATTCGTCGTGCTCGTACTGCGTGACGAAGCCGCTCGGGAAGACGCGCCAGGTCTTGTCGTCGATGGTGATGCTGCGCGTAGGCATGTCCTGATGCTCCAAGTGCTGGCGGCCGGGCGACGCGTCGCCCGGCGGCGCCCCGTGGGTTGATCGCGCGACCACCCTGCGGTCGCGCGCCGTGGCTAGAAGCCCGTGTCCGGGATCGTCTCGAGCTGTTTCTTGACGAACGCCATGTACTGGTCGGCGTCCGACCCATCGACGATGCGATGGTCGAACGACAGCGAAAAGTACGCACAGGTGCGAATCGCGATCGTATCCTCGCCGTCGGGGCCGGTGATGACCTTGGGACGCTTCTCGATGCTCCCGAGGCACAGGATCGCCACCGTGGGCTGCGGGATGACCGGCGTTCCCATGACCGACCCGAAGACGCCGGGGTTGGTGATGGTGAACGACGCATCCTGCACGTCCTCCGGTCGAAGCTTCTTGGCGCGGGCGCGATTCGCAAGGTCGTTGATGCCGCGCGTGAGTCCAACGAGCGACAGCGAATCGGCCTGCTTGACGACCGGGACGATCAACCCCCACTCGAGCGCCACGGCAATCCCGATGTTGTACTGCTTGCGGAAGACGATGTCGGTGCCGCGCACCGCGGCGTTGAGGACCGGGAACTTGCGCAGCCCCTGCACCACCGCCTGCGTGATGAACGGGAGGAAGGTCAGCTTCTCGCCGTATTGCGCCTCGAACTCGCCACGCATGCGCTGGCGAATGCGCGCCACCTTCGTGAGGTCGACCTCGAAAAACGTGGTGACGTGGGCCGAGGTGTGCTTGGAGTACACCATGTGGCCCGCCGTGAGGCGGCGGATCTTGGACATCGGTTCCACGACGTCGCCGGGCCACGGGTGCACGACCGGCGCGTCGAAGCCGAATCCGCCGGGGGCGTACATGGACGCCCCGGGGAGGGCGGCGATCGGCGCGGACGCGGTCGGCGCCGCCGGCGCGGAGGGGGCCGCCGGGGCGGTCACACCAGACTCGATGGCCTGCAGGATGTCCTTCTTGGTCACGCGGCCAGCCACTCCGGAACCCTGGAGTCCGGTGATCTGGATGCCGTGTTCCGCCGCGATCTTCCGCACCAGCGGCGAGGACTTGGTGCGGATGCGATCCTCGAAGGAGCCGGGTGCGGCGGCAGGGGTCGTCGGGAGCGCCGGTGCCGCGGGAACGATGGGGGGCGCAACCGGCTGGTTGGGCGCGGCGGCCGGGGCGGCAACAGATTCGATAGCGGGGGGCGCCCCCGCCGCGCTCGCCGCCGCCGGGGCGCTCGGCATCGCCGCGGCGGGAATCGCCGCGGCCACGCTCGCGTCGGTCTCGAGGCGCGCCACCACCGTCTGCACGGGGACGGTCTGACCGTCATTCACGAGGACCTCGACGAGAATGCCGGCCGACGGCGACGGAATCTCGGCGTCGACCTTGTCGGTCGAGATCTCGAACAACGGTTCATCGCGCTTCACGCTGTCGCCGATCTTCTTGAGCCAGCGGGACATCGTCCCCTCGGCGATCGATTCCCCCATCTGGGGCATCACCACGTCGATGCGAGCCAAAGGATCTCCCTCTCGTCTATGACGGTTCGCGGCGCCAAAACGCCGTGCAGTTCACGGCGCCAAGCGCCGAGCGGTTCACGGCGCAGGTACGCCGAGCTTGAACATGCGGTGCCGAGGCACCGCGGGTGGGTCGCCTAACGCTTCCTCGACAGCCGCATCAGGACCAGCGTCGGGAGCGACAGCGCCCCCAAGATCCCGCCGATCCCGACATACACATACCAGTTGCACACCGGGAGTCCTTCGCACTTGGGCGCCTTGCTGAGGTAGGCCACCACCTGCCCGATCAGCACTGCCACCATTCCGCCGCTGAAGCCCCCCACGATGAACGTGAAGCACCCGAGTCCGAACTTCCGCCCGAAGGCGACGGCTTCGTCGTTCTCCTGCTGCGACGGCGTGCGTCGCGGCCCTCCCCCGCCCGACCAGCCGGCCTCACGTGCCCCCTGGTCCTCCCGATTCTCGCCCGTCCCACGCGCTTCGTCAGCCATCAATACCTCGCCACCCAGCGCGCCGCACGCACGACGTCGCTGGCCTGTGGAAGAACATAGTCCTCGAGCGCCGGTGCGTACGGGAGTGGGACGTCGTGCGCCGTCACCCGCATCACCGGGGCGTCGAGCCAGGCGAAGCACGACTCGTTGATCCGCGCCGTCAGTTCGCCCGCCAGCCCTCCGGTCCTCGTATCCTCATGGACGATCAGGACGCGGTTCGTCTTCTTCACCGTGGCCACGATCGCCTCGTCGTCGAGCGGCGCGAGGGAGCGCAGGTCGACGACCTCCACCGAGATCCCGTCTTCCTGCTGCAGTTGCTCGGCCGCCTCCAGCGACTTGTGCACCGCGGCGGCATACGTGATGATCGAAAGGTCGCCCCCCTCACGCGCCACGCGCGCCTTGCCGATCGGGACCACGCCGTCGCCCTCGGGGAGCACCCCCTTGATACGGCGATACAGGTGCTTGTGCTCGAAGAAGAGGACGCAGTCGTCGTCGCGAATGGCGGCCTTCATCAGGCCGTAGGCGTCCGCGACGGTCGACGGGTAGACGACCTTGAGCCCCGGCGTGTGGATGAAGCCGGCTTCCGGATTCTGCGAGTGGAAGGGACCACCTCGGACGTAGCCGCCACTCGGGCCGCGCACCACCATCGGGCACGGCAGGAAGGCGCGATAGCGCGCGGTAGCCACGTAGTTGGTGAGGATGTCGTAGGCGTTGGCGATGAAGTCGATGAACTGCATCTCGACCACCGGACGCAACCCCATGTGCGCCGCCCCAGCGGCCGCGCCGACGATCCCGATCTCGGAGATGGGCGAGTCGATCACGCGCGATTCGCCGTACTTGGCGAGGAGCCCCTCGGTCACCTTGAACGCCCCACCGAAGGCGCCGATGTCCTCGCCGATGCAGAAGACGCTCGGGTCTCGCTCCATCTCATCGAAGAGCGCCTGGCGGATCGCCTCGAGATACGTGATCTCGCTCATTGCGTCGCCTCGTCGGCGCCGGCATTCCACGTCCCCCACCCTTCGGCGCGTTCGTTCCGCTCGACCGCGGCGCGCGTCCCCTCCCGGAACCAGAGGGGCGTCTCCGCCGGCGGGTCGGCGTAGATCCCCGTGAGGCAATCGAGCGGCTCGGGAAAGGGCGAGGCCTCGGCGACTTCGGTCGCTTCGTCGACCACGGTGCGCACCCGCGCATCGGTGGCGGCGATCTCCGCCTCGGCGAAGCCTAACGACTCACGCAGCACGGCCAGGTAGCGGTCGATGGGGTCGTTGTTGGCCGCCCACCACTCCATCTCTCCCTCGGGGACGTACGATTGGTTGTCGTGCTCCGCGTGTCCCTTGCGGCGATAGGTGATCAGCTCGACCAGGGTGACTCCCCCGCCGGCGCGCGCGCGATCGACGGCGCGCTTGGTGACGTCGTAGACCGCCAGGACGTCGTTGCCGTCGGCCTGCTCGGTCGCCACGCCGTAGCCCGGGCCCTTGTCGACCATCTGCTTCGCCGCGGTCTGCTTCCACGACGGGGTGGAGTACGCGTACTGGTTGCTCTCGACCACGACGACGAGCGGGCACCGCTGCACCGCGGCGAAGTTGATCCCCTCGTGAAAGGCCCCGGTCGACGTGGCGCCATCACCCACGTAGACGAGCCCCACGCGATCCTCACCGCGCAGCTTGAACGACAGCGTGACCCCCGCCATCACGGGGACCATGTCGCCCAGCGGCGAGATCTGGCCGATGAAGCCGCGATCGAGGTCGCCGAAGTGGATGTTGAGTTCGCGCCCCCGCGTGGGGGAGTCGCCCTTGGCCATGTACTGGCGCAGGATCTCGAGCGGGGTGGCCCCCTTCACCAGCATCGAGCCCATGTTGCGGATGAGCGGGGACATGACGTCCCGGCGCTCCAGGGCGAACGTCGAGCCGACGGCATCCGCTTCCTGCCCTAACGAGCGAAAGAGCCCGCCCACGACCTTGGTCTGGCGATAGAGCGCGACCAGCCGCTCCTCCAGCGTACGCGTGAGCCGCATCCAGTAGTACAGCTCGAGCTGCTGCGCACGGGAGAGGTGATCAGAGGGCCGAGGGCCGGGGGGCGGCGCTGCGGGCGCGATCGTGCGAATCGCCCTGTGGCTCCCGTCCGGCTCCCGCGTCCCGCCTGCCGTCTTCTTCCGTGCCGCCATTCAGTACGCCGCCTCGAGCGTATGGCGCGGATCGTCCTGATTGCGCAGCTGCACGAAGAACCGCTTCACGTTGCGATCGAGGCGGCTCTCCCCCATCTGGTCGGTGTGCACTTCCACAAAGGTGTAGTGCCCGCCTTCGGGCTTAGCGCTCAGCTTGAGTCGGGCCGGCACCTCGGGGGTCCCGACGACGCCCTGGAAGACGCGGCCGCGCGACGTCGACGACAGGGTCTTGAGGCCGAGGGCTGCGAAGTAGGCATCGGCCGAGTCGATGACCTCGGCCGGCGTCAGGTGTGTGCGGAAGAAATGGCGCATGTCGTCACTTGTTGCACGGCTGCCCCGGCGGTGCCTCGGACAGGATCTCCTGCATCCAGTCGTTGGCCCGCTGCAGGCGCTGGGTGGAGTCGCGCCGGAACTGGAAGCCGATGGCCCAGGTCCCGGCATTCACGAACATCAGCTTGCTGTAGTACGTGCCGAGTTCCTTCCCCGGCGTGAGCCCATTGTCCACGCTCTTGCGATCCTCATTGGTGGCGAAGATGCGCCCTTCGCCCCCCTCGATCGGCTCACCCGTCTTGGCATCGCGCACCACGACCTTGAACTCGACCTGCTCCAGCGCACACGGCGGCGCCGGCTCGAACGAAATGGCAATCGAGTAGTCGTCCGTGAAGAGGCGGACCTGCGGTTGCGGGCCGGTTGGGCCGCATGCGACCGCGCCCAACGCCAGGACGCTCGCTGCCAGCGCGAGCCGGAGCCGTCGGATCATGAGGCGTAGTATTCGAGGCCAAGGTGCGTGATCTGCTCTTCACCCATCAGGTGACGCAGCGTGTTCTTGAGCTTGGTCTGCTGGATGAACAGGTCGTGCTCGGGCTGCAGCCCTGGCGCGGCCATCGGGCTCTTGTAGTAGAACGAGAGCCACTCCTGGATCCCCTTCATCCCCGCGCGGTGCGCGAAGTCGGAGAGGAGCGCGAGGTCGAGGACCATCGGCGCCGCCAGGATCGAGTCGCGGCACAGGAAGTTCACCTTGATCTGCATCGGGTAGCCCATCCACCCGAAGATGTCGATGTTGTCCCACCCTTCCTTGTTGTCGCCGCGCGGCGGGTAGTAGTTGATGCGCACGACGTGTGAGAAGTCCTTGTACAGCGCCGGGTACTGCTCGGGCTGCAGGATGGTGTGGAGCACCGACAGCTTCGACTCCTCCTTCGTCTTGAACGACGCAGGATCGTCGAGCACTTCACCGTCGCGGTTGCCGAGGATGTTGGTGGAGTACCATCCCGCCAGGCCAAGCATGCGCGCCTTGATGCCGGGGGCAATGACGGTCTTCATCCAGGTCTGCCCGGTCTTGAAGTCCTTGCCCGAGATCGGGACGCCGCGCCGGTTGGCCAGCTCCAGCAGCGCCGGGGTATCGACCGCGAGGTTGGGGGCGCCGTTGCAGTACGGGACGTCCTCCATGATGCAGGCCCACGCGTACAGCATCGCCGGCGCTATGGCATCGTCGTTCGCTTCCATCGCGCGTTCGAACTGCTCGATGGTCGCATGCTGCGGCCCCGGCTTGATGAAGGTCTCCGTGGAGGCGCACCAGACGGCGACGACGCGCTCACACCCGTTCTTCGCCTTGAAGTCGCGAATGTCCTGGCGCAGCTGTTCGGCGAGGTCGCGCTTGGTCTTGCCCGTCTTGACGTTGGTCGTGTTCGTGAGGCGCGTGACGTACCGCGACTCGAAGACGGCCGGCATCGGGACGATGGACGAGAGGAAGTCCTTGAGCGGCTCGAGATCCTTGTCGTCGAGCACACCCGCCTTCTTGGCGGCGGTGTACGCATCATCCGGAATGGGGTCCCACGCGCCGAAGACGATGTCCTGGAGCGGCGTGAGCGGGACGAAGTCCTTGATGAGCGGCGCGCGATGCTCCGTGCGCTTGCCGAGGCGAACGGTCGCCATCTGCGTGAGCGAACCAATTGGCTGGCTCAGCCCGCGCCGGACGCTTTCGACGCCCGCGATGAAGGTGGTCGCGACGGCCCCGAGCCCCGGGGTCAGGATGCCAAGCTTACCGGTGGCCGGACGGACGGCGACGCGGGGCGTAGAAGCAGACGAACCCTGCACGGACAGTTCTCCTGAATAGGCGAATTAGCGGGCGCCCTGTCCCGCTGGCGCGGGACGGCGAGCCTCAGCGCCGGCAGCCGGCGCGACGGGGGCGGACGGGGCCACCTCGGCGTCGAGCGCCGGGGTGTTCGTCACGCGGTAAACGTAGAGAATGCGTTGTACAGCGGTGATCCATGCGGTCACCGAGAGCAGGACGCAGATCGTGATCAGGACCCACCCGTTGAGGGCGAGACCGAAGAAGGCCTGCGGCGCGGAAAGGAGCGTCACGCGTTCGGGGCGCTGCAGTATCCCGACCTTCGCGTCGATGCCGAGCGACTCGGCACGCGCACGCGTGTACGACGTGAGGAACGTTCCGATGCTCCCGAGGATCAGCACGGCGACCATCGGCGTCCCCATGCTGTGCGGGATGGCCTGATGGACGTCGTTGCGGGCGAAGAAGATCGTGAGCCCGCCAAGCAGGGCGCCATCCGCGACGCGGTCGAGCGTGGAATCGTAGAACGCGCCGAACACGGTCGAACGCCCAGTGCGCCGAGCCACGGTGCCATCGAGGACATCAAAGAGCGCCGTGAGCCCCAGCACCCATCCCGCGGTCCGAATGTGGCCAGCCGCAAAGATGGCACCCGCAATCACCGAGCAGATCGTCCCAACCGTGGTGATGGTGTTGGGGTTGATGCGCTTCCGAACCATCCAGTCCGCCACGGGGGCGATCACCTTGAGGTAACCGCGAATGATCGCTTCCCAGAGACTCTTCATGCGGGGCGGATAGGGATGGCGAGCGGTTCGCCTAGGGCGGGACGCGGTCAGAAAACCGGACGGGCCCGGTATGATCCGAGCCACTGAAAGTACGCCTGTCCGCAGGCACTTACAACCCTGCGACTACGGCACTTGCCACTCGAAGACACCGGTGAGTACGACCCCATCGCGCGTGTACGAACGCGAGCCGTCGGCGAGTGCGGCGCGCAGGCGCACCGTGCTTCCTCCAGTCACCCCGGGGACGGGGATCAGTTCCGTCGCATTGGCCGCGACGACCTTGAGCTGCTGTTCGGTCCCGCCGGCCAGGACGAAGATCGTGATGGCCTGGGTGGTGCGGTTGGTGACCTTGAGCGAGACCTCGACGGCGGCGGCGGGGGTCGACTGGAGCGTGACCTGACGGGCGCACGCCGCGAGCGGAACGAGGGTCAGCATCGCCAAGCAGAGGAATCGGCGCATCGAGGATCGGGGCAGGAGACGATGACACGCGGTCTCGGCGACGCGCGCTCTTGCGGGCGAAGGTGCCGAGGCACGACCGTTCGCGCAACACCTTCCATCACACGTGCCATGCCCCGTTCGCCGTCGCCCGCCCCTTCGCATTCGCTCGTCCAGGCTCCGTCGTTCCCGCGCCGGCGTCGTCACCGGACGGTCCTGACGGCGCTGTCGGTGCTCGCGGCGACCGCCTGCCGACTGCCCGGTCAGGGGCCTGCGGCGGCGCCGCTCCCGCGCGTCAGCGCCTCGGTGGCGACCGCGCGCGGCATTGACCTCGCCGTGCTCCAGGGGCGGCTGGATCGCGTGCTGCAGCAGGCCATCCGCGACAGCGCCTTTCCCGGAGCGGTCGCGCTGGTCGGCAGTCGAGCGGGGATCCTCGCGCAGTCGGCGGTCGGGACGCTGGACGCGGCCGATCCGGCGGTGCCTAACGAACGCACGCTGTGGGACCTCGCCTCGCTCACCAAGGTGGTCGGGATGACGTCGGGGGTGTTGCGCCTCGTGCAGGACGGCATGATCGACCTTGACGCGCCGGTCCAGCGCTACCTCCCGGAGTGGACGGGGGCCGGGAAGGAGAAGGTCACGGTGCGCCACCTGCTGTCGCACTCATCGGGGCTCCCCTCGTGGCGTCCGTTGTACAAGGAGGCCACCTCGCCGGCGCAGGCGCTCGCCCTCGTCTTCGCCACGCCGCTCGACACGGTGCCCGGCGCCCGGATGGTGTACAGCGACCTGGGGGCGATTCTCGCCGGGCAGGTCGTGACGCGGGTGTCGGGGACGCCGTTCAACGAGTTTGTCACGCGCAACGTCTTTCGCCCGTTAGGCATGCGCGAGACCGCGTGGCGCCCGGCCGCGTCGCTGCGCGCCCGCATCGCCCCGACCGAGGTGGACCCGTGGCGCCAGCGTCACCTGCGCGGGGAGGTGCACGACGAAAATGCCTTTGCCCTCGGCGGGATCTCGGCACACGCCGGGCTCTTCTCCTCGGCCGCTGATCTCTCCCGCCTGGCCCGGATGTACCTCAATCACGGGCGTCTCGATGGCGTGCAGGTCCTCGACTCGGCGACCATCGCCCGCTTCACGTCTCGGCCCGACTCCCCGCTCTCCAACCGTGCGCTGGGGTGGGAGAAGCCGAACGGGTCCAACTCGGCGGGGCGACGGATGTCGGCCGCGGCGTTCGGGCATACCGGCTTCACCGGCACCTCGTTCTGGGTCGACCCGGCCAACGATGTCTTCGTGATCCTGTTGACCAACCGGGTGAACCCCACGCGCGAAAACCGGAAGATCGGGGGGGTGCGGATCGCGGTCGCCGACGCGGTGATGGGGGCGCTCCAAGGGTGCGCGGAGAACGCGACCTTGCTTGAATGCCCGGGGAGCGGCCGCTAGATTAACGACCATTCCAGTCGCAATTCGCGACCTATCGCAAATGGAGGCAATCGTGAGCACCAACGTCCACCCCGATATCGTCGTTACCGTGACCCCGGTCGCCGCGGTCGAGGTCAAGCGTTTCATGGATGCCGAGGGTGTCTCGGCGGATGTCGGCGGGCTCCGCGTGAGCGTCCAGCCTGGGGGATGCAGCGGCTTCAAGTACGGGCTGCTCATCGAGGACCAGGCGGCGGAAGACGACTACATCGTCCAGCACGAGGGATTCCGGATGTTCGTGGATCCCTTCTCGGCGCAGTACATCAATCAGGTGATCATCGACTACGTTTCGTCGATGCAGGGTTCGGGCTTCACCTTCAAGAACCCGAACGCCACCGGCGGCTGCGGCTGCGGTAGTTCCTTCTCTGCCTAACGAACCATGACTCTCCCGGCTCCTGGCGTGACCACCACGCCGGGCGCCGCCGCGCACGACGAGGCCCGCGATCCGTTGTCGACGAATCGCGGGCTTTCGCATTCCCCCGCCGGCGACGCCCATTCGCGTGAGCGCATCCCCACCATCGTCGTCGACGAGCACGAGGACATCGCCCGGCTCGTGGCGGCGCGCATCGCCACGCTCGTCCGCGACCGCGCGGCCTCGGGGCAACGGTGCGTCCTCGGCCTCGCGACCGGCTCCACGCCGATCGGCGTCTACCGCGAACTGATCCGGTTGCACCGCGAGGAAGGGCTCTCCTTCCGCCACGTGGTGACGTTCAACCTGGATGAGTACTACCCGATGGCGCCGGACAACGTGCACTCCTACCACCGGTACATGTGGGAGAACCTGTTCTCGCAGATCGACATCGAGGCCGAGAACGTGCACATCCCGCGCGGCGACATCCCGCGGGCGGCGGTCGAGGCGCACGTCCGCGACTACGAGGTGGCGATCCGTGACGCCGGGGGGATCGACTTCCAGATCCTCGGCATCGGCAAGACGGGGCACATCGGCTTCAACGAGCCCGGGTCGGGCGCCGAGAGCCGCACCCGCCTGGTGACGCTCGACATGATCACGCGGCGCGACGCGGCGGCCGATTTCTTCGGCGAGGACAACGTCCCGCGCGAAGCGCTGACGATGGGCGTGGCCTCCATCCTCGACGCGCGCGAGATCGCGATCCTGGCGACCGGTGAGCACAAGTCGGCGATCGTGCGCCGCGCCGTGGAAGGCGACATCGCCGTCGACGTGGCGGCGACGTTCCTGCAGCGTCACCCGGCCACCCGCTTCTACATCGACCGCGCCGCGGCCGCCGACCTCACGCGCATCGCCACGCCGTGGCTGCTGGACGAGGTCACCTGGACCGAGGGGCTCACGATCCGCGCGGTGGTCTGGCTGTCGCTCAAGGAGGGCAAGGCGATCCTCAAGCTGACGCAGCGCGACTATGCCGAGCACCACCTCTCCTCGCTGGTGGCCAAGTTCGGGAGCGCCGGCGAGGTGAACGGGCACGTCTTCAACGCGTTAGGCGCGAAGATCAAGGGGCGGTCGAAGCTGCCGGAAGAGACGCGCATCCTCTGCTTCTCGCCGCATCCCGACGACGACGTGATCTCGATGGGCGGGATCCTGCGCAAGCTGGTCCTCAACGACAACGCCATCACGGTCGCCTACATGACGAGCGGCAACATCGCCGTCTTCGACCATGACGTCCGGCGCTACGTCGACTTCCTCGTGCGCCTCGCCCACGACCGCCAGCTCGACGTGGCGGCGATCGGGGCGATGCGCGACCGAGTGTACGGCTTTCTCGACGCCAAGCACCCGGGCGACGTCGATACGCCCGAGGTGCAGGACATCAAGCGCATCATTCGCGAGTCGGAGGCGATCTCGGGGATCGAGACGCTTGGGATGCAGAGCAGTGCGGCGCGCTTCCTCAACCTGCCCTTCTATCAGACCGGGAAGGTGCGCAAGGACCCGATCGGCCCGGCCGACGTGGCGATCGTGAAGGCAGCGATCGAAGAGACGCGCCCGGAGATCATCTTCGTGGCAGGCGACCTCTCCGACCCGCATGGCACGCACCGGATGTGCAAGGAAGCGATCGAGGGGGCGCTCGACGCGCTGCGCGCCGAGGGGAAGCCGACTCCCGAGGTATGGCTCTACCGCGGCGCGTGGCAGGAGTGGCCGATCACCGATGCGACCTGGCTCGTCCCGATCTCGCAGGACGAACTGCGCCTCAAGATCCAGGCGATCTTCAAGCACCAGTCGCAGAAGGACTCGGCCCCCTTCCCCGGCCAGGACGACCGCGAATTCTGGCAGCGCGTCGAGGCCCGGAACAAGGACACTGCCGCACTGCTCGACCGGCTCGGGCTGGCTGAGTACTTCGCCATGGAGGCGTATGTCGTCGTGTAAGGGGGCGGCATAATGGGAAGCTTCACCGTCCTCGACATCGTCGTGCTGGTCGCCTACATGGGCGGGACCACGGCGTTAGGCGTCTGGCTCGGCCGCGGGCAAAAGAGCGCCCGTGACTACTTCGTCGCGTCCCAGGCGATCCCCTGGTGGGCGATCCTCTTCTCGGTCGTGGCCACCGAGACGAGCGCTCTCACCTTCATCTCGATCCCCGGTCTCGCGTACCTCGGCGACTTCTCGTTCCTGCAGGTGGTGTTCGGCTACATCGTCGGACGCATCATCGTGTCGTATGTCCTGTTGCCGCGATACTTCCAGGGAGAGCTGGTCACGGCGTATGCACTGCTCGAACGTCGCTTTGGCCTGGCAACGCGACGCTTCGCGTCCATCACCTTCATGGTGACCCGCGCCTTTGGCGACTCGGTGCGCGTGTTCGCGACGGCGATCCCGGTCGCGCTGATTCTCGGGCCGTCGATCCCGGTGGAATACGTCACGCCAGTCTCGATCCTCATCCTGGGCGCGTTCACCCTGGTCTACACGTACGAGGGCGGGATGCGAGCGGTGGTGTGGACCGACGTGCTGCAGACCGGCGTGTATCTGGCGGGCGGGTTTGCGGCGCTCTACCTCATCGGCGATGGCGTCGACGGGGGGTGGTCGGCCATCCTCTCGCGCGCCGGCGCCGAAGGCAAGCTGCGCGTCATCGACCTCTCCACCGACGTGAGCAAGCCACACACGCTGTGGGCCGGCGTGATCGGCGGCGGCTTCCTGTCGATGGCGAGCCATGGTGCGGACCAGCTCATCGTGCAGCGGCTCCTGGCGTCCAACAACCTGCGCGATGCCCGTCGTTCACTCATCGGCAGCGGCTTCGCGGTGCTGGGGCAGTTCCTCCTCTTCCTCTTCATCGGGGTGGGGCTCTACGCGTACTACGACGCGCGCACGTTCGCCAAGCCCGACGAGATCTTTCCGACGTTCATCATCGAGGTGATGCCGCCGGGCATGACCGGTCTGGTGGTCGCGGCCATCCTCGCGGCCGCGATGAGCACCGTGTCGGGCTCGCTCAACTCACTGGCCGCCGCCACGACACACGACATCTACCTGCCGCTGAGCGGGCGCAAGGCCGACGACCCTGCCGTGTATCGCGCGGGAAAGCTCTTCACGCTCGGCTGGGCGGTGATCCTGATCGGCGGCGCGCTCCTCTACAAGAACCAGGGAACGCCGGTGGTCGTGGTCGCCCTCTCGATCGCCTCCTTCACCTACGGCGGCTTGTTAGGCGCCTTTGCGCTCGGGCTCGGCTGGCGGCGCGCCAACCAGCGCGACGCGATCACGGGGATGGCCGTGGGAATCCTGTCGATGACGTTCGTGGTCTTCGCAAAGCAGCTCTCGGCCGCTTATCCTTCGCTCGCCGAGTCCCTTGGCCCGCTGGGCGCCATCGCCTGGCCTTGGTACGTCCTCATCGGCACCACCATCACGTTCCTCACCGGCATGCTGTCGTCGCTCACTCATCCCGCCGTCGTTCCGCCCTCGATGTCCACTCCGTCCAAGGGGGGGGCATGACTGCGATCGTCGTAGGCGTCGACGGCGGCGGCTCGCGCACGCGCGTGATGGTCGCCGACGAGACCGGGAAGGAGATCGTCACGGTCGAAGGCGGCCCGAGCGCGGTGCGCCCCGGGGAAGCCGAGAAGTCGGCCGATATGATCGCGGCGACCATCAAGGACGCGCTCGCGGCCTGCGACATGACCCACGTGGTCCCCAAGGTGCTCTGCGTCGGCGTGGCCGGCGCGGGGCGCGACGCGGAGCGCGACGCCCTCTGGCAGGCGCTCATGAGCCGGGATCTGGCCGAGGACGTGGCCGTGCATCCCGACGCCATGATCGCGCTCGACGACGCCTTTGGCGATGGGCCGGGGCTGCTGGTGATCAGCGGCACCGGATCGGTAGGGTATGGCCGAGGCCCCGCCGGGGCCTTCGCCCGCTGCGGCGGCTGGGGTCCCAACTGCGGCGACGAAGGGAGTGGCGCCTGGATCGGTCGCCGGGCGTTGAGCATCGTCACCGCATCGTTCGACGGGCGCGAACCCGAGACACAGCTCACGGGGGCGGTGCTGACGGCCGCCGAGGTGAATGAGGTGGCCGACCTCGTGGCGTGGGGGGCTGCTGCCACGCCGGCGACGCTCGCCACGCTCGCCCCGGTCGTCCTGAGCGTGGCTCAAGGGGGGGACCTGCGCGCCAACTCGCTGGTGACGCTCGCGGTCGAGGAGCTCGTGCTCCACGCCCGCACCCTGGCGCGCCAGCTCTTTGGCGACGAGCGGGCTGCGGTGCCGTTGGCGTTAGGCGGCGGGCTGCTGGCCAAGGGGACGCTCCTGCGCAAGCGCATGGTGCACCGCCTCAAGACGGCGGTCCCGGGGGCCCAGCTGCGGGAGGAGGAACTGGTCCCGGTGCGTGGCGCCGTGCGCGGTGCCCTTCGCCTGCTCGGGGCCACCACGAACTGATGCGGGGCCCGGACGGGCCGGCGGGGAGGGCGCGGCGTCCCCCTCCCCCGCCCGGTCCCCGCGATGCTCGACCGGCCAGCGAATCGTCTCCCGCGGCCTGAGGCTTGCACAGAGACCGGCGTCTCCCCCTTTCCCAGTCTCATGGACCTGATCCATACGTTCGTCGACTACGTCCTGCACCTGGACGCCCACCTCGCCACGCTCGTGAGCTGGGCGGGCGTGTGGACGTATGTGGTGCTGGCGCTCATCATCTTCTGCGAGACCGGGCTGGTCGTAACCCCATTCCTCCCAGGCGATTCGCTCCTCTTCGCCACGGGGGCGCTGGCCGCCGCGACCGGGTCGCTGAGCATCGTGGCCCTCTTCGTCCTCCTGACGGTCTGCGCCATCCTGGGCGACGCAGTGAACTACTGGCTGGGGTCCAGGCTGGGGGCGCAGGCGGCCGCGGGGCGGCTGCCCCTCGTCAAGAAGGAACACATCCAGCGCACGCACGAGTTCTACGAGCGACACGGCGGGAAGACGATCATCCTCGCCCGGTTTGTCCCGATCATCCGCACCTTTGCCCCATTCGTCGCGGGCGCCGGTACCATGTCGTACCAGCGGTTCGCGGCGTACAACATCAGCGGTGGCGTGGCGTGGGTGGGGCTGATGCTCTTTGCCGGCTACTTCTTCGGCAACATCCCGGTGGTGAAGGACAACTTCTCCCTCGTGGTCCTGGCCATCATCATCCTCTCGATCATCCCGGGAGTGGTGGCTGTGTGGCAGGAGCGGCAGCGCATCCTGGCGGAGCGCGCAGCGCGGTAACCGGGCGACTGGCCCCGCTTTCGCACGCGGCGACGGTCCCAGGTTGGTCCGAGCTCCCAGCGTTGCCCCGAGGAGATCGACAAACAATGCCGCGACGTCGGCGAGGTCTCGCGAACGCTGGGCGCACCTGCGCGTAACGTCGACGTATTTCGTCGAACCGTGAACCGCGTCGCCCGACGCGTCGACGCGATACGCCGGAACGGGTGCCGCAGCGCCCGGAACTTCGACGTGGCGCGCCGGAACGCGTGCAGCGTCAACCGAAACGTCGACGTGTTTCGTCGGAACGCGTGCAGCGGCGCCCGGGCCTTCGACGTGGCGAGTCGGAGCGCGTGCGGTGTCGCTCGGGACGTCGACGTGGCGCGCCGGAACGCGTGCAGCGTCAACCGAAACGTCGACGTGTTTCGTCGGAACGCGTGCAGCGGCGCCCGGAACTTCGACGAGGCGAGTCGGAACGCGTGCGGTGTCGCTCGGGACGTCGACGTGGCGCGCCGGAACGTGTACGGCGTCAACCGAAACGTCGACGTATTTCGTCGGAACGCGTGCAGCGGCGCCCGGAACTTCGACGAGGCGAGTCGGAACGCGTGCGGTGTCGCTCGGGACGTCGACGTGGCGCGCCGGAACGGTGCGGCGTCAACCGACACGTCGACGTACGGGCCGCGCCGCCCCCCCGGCCGACGGCGAGTCGGAACGCGTGCGGCGTCGCGCGGGACGTCGACCGGGCGCGTCGAACGCGTGCGGCGTCGCGCGGGACGTCGACCTGGCGCGCCGAAACGCGCGCGGCGTCGCGCGGGACGTCGACCTGGCGCGCCGAAACGCGCGCGGCGTCGCGCGGGACGTCGACCTAGCGCGCCGGAACGCGTGCGGCGTCGCGCGGGACGTCGACCTAGCGCGCCGGAACGCGTGCGGCGTCGCGCGGGACGTCGACCTGGCGCGCCGGAACGCGTGCGGCGTCGCGCGGGACGTCGACCTGGCGCGCCGGAACGCGTGCGGCGTTGCCCGGGACGTCGACGCGGCGCGCCGGAACGCGTGAGGCGTTGCCCGGGACGTCGACGCGGCGCGCGGTTGACGGATCGCCGTTGGCGCGCGGTACGCCGGCCCGCACGCAAATCGGGCGCCGATCCCGAAGGACCGACGCCCGATGCCGCGCGACGCGGCGCGCTCGGCTACGCCGACGGCACGTGCAGCGTATCGCCTTCGATGCGTGCCATCTCGGGGAGCGACTCCTTGCGGAACTCCCCTTCCCACTTGGCCATCACCGCCGTCGCGAGACAGTTGCCGACAAGGTTGACCGACGTGCGGGCCATGTCCATGAGCGCGTCGACGCCGAGGATGACGGCGACTCCTTGCAGCGGGAGGCCAAACGAGGCGAGCGCCCCCGACAGGATCACGAGCGAGGCACGCGGCACCGCGGCGACCCCCTTCGACGTGAGCATCAGCGTCAGCATCATCAGGATCTGCTGGCTGAGCGGCATGTCGATCCCCGCCGCCTGCGCCACGAAGATCGAGGCCAGCGCGAGGTAGAGCGTGCTCCCGTCGAGGTTGAACGAGTAGCCCGTGGGCATCACGAAGGCGACGATGCGGCGTGGCACGCCGAACTTCTCCATCGCCTGCATCGCCTGCGGCAGGGCCGCCTCGGATGACGCCGTCGAGAAGGCGATCAGCGCCGGCTCGCGCACCGTCGCGATGAACTCCTTGAGCGGGATGCGGAACATCACGAGGATCGGGACGAGCACGAGCAGGATGAAGACGATCAGCGCCCCGTACAGCGTGAGGACGAGGATGCCCAGGTTCTTGAGGACCCCCAACCCGCTGTTCGAGACCGTAACCGCGATCGCCGCCCCGATGCCGAAGGGGGCGAAGGACATCACCAGCCCCACGAACTTGAACATCACCTCGCTCAACGACTCGAGGACGCTGAGCATGATCTTCTTGGGCTCCCCCTTCACGCGGGCGAGCGCCACGGCAAAGAGGATGGAGAAGAAGACGACCTGCAGCACTTCGTTGGTGGCCGCCGCCTCGAAGAAGCTCTGCGGGACGGTGTGCTCGAGGACGCCCCCCCACGTCACCTTGGTCGAGGCGAACTTCTCCCCGGTCTCGGCCGTCGCCCCCTCGAGGGTGATGCCGTCACCGGGGCGAATCCAGTTCACCGCGACGAGGCCGACGATCAGCGCGAGCGTCGTGACCACCTCGAAGTAGATGATCGAACGCAGCGCCAACCGCCCGACCTTCTTCATGTCGTCGCCGTGACCGGCGATGCCGATCACCAACGTGCTGAAGAGGAGCGGGACGATCAGCGACTTGATCATCCGCAGGAAGATGTTGGAGATCGGCTTCAGTTCCTTGCCGATGTCCGGGAGGAAGGTCCCCACGAGGATCCCCAGCACCATCGAGAGGAGGATCCAGTGGGTCAACGTCAAGCCGCCCTTCTTGGCGGGCGTCGCGTCCTGCAGGTGCGTCGCTTGAGACATTCGAATTGGAGAAGACGGGAAGACGAGAAGACGAGAAGACGAGTGACAACGCGTGTCGCGGTGCCTTCGCTGCCGGTAGGTGCTAGTGTCCCCCGCCCTTCACGGGTTCAATGTGCGGGCGCTTGCCGGTGCGCAGCACCGAGTGGCGATAGCCGTACATGAAGTAGAAGACGAGGCCGACGGCGAGCCAGATGCCGAAGCGGATCCATGTCACGGCTGGAAGCTGCATCATCAGGTACAGGCAAGCGGCGATCGAGATCAGCGGCGTGAATGGAACGCCGGGCACGCGAAACGGTCGCACGCGGTCGGGATCGGACTTGCGCAGGAAGATCACGCCGGCCGACACGAGAACGAACGCAAACAGCGTCCCGATGTTCGTGAGGTCCACCACCTCGGCGATGTTGGCGAAGGCGGCGAAGGTGGCGACGAACGTTCCGGTCATGATCGTCCCCACGTACGGGGTGCGGAACTTGGGGTGCACCTTGGCCATGATCGGCGGGAGCAGGCCGTCGCGCGCCATCGAATAGAAGATGCGCGGCTGTCCGAGCTGGAAGACGAGCAGGACCGAGCCCATCGCGATCACCGCGCCTAACGCGATGATGAAGCGCGAGAAGGTGAGCAACGCCGGCGGCCCGCTGGCATACTGCAGCGCGGTGATCATCGGCTCGGGGGTCCCGAGCTGCTTCCACGGCGCCATCCCGGTCATCACGATCGAGAGGGCCACGTAGAGCACCGTGCAGATGATCAGCGACATGATGATCCCGAACGGCATGTCCTTGGCCGGGTTCTTCGCCTCCTCGGCCGCGGTCGACACCGCGTCAAAGCCGATGTAGCTGAAGAAGATGATCGCCGCCGCAGCGCTGATCCCCTTGAAGCCGTTGGGGGCAAAGCCGCCGTTGGCCGCGTTGGTCCAGTTGTCCGGCTTGATGAGGAAGACGCCGATGGCCAGGAAGAAGACGATGATCCCGATCTTGAGGATCACCATCGCGTTATTGGTGTTGGCCGATTCCTTGATCCCGATGACGAGCACTGTCGTGATGCAGAAGACGACGAGCGCCGCCGGGAGGTTCATGATCACCGGGAGGCCAAGCAGGTGCGGCGCGTTGCTCCACGCCGAGCCCAGGTACTGCATCGACGCGTCGGTGGAGCCGGCCGCGACCGCGTTGAAGGCATCGTGCGCGGTGCGGTAGTCGGTGGCCAACCACGCCGGCAGCTGCATGCCGAAGTGCGAGATGAGCTCGCGGAAGTGCCCCGACCATCCGATCGCGACGCCGATGTTGCCCACCGCGTACTCGACGATCAGGTCCCAGCCGATGATCCAGGCGACAAACTCGCCGATGGCGGCATAGGCGTACGTGTATGCCGACCCTGCGATCGGAACCATCGCGGCAAACTCGGCGTAGCAGAGCGCCGCAAAGCCGCAGGCGATGGCGGTGAGGAGGAAGGAGAAGACGATCGCCGGGCCGGCGCCCGGGCGCGCGGCGTCACCGACGATGGCGGTACCGGTGGTGGCGAAGATGCCGGCTCCGATCGTGGCGCCGACGCCAAGTGCCGTCAGGTGCCACTTGGTGAGATGGCGCTTGAGCCCTCCGCCGAGCGAGACCTCGGCCTCGCAATCGGCGACGGACTTCTTCGCGAAGATGGACGTGGGAGGGGACATCGACTCAGGGACGGAGGGGGAAACGCCGACCGCGGGGTTCCGGAGATCCTGCTCCCCGAAACCCCGCGGTCGTCAACGAGTCTTACGCCTTGGCCGCGGGGCTGCCAGACGACTCGATCCGCATGCCGTAGAACGAGCGGTACACGAAGTACGCGCTGATCAGGAAGAAGACCGCCGCCAGCGAGTGCGTGAGACCGGTCCCGTTCTTGTTGGACAGGCTCACCGCCAACTCCACCGCCAGCAGGCCGAAGAGCGTGGTGAACTTGATGACCGGGTTGAGCGCGACCGACGACGTGTCCTTGAACGGATCACCGACCGTGTCACCGACGACGGTGGCATCGTGCAGCGGCGTCCCCTTCGCCTTCAACTCCGTCTCCACGATCTTCTTGGCGTTGTCCCAGGCGCCACCGGCGTTGGCCATGAAGATGGCCTGGTAGAGCCCGAACAGCGCGATGGAGACCAGGTAGCCGATGAAGAAGTACGGCTCGACGAACGCGAACGCGAGCGTCGAGAAGAAGACGGTGACGAAGATGTTGAACATCCCCTTCTGGGCGTACACGGTGCAGATCTCCACGACCTTCTTGGAGTCCTCCACCGACGCCTTGGTCGCGTTGCCGTCGAGCTTGATGTTGTTCTTGATGAACTCCACCGCGCGATAGGCGCCGGTCGACACCGCCTGCATCGACGCGCCGGTGAACCAGTAGATCACCGCGCCGCCCGAGATCAGCCCCAGCAGGAACGGCGGGTGCAGCAGCGACAGGTTGGCGAGGTACTCGGGCTTGAGCCCTTCGGTGAGCGAGACGACGATCGAGAAGATCATCGTCGTGGCGCCCACGACAGCCGTCCCGATGAGCACCGGCTTGGCCGTGGCCTTGAAGGTGTTCCCCGCCCCGTCGTTCTCCTCGAGGAAGTCCTTGGCCTTCTCGAACTGCGGCTTGAAGCCGAAGTCGCGCTGCACCTCGGCTTCGATGCCGGGGAGCTGCTCGATGGTCGAGAGTTCGTAGACCGACTGCGCGTTGTCCGTGACCGGGCCGTACGAGTCGACCGCGATCGTCACCGGACCCATGCCCAGGAAGCCGAAGGCGACGAGGCCGAAGGCGAAGACGGCGGGGGCCATCATCAGATCGCCGACGCCCATGTCGCTCACGTAGTAGCCGGCCGCCATCAGCCCCATGATCGCCATGCCCAACCAGTACGCCGAGAAGTTACCGGCGATGAGCCCGGCCAGGATGTTGAGCGACGGTCCGCCTTCGCGTGATGCGGTGACGACTTCCCGCACGTGCCGCGACTCGGTGGAGGTGAAGACCTTGACCAGCTCCGGAATGATGGCGCCGGCGAGCGTACCGCAGGTGATGATCGTCGCCAGCTTCCACCAGAGCGTCCCATCACCGAGCGTCGGGATGAGGAGATACGACGCGATGTAGGTGATCACGACCGACACGATCGACGTGAGCCACACGAGGCGCGTCAGCGGCGCCTCGAAGTTCATGTGCGGCGCATCGGCAGACTGCGACTTGGCGATCGCTTCGTTGATGAAGTACGAAAGCCCCGACGCCACGACCATCATGACGCGCATCATGAAGATCCAGACGAGCAGCTGGACCTGCACGGCCGGGTCGCGCACGGCGAGCAGGATGAACGAGATGAGCGCCACACCCGTGACGCCGTAGGTCTCGAAGCCGTCGGCCGAGGGACCCACCGAGTCACCGGCGTTGTCGCCGGTGCAGTCCGCGATCACGCCAGGGTTGCGGGCGTCGTCTTCCTTGATCTTGAAGACGATCTTCATCAGGTCGGCGCCGATGTCGGCGATCTTGGTGAAGATGCCGCCGGCGATACGTAGCGCCGCCGCCCCCAGCGACTCGCCGATGGCAAAGCCGATGAAGCAGGGGCCCGCGTAGTCACCCGGGATGAAGAGCAGGATCATGAGCATCAGCAGCAGCTCGACCGAGATGAGCATCATGCCGATCGACATGCCGGCCTTGAGCGGAATCGCGTAGCACGGGTAGGGCTTCCCCTTCAGCGCCGCGAAGGCGGTGCGCGAGTTGGCGAAGGTGTTCACGCGAATGCCGAACCACGCCACGCCGTAGCTCCCGGCGATGCCGATGAGCGAGAAGGCGAGGATGATCAGGACGCGGTCCCACGGAAAGCCGACCAGCACCTTGAAGTACAGCACGATCACGGCCCCGATGAAGAGCCAGAGCAGGAGGATGAACTTCCCCTGCGTGATCAGGTACGTCTTGCAGGTCTCGTAAATGAGCTCGGAGACTTCGAGCATCGACTTGTGGACCGCCATGCCCTGCAGCTGTCGATAGATCGCCAGGCCGAAGAGGAGGCCGAGCACCGACACCACGATCCCGCTGAGCAGGAGCGTCTTGCCGTCGATGCCGCCGAGAAACGTCTCGGTCGAAAGATCGGGGACCTTGAGGTTGGCTTCCCCTCCCGGTCGATGCTCCGGTGCCGCCTGCGTCTCGGGCGCCGCGACCTGGGCGTCAGGGGCCGCAGTCACCACCGCGGGCTCGGTGGCCGGGGCCTGCGCCGTCACCGGCGTCCCCAGCAGGAAGGCGCTCGCCGCCGCCAGCGCCAAGACGCGGGTCAAACGGCCGGAAGCGTGCCACATGCGTACCAACACATTCGTCATGCCGTGCTCTCCATGAAAGTTCGGGGTCTCCGCCAGGATCCCTTCCGGACGCGCCGTATCCGCGCCCGTCGTGTGCTCACTGTTGGCCCTGCTCACTGCACGTCGTGCCCTGCTGTGTCGTGCGACTGCCGGTACCACGGGTCCTGCGTCCTCACCTGCACCTGCACCCAGGCCCCGCCCACCCGCAGCCCTTCCGACCGAGCGCCGCGCCCCTCACCACATCCCGGCGCTGCCTACGTCGCGCTTGCCCGGGGGGCCCCCGCCGAGCGCCAGAGGAAATACACGGGAATGCCCAGCAGCACGATGGCCAACCCCGCCACCGCCTGCGCGCGCGTTTTGTCGGCGATGAGCAGGACGATCGCCAGCCCCCCCGCCAGCAGCACATACAGCCCGGGCAGCACGGGGTAGCCCACCGCCTTGTACGGTCGCTCCGCCGTGGGTCGCGTGCGGCGCAGGATGAAGAGACCGATGGTCGTCAGGCAGTAGAACACGAGCGCCGCGAAGATCACGTAGTCCAGGAGCTGACCGTACGTCCCCGTCAGGCACAACAGCGAGATCCAGATGGACTGCACGATCAAGGCGAAGGCCGGGACGCCGCGCGCGTTGAGCGAACCGGCGCGCTGGAAGAACAGCCCGTCGCGGGCCATCGCCCAGTAGACGCGCGACCCCGCCAGGATCAGCCCGTTGTTGCAGCCGAAGGTCGAGATGAGGATCGCGATCGCCATCAGCGTCGTGCCGTTGGGGCCGAAGACCGACTCCATCAGCGCCGTCCCGACGCGATCCTGCGTCGCGTACTGAATGCCGCGCGCCACCGACGTCACGCCGTTGGGGTCGCCCGCCATCGGGAGCGCGTTGAGGTACGACACGTTCGCCATGATGTAGAGCGCACTCACCAGGCCCGTCCCAAGCAGCAGGGCCAGCGGGAGGTTCTTCTGCGGATTGTGGACCTCGGCCGCCGCGAACGTCACGTTGTTCCATGCGTCGCTAGAGAAGAGCGAGCCGACCATGGCGGCGCCGAAGGCGAGGATGAGCGTCGATCCGACGGGCGGGCTCCCCGCCAGGTTGGCGCCGAAGTTGGCCGCGATGGCATCTGCGTTACGTCCGATCGTGAGTCCAACGACCACCAGCAGGGCGAGGGCCGCCGTCTTGATCACTGTGAGCGACGTCTGGAGGGCCTTCCCCTCCTTCACGCCGCGCAGGTTCACCGCCGTCAGGACCCAGACGCTGATGAGCGCGATGAGGCGCTGCGGCGAGAGGCCCAACTGGAAGGCCTTGGCCGGCGAATCACATCCCATGATCGACAGGCAGACGTCCGCTTGGGGGAACCACGCGAAGCGATCCGCCCCGATCGACGGCACCAGCACGCCGAGGAAGCGCCCGAACGCGACACCGACCGCGGCGATGGTCCCGGTCTGGATCACCAGAAAAAGGGTCCACCCATAGAGGAAACCCATGAGTGGACCCATCGATTCGCGCAGGAAGACGTACTGTCCTCCGGCCTTGGGGTACATCGCCGCGAGCTCCCCGTACGCCAGCGCCCCAAGGACGGTGATGACCCCGGTGGCGATCCATGTGATCAGGAGCCAGAGCGGGGAGTTGAGCGTTCGCGCAATGTCGGAGGAGACGATGAAGATCCCGGAGCCGATCATCGAGCCGGCCACGAGCATGGTCGCGTCTGTCAGCGTCAATGCGCGGACAAATTCCGAGCTCGTGCGTGCGTCGTGAGAATCGGCCACGCGTCTCCTTCCCGTCGCGACTGTAGATGAGGCGGGCAGCGGCGGCAGGACGTGATGCCGAACCCGGTGTGAAAGCCGCGAAAAGATATTCCTGCGTGGGAACTATGGCCAGAGCGTTATGCGCGGCTTGGAGTTACGCGGGAGCGGTCGCCGATTGGGCATGACCGGGGGGCGTCGCGTGCGCGCGGGGTGCCCTGCCGCCTGATCGAGCGCCAGCGCTACGAGCGCGGAGCCTCGGCGGTCACGATGGCGGTGTCGAGCACCGGGCGTCCGTTGGGACGCGTGGCGGGGCGAAAGCGGATCTCGCTGAGCATCTCGCGAATCCGCTTGTTGTAGCCGCCGTCGTTGGAGGGATTGAAGGCGAGCAGGCGCGCGTTGCCCGTGGTATCGACTTCGAAGTACGCCACGAGCTTGTACGGGCGCACCTTTCCGGGGACGGGGAGCGGGAGGATGGGGAGCGAGACGACGGCCGGGGGATAGATGGCGTCGTCTCCCCCGCCCGTCCCCGGTCCCACGCCGCTCCCGCGCCCGGTGCCGACGCCCGAGCCAACGCCGCCGCCGCTTCCGGGGCCGCTGCCAGCGGTGCCGTCCTTCCCGGAGCCTCCCCCCGCCCCGTTGACCACGCTCGCGTCCTTGCTCTCCGTGGCCGTCGCTGCGACGTCGGTGGCCTGCGGAGCGGGGGTCGGCGGCGGCGGGGGCTTCACCGGCTCGACCTTGGGGGGCTCGACAGGCTTGGGGGGCGGCGGGACGACCGGCGGCGTGACGACCGGCTGCGCCACGGGCGCCACGACCTGCATGAATCGCAGGCGTTCGCGCACCATGCGTCCGCCGCTCCCGCCGGAGCCACCACCGCCCCCGCCTGCGGGGCCGGGCCCGCCCGCGCCCTGCTTCCCCTGATAGTCGAGCTTCGTGGCGAGGAAGAGCGGTGGGGAGACGATCAGGAAGACGACGAGCGCGTGCAGCAGGACCGACACGATCGTTCCTTCGCGACGAGAGGTGTCGCGCAGGGGTATGCCAACGGGCGGCCGGAGCGGCGGTCGCTTGGGCGCGTCAGGAGAGGGATTGGGGCGGGCCAGCGTCACGAAGGATGGGTTGGAGTCGACCGCTGGAACCTATACGACCTGGCGCGGCGAAAGGGTTCATGCGATCGCGCGCGAGTGCATCGCACGAGGGGGACATGCGAGAGCGGCGGGCACCCTGATGGATGCCCGCCGCCCGCGTCGTGCCGTGACCGCGACTACCGCGGCGTTTCCGCCGCGGCTTACTGCGGCGTTTCCGCCGCGGCTTCCTTCGGCGTCACACCGATGACCTTGACGCCAGCGCCACGCGCCTGGTCCATCGCGAAGATGACCTGCTGATACTTCACCTTCGGATCGCCCTTCACGAACATGATCTTGTCCGGACGGGGATCGTAGATCTGCTTGAGGCGGATCAGGAGACCGTCCTTGGTGACCGGTTCCTTGTTGATCGCGAACTGCTCACCCGGCAGCACTTCGAGCACGATCTGGTTCGACACCGCATTCGCGGCGGCCACCTGCGGCGTCGGATCGGGCAGCTGCAGGTCGATCGCCTTACGCGCCATCGGCTGCATGACCATGAAGATGATCAGGAGCACGAGAAGCACGTCGATCATGGGGACGACGTTGGGCTCGTTGTTGAGGCCTCCGCTCTTTCCAGTACTCATTCCCATTGGCGGATTCCTCTACTTCTTGGTGGGATCAGGAACGTCGCCAGCCACGGACGATTCCGTGCCCGGGACCTGGTCGGAGACGGCGCCAACCACGCGCACGCCGTTCCGCGAGGCGATGTCCATCGCGTCGAGGACCTTGATGTACTCGAGGTCCTTGTCGGCCTTGATGTACAGGATCTTGTCGACGGTGCGAGCGTCGTAGATCGACTTGAGCGTTTCCGCCAGCTTGTCGTTCTGGAGCGCGCGCTTGTTGAGGTAGTACTGGCCCTGCTTGTCGATACCGAGGACCTGATCGGTGTCTTCCTCGGGGTGCGTCTTCAGGTTGATCCCCGCGGGGGGGACCGCCTGGAAGCCGGCCGCGAGTGCTGGCGTCACCACCATGAAGATGATGAGGAGCACCAGCATGACGTCGATCATCGGCACCACGTTCGGTTCGGACTTGACGCTTTCGGCGCCACTTCCAACTGACATGCCCATTACGAAATCCTCCTAAACGGGGAAGGCGAAGTTCCGGAGGATCAGGATCAGGTCAGCGGGCCGCCGCTCTGGGCCTGGGTGTTGAACTCACGCGTGAAGCGCGAACGACCGAACTCACCCGAGACGCCCTTGATGAGGTAGTCGATCATTTCCTTCGACGTGTACGTCATCTCGGCGGACAGGTTGTCGATCTTGGTCGTGAAGTAGTTGTAGAACCACACGGCCGGGATGGCGACGATGAGTCCGAAGCCCGTCGCGATGAGCGCCTCGGCGATACCGGCGGCGATGGCGGTGATGCCGCCCGAGCCGGACTTGGCCATGCCTTCGAAGGCGTTGATGATGCCGAACACCGTGCCCAGCAGCCCGACGAACGGCGCCGTCGAACCCACCGTGGCGAGGACCGCGAGGCCGCGCTTGAGCGAGACCATCTCCATCAGCATTTCGCGCTCGACCGCACGCTCAGCGGTGTTGATGTCGGCCACCGTGACCGAGCCGTCCATGATCAGCGGCTTGACTTCGGCGAGGGCGCCACCGAGGACGCGCGCGACGTGCGACTTCTTGTAGCTCTCCGCGAGCTTGATCGCTTCGCCGAGGTTGTCTTCCTCGAGGAACTGCGAGAACTCCGGGGCGAACTTCACCGTCTCGCCCTGCGCCGAGCGCAGCTGCCAGACCTTCGAGACGCCGGTCGACAGCGACCAGACCGACATGAAGGCGAGCACGGCCCACAGGAACTTCCCGAACGGCGGCGTCGCTGCCCAGATTTCCGCGAAATTCAGATTCATACTGTTGGTCTCCCGAGAGTGGGATGTGGGTGAGGAAGACTACTTCGAGATCGCGAAGGAGAACGGCTGCTGCACGAGCTGGCGCACCTTGCGTCCGCCGACTTCGGCGGGGATGAAGCGCATACCCGGCAGCGCCTGCTTCACCGCATTGCCGAACAGTTCGTGCGTCGTCTTGAGCACCTTGTACGAGTTCATCTCGGCGCGTCCGGTCGTATCGACGACGAACTGCGCGAGTACCTCGCCCTCGACGCCCGCCTGCCGGAGGATGTCCGGGTAGCGCGGCGACGAGCCACCGGGGAGCGCCTGGACGGGCTTCTCCACCTGGAACTCGAAGAACGGCTGGTCGTTGTTGGCACCGACCAGCTGAGGCTTGCCCCCCTCGACACCCTTGGCCGTACCACCGGCGGCACCCTTGCCCGAGAAGTCGGCTTCGTCGGTGACCTTCTTCGAAAGGTCGATGTCAGGGAGAACGTCGGGGATATCCACGGGGGCCGTCAGGATCTGGAATCCCTTCGGCGGCGGCGGAGCCGCGACCACATCCGGTGGTGGCGGCGGAGGCGGTTCGTTCTTCGGTGGAGGAGGCTCATCCTTCTTCACCTCGACGAAGTCGACCTTCTCCTGCTTCGGCTTCTCGAACTGCTCCGCCGCCTGTCCGCCCGCGACCACCACCAGGGTGATCAGCGCGGCGTGCAGCACGAACGACGCAAAGAGACCGGCAGGACTCCGCTGCTTCTTGCGCTTGGACTCGACCAGGTTGTTGAACATAACCCTCGACCGTCGGGACACGTTGGCAGAACAGCGTCTGGAGTGAACGGGGCGATTCTACGGTTCGGGGATGTTGGCGGAATAGCAGTTTGATTAAGAAACGATGAAGCGCGCGTTAGATTTTCCTCTTCCCTCACACGCCCCCCGACACCGGGACTTGTTAGGTATCACACGAGATGGCCGACAGCAAACAGCTGCCATAGAACGCGTTAGGGTCGCCACTCCCCATCCTTTCGAGCCCCCGGTCTCCTCCCTGATCGGGCAGTCCCCTACATGAAGGAATGCCCCCCACTCGCCATCTGGTGCGAGCGGGGGGCATCAACCGGCGGCAGGACTCGACCGCGTTGTGGGACTCAGCTCGCGACGCGCGACGACGGTTTCGTCTCGTCTTCCAGCGACGGCTCCAGCTCGTCCCCCTCCTCGTGGATCGGGAGGATCACCGTGAAGGTGCTCCCGCGATTCAGGCGCGACTGCACCGTCAGCTGTCCGCCATGCGCCTGCGCGATCCACTGCGAGATCGCCAGGCCGAGGCCGAAGCCGCTGCGCTCCGACGCCCGCGAGCGCACCCGGTCGGCGCGCCAGAAGCGCTCGAAGATGTACGGCAGGTCGGCCGCCGCGATCCCGATGCCCGTGTCCTTCACGCTGAAGTGCGCCTGCCCGTCGTCGTGGCGCGCCAGGTTGATCTCCACCTTCCCCCCCCTCGGCGTGTACTTGATCGCGTTGGTGATCAGGTTCAGGACGAGTTGGCGCAGCCGCGTGCGGTCGCCGAGCACGGTGATTTCCTCCGCGGTCGGCATCGTCACTTCGAGGCCGGGCTCTTCGCCGAGGATGAGGGCGGTCTCGAGCGCCTCGCGGGCGAGCGGTCCCAGGGCGACCGGCTCGCGGTGCAGGTCGAAGCGCCCCTCGTCGGCGCGCGCGAGGGTGAGGAGCGAGTCGACGAGGTCGGCCATGCGCGTCGTCTGTTGCAGCGCCTCCTCCAGCGCCACCAGCTGCTCCGTGGGCTGCGCCTGCGCCTGCATCGCGCGCTCCACGTCGGCCCGCATCACGGCGAGTGGCGTCTTGAGCTCGTGTGAGGCATCGGCGGTGAAGCGGCGCAGCGCACCGAACGAACTCTCGAGGCGGCCGATCATCGCGTTGAGCGTCGTCACCAGCCGCGCCAGTTCGTCACGACTCGACTCCATCGCGAGGCGCCGGTGCAGCGAGCGCCCGTCGGTGATGTCGCCGACCTCGGTGGTGATGCGGTCGATGGGACGAATCGCCCGTCCGGCGATGACGTACGCCCCGCCGACCGAGAGCGCGAGGATGAAGGGGAAGATCATCAGCGCGCTGCCGAGGATCTCGCGCGACGACGTGTCGTACTCCCGGACGTCCACTCCCGCGATCACGCGCCGGCGCCCGAAGCTGGGGTCGGTCCCCCGTCGCTCGACGAGGATCAGTTCCCCGTCGCGCATGGGGACGCGCACGGCGCGATCGGCGTTGTGCACCGCAACGAGGGCGTTCTCGAACGCCTGCACCTCGCGTTCCCGCATTTCACGTTGCGCCTCGTTGCCGGGGCGGAAGTAGAGGTCGTCGACCGCGCGCGAGGTGAAGACCCGCCGCTCGGTGGCATCGTCGATGACGATGAGATAGCCCGGAATCTCGACGAGGAGTCGGGCGACCTCCTGGTTGAGGACCGTGCCGATGAGCGAGTCGGAGACGATGATCTGCGGGGCGCCGGCGCGCTGGGTGGCGCGCAGGATCGCCACCGCCAGGTCGCCATGGGTGACCGCCACCTGGGCCGCCTCGCGACGCACCCCCGCCTGCCGCGCAAAGAAGACCGCACCCGCGAACGCCAGCATCGACGCCAGCATCACGAGGGTGTAGCGAACGGTGAGCTTTGCGCGAATCGAACTCATCGCTGGACGGACGACTCTACCCCTTCACGACGTAGCCGACACCGCGGACGGTCGTGATCAGCTTCTTCTCGTGCTTGGCGTCGATCTTCTTCCGAAGGTGATTGATGACCACGTCGACGATGTTGGTTCCGGGGTCGAAGTGGTATCCCCACGCGTACTCGGTGATGAGCGTGCGACTCATGACCCGTCCGGCGTGCCGGATGAGGTATTCGAGGACGGCGAACTCCTTGGGGGTGAGTTCGATGGCCTCTCCGGCGCGGTGCACCTCGCGAGTGTCGCGGTTGACCTCCAGATCACCGACCCGGAGGATCGGGGAGGCCATGGCGCGCGGACGACGGGCAAGGGCCTCGACGCGGGCGAGGAGCTCCTCGAAGGCGAAGGGCTTGGTGACGTAGTCGTCGGCGCCGGCGCGCAGCGTGCGCACCTTGGCATCGACGGCGTCCTGCGCGGTGAGGACGAGGACCGGCTTCTCGAAGCCGCGGGCGCGGAGCCCCTGCAGGACCTCCAACCCCGACTTCCCCGGGAGTCGCATGTCGAGGATGATGACGTCGAACGTCTCGGTCGCTGCGACCTGTTCGCCTTCTTCGCCATCGGTGACGAGTTGCACTCCCCACCGCTGTTCCTCGAGACCGCGCTTGATGAACGCGCCGACGGTGGGATCGTCCTCGATGACCAGGACCTTCATGAGCTGTTTTGGAGGCGTTTCTTGAGGTGGGGCTGCGGCTCGGCTCCGCGGTCGAAGCCGTACTCGCGAATCTTTCGGTACAGCGTCTTTGAGGATATGCCGAGGATGCTCGCCGCGCGACCCTGATGCCAGTTTACCTGCTCGAGCACGAAGCGGATGTGGTCGCGCTCGAGGTCGGCCAGCGGGCGAAGGACGCCGGTCCCGTTGTTGGTGGAGCGTCGCTCCGTGCGGAAGGTCGGGAGCGGGAGGTCCTTTCCGGTGATCGTGTCGCCGCCGGTCAGGAGGACGGCGCGCTCGATCACGTTGCGGAGCTCTCGGACGTTGCCGGGCCAGTCGTAGCCGGCCAGGGTGTCCAGGGCGTCGGCGCTGAAGCCCATGGGCCGGGCACTGGAGTAGCGCGACAGGAAGTGCTCGGCGAGGACCGGGATGTCGCAGCGTCGCTCGCGGAGCGGCGGCAAGGAGAGCCGGACCGTGTTGATGCGATAGAACAGGTCGTCGCGAAAGTCACCGGCCATCACCAGCGCGTCGAGGTCGCGGTTGGTGGCGGTGATGAGGCGGGAATTGAGCGAGACCTTCTGCGTCCCCCCGGCGCGGAAGAAGGACCCCTGCTCGAGCACGCGCAGCAGCGCGCCTTGCAGCCGGCGGTCGAGCGCCCCGATCTCGTCCATGAACAGCGTGCCGCCGGCGGCCAGTTCCAGCAACCCCGCACGCCGCCCCTCGGCCCCGGGAAAGGCGCCGGTCTCGTAGCCGAACAGCTCCGTCTCCACCGACACGCCGCCGATGGCGGCGCAGGCGATGTCGACCAGCGGGCCGCGACCGCGCTCGGACAAACGATGGATAGCGCGGGCGACCAGCTCCTTGCCGGTCCCCGATTCGCCCGTGATGAGGACGGGCGTCATGCTGCGGGCCACTCGCGGAATCGTCTCGAGCACCTCGCGCAGCGGCGCGTGCTGCGTGACGAGTTCGGGGAGCGGATCGACGGCCTGCAACCGCTTGGCGAGACGTGCGTTCTCGCGGGCCAGCTCGCGCTTTTCCCAGGCGCGCCGCACGAGCACGTCGATCTCCGCCATGCGGTACGGCTTCGAGAGGTAGTCGTAGGCGCCCAGTCGCATGGCGCCGATCGCCGTCTCCACCGTGCCGTTGCCGGTGATGATGATCACCTCGGGCGGCGCGGATTCCTCGCGCAGGTGGCGCAACACCTCCAGCCCGTCGAGCCGCGGCATCACGATGTCCAGCAGGGCGACGTCGAAGGCCTCGCCACGCAGGGTGGCGAGCGCCTGCTCCCCGTCGCGCACCACGGTCACGTCGTGCCCGCGCGACGTCAGGAACTGCTCGAGCAGGCTCCCGAGGTGTGTCTCGTCCTCGGCGACGAGGACCTTGATGCGACTGGTGTCGGTCACGTCGCGGGCATCGCGGGAAGGAAGATGCGGAACGTGCTCCCGGCCCCCACCGCACTATCCACCTCGATGCGTCCGCCGTGATCGGTGATGATGCCGTAGCAGATGGAGAGGCCCAGCCCCGTCCCGCGCCCCGGCGCCTTGGTGGTGAAGAACGGATCAAAGATCTTCTGCAAGTCGCCGCGCGCGATCCCCTGCCCTTCGTCGATCACTTCGGCGATGATCGCCTCGTGCCGCGAGATTCCGCGGCGCGTGCGAATGGTGATCGTCCCGTCGTGCGCCTCCATGGCGTCGGCGGCGTTGATCATGAGCGCCATGAAGACCTGGATGAGCTGCTCCGCGTTGGCGTCGACGACCGGGAGTTCGGGGTCGAGCAGCGTTTGCAGCTGCAGCTTCTTGAAGCGGGCGTGGTGCTTGACCAGGAAGACCGACTGTTCGACGACGTCGTTGATGCGGGCGGGCGCCTTCTCGGCCGAGCGCGGACGCGAGAAGTCGAGCAGCCCATCGATGATGCGCTTGCAGCGCTGGATCTCGGCGTCGATGATGTGCAGGAACTCCCCCGCCTGCACGGGGACGTCGACCCCGCCCGCGCGCAGGTCGTCGAGCCGGAGCCCCAGGCTCTCGGAGCAGGCCGAGATGGTGGCCAGCGGGTTGTTCACCTCGTGCATCACCCCGGCGGCGAGCTGCCCGATCGCGGCCAGCTTCTCGGACTGGGCAAAGCGATCCTGCGCCACCGTCCAGTCGGTCACGTCCTCGCCGATGTTGATGACGTGCGTGATGGCCGCGTCGCTCAGGCGCATCGGGATCTTCGTGATGCGATACGCGCGCAGCTCGCCCGAGGCGCGCGACTCCATGTTGAACTGCTGGATGCGCCCGGTGCGGAAGACCTCGTCGAACTCCTTGCGCAGATTCTCGGCGGGGGCGCGGTGCAGGATCTCGAAGATCGTCCTGCCTAACGCCTGTTCCCGCGAGATCCCCTGCATCCCGGTCTCGCGCTTGCGATTCCAGGCCTGGACGCGGTACTCGCGATCGATCACGTAGAGCCCCACCGGGAGCGAATCGACGATCTGCTCGGTGAAGCGCTTCTCGTCATCCAGCTGCCGTGTGCGCCGCTCCACCTCGCCCTCGAGATGGCGCATCTGCTCGGCGCGCGAGAGTTCCGGGGCCAGGATGTTGGCCACCGTGCCAAAGGCGAGGAGTGCATCGGCCCCCGGGGGGGCCGCGTGGCGAAGGGCGAGCGCCCCCAGTCGACGCGTCCCCGCCACGAGCCGACGCACCGTCAACGTCGTCGTGCTCCCCCCTCCGGCTTCGAGCAGCGAGGCAACGTCCTCAGGAACGATGCCCGCCTCGCCGGCGCGCAGCGAGCAGACGAGCCCCGTGGCGCCGTAGAGCCAAAGCCCGACCTCCTGCCCGCCGAAAGCCGACTTGAGGAGTTCGAGGATGTCGCTGGTCTTGGTCACGACGTCGTCGCCGGACGCGAGGCGAACGGCGACGTCGGAGACAACCGCTAGCGGATGCACCGTGGTGCTGACATCCGTGGGAGCCATGGGGATTCGGCGCGGGTGGGGAGGCGGGGGACGCGGCCATCATACGGACGGGCCCGTCTTCGGACAGAATGACCGACGAGGAGGCATCCGGGTAACGTCCGACCCCTACTTCAGGATTATCGGCCCCTCATCTCCCCTGCCAAACCGTCCCTATCGAATCCCCGTCAGCTGGATCCCGCGGGTGAAGAAGCGCTGCGACGCCAGGAAGGCGACGAGGACCGGGACGAGGGCGCTGACGGCGGCCGCCATCTGATACGGCCAGTTGGCGTAGTAGAGGCCATGGAAGGATGCGATCCCCACCTCCACGGTGCGCATCTCCATCGACTGGGTGACCACCAGCGGCCAGAGGAACGACTTCCACGCGTCGATGAAGGCGAAGAGGGCGAGCGTCGCCATGGCCGGGCGGGCGAGCGGGAGGGCGATGCGCCAGAAGATGGTCCACTCCGAGGCGCCGTCGATGCGCGCGGCGTCCTCGGTCTCGCGCGGGAGCGAGAGGAAGAACTGTCGCATCATGAAGACGCCCCAGACCGAGACGATCTCCGTGGAGACCAGCCCAGCGATGGTGTCGACGCCGCCGAGGGCGTCGATCAGGAGGAAGCGCGGGATGAGGAGGACGATCCCGGGGATCATCAACGCGCCGAGGTACGCGGCGAAGAGCGCGCCGCGCCCCGCGAAGCGGAAGCGCGCGAAGGCGTACCCCCCTAACGCTCCCGTGAAGGTCTGTCCCACGACCATGCAGAGCGCCAGGATCCCGCTGTTGAGGAAGAAGCGGGCGAAGGGGAGCTGCGTGAGTGCGTTGGGGAAGTTGCGCCACTGCGGCGACGCCGGGAGGAGCGGCGGCGGATACTGGAAGACCTCGAACTCCTCCATGAGTGCGGTGGAGAGCATCCACGCGAACGGGAGGAGCATGACGGTGGCGAGCAGGATCGCCGCCGCATAGCCCCCGAGCACGCGTCGGCGCGAGGCGTCAGGCCGCATCGTCGACCTTGCGATTGAGGGCACGCCACTGGAGGAGCGTGAGCCCCAGCAGGATGGCGAACAGGACCCAGCTCATCGCCGAGGCGTAGCCCATGCGGCGAAACTCCCAGGCGTTCTGGTAGATGCGGTAGACCAGCACGTCGGTGGCGTGCACCGGCCCCCCCTCGGTCATCACATAGACCAGGGTGAAGACCTGGAAGGACCAGATGATCCCCGTGACGAAGAGGTAGACGGTGACGGGGCGCAGCAGCGGGAAGGTGATGTGGCGAAAGCGCGCCCAGGCGGCGGCTCCGTCGAGCGTTGCCGCCTCGTGCAGGTGCGCCGGGATCCCCTGCAGGCCGGCGAGATAGATGACCATCTGGTAGCCGAGCTGCACCCACGCCGACACGATCATGACGGCCACGAGGGCGGTCTTCGGGTTGCCGAGCCAGTCGACGGCCGGCAGCTGCACGGCACGCATCAGGAAGTTGAGGAGCCCGAAGTCGACGTTGAACATCCACTGCCAGACCACGGCGATGGCGACGTACGACACCACCGTGGGAAGGAAGACCACCGCGCGCAGCGCCTTCATCCCCTTGAGCGGCTGGTCGAGGATGAGGGCGGCGCCTAACGCCAACGCCATGCTGACGGGGACGTAGAGCGCGTAGAGTGCGGTGTTCGCCAGCGCGCGCCAGAACAGCGGGTCCCGCGCGAGCTCGGCGTAGTTGCCGAGTCCCACGAAGGGGCGGTCGACGCGCAGCAGGTCCCAGTCGTGCATCGAGACGTACAGCGTGAAGGCCAGCGGTCCGGCGGTGAAGACCAGCAGGTGCAGGGCGCTGGGCGCGAGGAAGCCCCACGCCGTGAGCGTCTCGCGTCGGTCGGCGGGGCGGCGGCGCGCCGAGGCGGCCCAGCCGGCGGCCGCGATCACCGCGGTCGCCGCCGCCAGGGTGAGCGCGAGGGCGAGCGACGCGAGCGGGGCCGACGGGAGGGGCAAGGCCAGGGCATCGAAGCGCGCAACCGCCGTCGCCGGCGGCAGCAGCGCTTGGGCGCGCTCGACGGAGCCTCGCACGAGCAGCACGAGCCCAAGCGAGCAGGTCGCCAGCACCGAAAGCGGGGGCGCCAGCGCCAGCGCCGGGCTGACCGCCCGATCGCCTGCGGCCCGCGAGACGGCGCGCCGCGCCAGCCCGATCGCCAGGAGCGCGGCCACCGCGACGAGCGCGAGCGGGAGACCGAGCGGGCGCCACGGCGAGGCCTCGAGTGCCACCGCGCCGATGATCTCCCACTCATCGCGATCCTTGATGGGGAGGCTCACCGCGCGCCGCCACCAGGCGGCATGTACCAGTGCGCGGTCCTGTGCGTCGAGGGGGCGCGCGGGGCGACCGAGGAAGCGGGAGAGCGCCGCGTGCGCCTCTGGCAGGGGGGCGCTCGCGATGACGCGCCGCGACCGCGCTGCGGTGCTCGGGGCGACGGAGTCCGCGCGCGCGGAAGTCGCGCGTCCTTCGGGCGCGGCAAGCGCGCGTCCTTCGCGCGCGACCAGCGCGCGTCCTTCATGCGCAGCGAGTGCATACTCGACGTTCGCCGCCGTCCGCGCGACGATGCCACCGGACACGAGGGCCCACATGACGCAGGCGCCCACGATCCAGCGCACCGCCCCACCGGTGACGGTGCGCGATGTGGGGGGCGCCGTGGTGCTCGTGCGGTCGCTCGTACGGCCGCTCGCGGTGGTGCGCGCCGTGTCGCTCATCGGGCGAGGATCTCGTCCAGCCGGCGCGCCACGTCACGGGCGACGTCGGCCACGCGTTCATGCCGAATCACGACCCGATCGATGATGTCGGGGAGCTGCGCCTCCACCTCGCGAAAGCGGGCGATGCGCGCCCCCCACGGCGCGCGCCCGGTCGCCACCTGTCGCAGGAAGGCCGCCTCCAGTCCTAACGAGTCCCGGGCGGCGAAGTCCGCCTGGACCGCCGGCATCGTCGCGAGTTCCAGCCCCGCCGCCAGGCGTTGGCGCTGCGCCGCCTCCCCCGCCAGGGCCGCCGCCAGCTCGACCGCGAGCTTGCGGTGCGCCGTGTTGCGCGGCACCGCCCAGCCCGACGCAAAGAGCGGCGTCGCCGCGGTGGCATCGGTCGCCCGCGGGAACGAGACCACCCCTAACGCGAGCTGGCCGCGCACCAGTTGCGCCTTGATGTTGGGGATGAGCCAGTGCCCGCTGGGGAGCAGCGCCAGCCGCCCCGAATAGAAGAGGCGCGTCTCGTTCCCGGAGACGGCGCGAAAGGCATTCGGGCGCGGGGCGACCTTGTGCACGACCGCCAGCGAGGTGAGGAACTCGAGCGCCCGCACCGACGCGGGGGCATCGAGAGTCCCGCTGGCACGCGAACCGTCGGGGGCGAGGATGTCCCCTCCTCCGCTCCAGATCATGGCCTGCCAGGTGTGAAAGCGGCGGTCGACCGCCGTCCCCCATTGCTCCGGCGTCCCGTCGCCGTCGCGATCGATGGTCAGCGCCTTCGCGGTGCGCAAGAAGTCGTCGAACGTCCACCCGTCCGTGGGATAGGGGAGCCCGGCCGCGTCGAAGAGCGCCCGATTGTAGTAGTAGACGACGGGAGAAAATCCCTTGGGAAAGGCCAGCACCGTGTCGCCGCGCGCGAACATGGCGAGCACATTCGGGAAGAACTTCTCGAGCGCGAGTCCGGCCCGGGCGGCAAACGGCGTGAGGTCGAGCAGCACCCCCGCATCGGCAAACGACGGCACGTCGATGCCGTCGAGCAGGAGGACGTCGGGGGGCGACCCCGACGCGATCGCCGTGATGACCTTCTCGCGATACTCCGCCTGGTTGCTCACCGGTTCGTTGACCACGCGCACGCCGGGGTGTGCGCGTTCGAACGCCTGGATGGCCGGCCGGTCCAGCACGTTTTCCTGCGGCGACTGCCACGACGTCATGCGCAGCACGATGTCGTCGCCCCCACCGCGGCACCCGCCGCTTAGGGCGAGGGCCAGGCATGCGACCGCGACACGCAGCACCACCGCACGCGCGCGATCGGCGGGCGGGCTCGTCACCGCCACGAGCCGCGGCGTGGCGCGGGTGGCCCGGCGCTTCACGCGGCGCCGCGTCCCACCAAGCGGCCATCCGCGCCGTAGACGAGCGCCTCCGCGACGCGTACCGCGATGCCCACGGATTCGCCGAGGCCGGGCACGCGCCCGCCCTGAATGCGCAGCGTCGCCTCCTCCCCGGCCGCCAGGCGCACATGCACGATCGTCTCGGGACCGAGCGGTTCGATGAGCGTCACCTCCGCGGCCGCGCCGTCGGCGGGTGCCACGAGGACGAGATGCTCGGGGCGCACCGCCAGCGTCGCGACGGCAGCCACGGGCGCCTGCACCGCCAGACGCAACGCTCCCTCGAAGACGGGCGTCGCGCCACCGGCGGCGACGCGGCCGGCGAAGCGGTTGATGGTCGGCGACCCGACGAAGGAGGCGACGAAGAGCGTGGACGGCGCGTGGTAGACCTCGAGCGGCGGGGCCAGTTGCTCGACCTGCCCGCGGTGCATCACGGCCACGCGCTGGGCCATCGTCATCGCCTCCACCTGGTCGTGCGTGACGTAGATCATCGTCGTCCCCAGGCGCCGGTGCAGGCGCACCAGTTCGCCGCGTGTCTGCGCCCGCACCTGGGCGTCGAGGTTGGAGAGCGGCTCGTCGAAGAGGAAGACCGCGGGCTCTCGCACGATGGCACGGGCGAGGGCCACGCGTTGCCGCTGCCCGCCCGACAGCTGCGCCGGACGCCGTGCCTGCAGCTCGTCGATACCTAACGACTCAGCCACGCGCGTCACGCGCGCCGCGATCTCGGCCGGCGCCACGCGCCGCATCGTGAGGCCGAAGCCGATGTTCTCCCGCACGGAGAGGTGCGGATACAGCGCGTAGTTCTGGAAGACCATCGCGATGTCGCGATCGCGTGGCGCGAGGTCGGTCACGTCGCGCCCGCCGATGAAGATGCGGCCGTCGGTGGGGGTCTCGAGGCCGGCGATCATGCGCAGCACGGTCGTCTTGCCGCAGCCCGATGGCCCCACGAGGACGGCGAACTCGCCGTCGTGGACCTCGAACGAGACGCCATCGACGGCGGGTGCCCCGCCTGACTCGAAGCGCTTGGCGATCCCCGCGAGCCTAACGCCGGCCATGGTCCCCTCCGGCGCGTTCGGGATACGTGACGTCCACCGGCGACGCGTCGGTCAGCGTCACGCGCTGCGCCTCGTCACCGGTACCGAACGCCACGGTGAGCGGTGGCCCTCCCTCGAGCCGCAGGGTGTAGCGATGGCCGGGGGGCCCGCCCTCGTCACAACGGGTCATCGCCAGCGCGAAGCGCGACGCACCGACGCGCAGCCCTTCCACGCGCGCCTCACGCCAGTCACTCGGCCAACGGGGAGACAACGTGCACCGTCGATCGGCCGCCGAGGGTTGCATCCCTAACATGCCATGGATGAAGGGGGAGATGGCCATTGCCGCGGACCACGCCTGATCGGGGCAGACGCCGGCCGCCGCTCCCGTGTCGCCGTCCAGCACCTCGTCGAACGCCCCACGTTGGCGGGCGAAGGCGCAGTCGGCCACCGCGGCGAGGTGTTGCCACCCGAGGTCGCCCCGGTCGCGCGCGAAGGCGGCGAGCGACGCCCATCCCGTGAAGAGCGGCCAGACGGCGCCGAAATGGTAGCCTCGGGGGCGGTAGCGCGCATCACCCCGGGAGATCATGCGCACCCCCCAACCGGGGGCGAAGTCCGCCGACGCGAGCGCGGCCACGACCTCGTCGGCCGAAGGGTGCCGGTCGACCCCGAGGAGGATGGGCACGGCGGCGAGGGCCGTGAGGTCACGCGCGGGGGGGCCGTCGGCCGACAGCTGCAAGTACACGCGACCGGACGCCGGGTCGCGCAGCCGCGACGCGAAGCCCCGCTCGGCGCGGTCGCGCGCGACGCGCACCCGCTCCGCGAGCTCGCGGTCGTCCAGCCGCGCCGCCAGCGGTCCCAACCGGCGCAGCGCATCGATCCAGATCGCGGCCACGTACGACGTCACGGCCCCACCGCCTAACGGGCCGGACTCGACCCATCCGTGTCCCACCCCGGTGTTCTCGGGGAGGCCGTCGCCGTCGGTGTCGAGGGCGAGGACGTGCGCGAGCGCTGCGCGCACCTGGTCCCAGTGGCTGCGCACGGTCGCGAGGTCGCCGGTCCAGTCGGCGTAGAGGGCGACGAAGCGCAGCCAGAGCGGCGTCGCGTCGGCGGCATCGTAGTGTGCGACACCGCTCGTCGTGATCTCGTGGGCGATCTTCCCGGTGACGTCGGCGGTGGCGGCGAGGAACTCGAGGGCGAGCCGCGCCTCACGAAACATCCCCGCGGCCAGCAGCGCGTCGCCGCACCAGCACGCATCGCGTCCGAAGAACCAGGCATAGCCAGGGCGCGCGTCGCCCCACCCAGGGCGCGAGGCAGCGTGGCCGGCGGTGAGTCCGGTCCCGACTCCGGGCACGTGGACGGTGAACGACGCGAGCCGCGCCTTGGCCCACTCCCACGCGAGGTCGAAGGCCGGAGATGGCGTGGCCACCCGGACGGTGGAGAGGCGCCGGGCCTCGTCCTGTTGCGCCCGCCGCCGCAGCGTCGTGGCCAGGGTGGCGTCGGCCAGTGCGCGCCACTCGCCGGTGATGGACGCCGTCCCGTCCGTCGAGGCGATCACCGCCAGCCGCAATCCACCGCCCGGCGCGCCATGCGCGGTGAGCCTCGGCGCCACGGGGTCGGCGACGCAGCGCGCCGCGCGCGCGCCATCCACCACCACGCGCACCGCGGCGCGCCCATCGGCCGCCTGCAGGTGCAACACATCGCGGCCGCCGGCGCCCCCCTCCCACTCCACGCGCAACGGCTGCAATGCATCGGGCGGCACCGGCCACTGCAGGCGCAGGCGCAGGGCACACTCCGCCACCAGTTCGGCCGTCTCGGCCACGACGACCGGCGCGATCTCGCATTGGATCACGGCGTGGTCGGGCGACGTGGCCACGATCTCCCGCCACGTCCCCCCCTGCGCGTCCACGAGCCGCCGTTCCACCGCGCCGGGGGTCACGCGCACCGTGTCGCACCGAAGCGGTGCGCCCTGCACCGTCAGGCGCAAACCCTCCGAGAGGACGCACAGCGGATGGATCCAGCATTCGCGCACGCCGTCGCCCTCGTCGCCCACCACCAGCGTGCGCTGCCCGGCGATCGTGAACGGGGCCTGCGGGCGCGCGGCCCCCCAGTTCGAGCGACGTCGCGCCGAGGGGGCCGGCGAAGGGGAGCGCGGGCGCGGCGACAGCGGCCGACGACGGATCACGCGGCGCGATGAGGAGCTCGGGGGCGCCCTCGTGCGCCCGCGCGCGGGGCCAGGACGTCCGGCGCGTGCGCCAGGTGTCGCGGCGCCGATCGAGCGAGGCGATCGCATTGAGGAGGTACCGGTCGCGCTGCGCCGTAAGTCGCCGGTCGGCGGCCGTGAAGGCCACGTTGGCCCCGAGGCAGAGGATGCGCCCCGCCCCGGCCTGGTACTCCCAGGCGACCGCGGTCGCGGCATCGAGGCGCACATACGCGCGGTCGACGGCGAGCACATCCCCGCGGGGCCAGTGCGGGGCGACGAAGACGCTGCGCGCGACCGCCTCTCCTTCTCGCGCCGTCCAGGTGAAGGTCCCGCGCTGCAACCCGTCGAAGAGCGGATGTTCGCCCCAGCCCTGCGCCCCGCGAATGTGCGGATAGTCGGGCCAGTCGCGGAAGCTCTCGTCCCACAGGGGGTCCTCGGCATGGCGCCACGCCGCCGTCACTTGCAACTGCGGGCGCTCGTCAGGCGCGCCGACGGCCGGGGCCAGGACGGTAGC
Source organism: Gemmatimonadota bacterium (assembly GCA_016719105.1). NCBI lineage: Bacteria > Pseudomonadati > Gemmatimonadota > Gemmatimonadota bacterium. The sequence goes on along the minus strand of JADKAQ010000001.1, from coordinate 390,909 downwards.
GAGCGACGACAGCAGGACGCCCCCCCCGCCGGCGACCCACGCGCGCACGGCCGTGCCTAACGTCGCGTGCATCGCCGGGGCCTCGTGCGCCGCGTGGCACCACACGACGTCCTCGGGGCCCAGGTCGGGGATCGCCGCATCGCCGAGCGAGACGGTGACCACGTCGTACCCCCCCTCCGTCGCCCATGCCACCGCCCCCGCCGCCTCGCGGTCCGCTCCCGTCGGCACCAGGACGACGAGGCGCATCACCGCGGGATGACGATCGTCTCGCCGAACCGCGCCAGGCGCAACTGGTCGTTGGCCGTGACCGTCACGAAGCCGCCGTCGAGCCGCACCGACAGGTCGATATCGCCGACGCGCACGCCACGCAGCTCGAAGTAGTCCAGGTCCATCGGGATGGGATCGATCACGATCTCGTGCTCGTGCACCCGCACCCCGCACGCAAACTGGATGATCAGGTCGGCGACCCACGAGTGCTGGTAGTCGTCGATGCCGCGATACACCGACGCCGCGCCGGTGAACGGGTTGTAGTGCTCGTAGCAGTTGGGGCGATCGAGGTCGCCGTCGTGGAACATCATCCGCACGAAGCGTGGCAGGAACTGCCCCGCGGCGGCCCGCAACCTCGGATGCGCCGCGTCGCCCCAGCGCCCCAGCGCCTCCATCACGTGCGAGTTTGTCATCGGCCAGACGCGCCCGTTCCATGGGCACACGTGCCGCTTCCCCTTCCACTCGGCGATCGCATTGAAGTACGGATCGTCGAGCGCCGACGACGGCACCGGGTACGCGGTCCAGAAGCGCGCCGGGTCGAGCAGGTTGCGTTCGAGCCCCGCCAGGTGCTCCTCGCCCGCCAAGTCGGTGAAGTACGGATAGAAGCAGACCGCCGCCGAGACGCCGGTGCGCTGCATCGTGCGCGGATCGACGTCGAAGAACATCCCCGCCGCCGCGTCCCACATCACCCCGCGCACCGCGCGCGCCGTGCGCTCCGCGTACCCGCGCCAGTGCGCCGACTCGCCCGCGACGCCGGCACGCGACGCGATGCGCTCCAGGCAGCGATACAGCGCGTAGGCATACACCGTGACATCGATCCCCTTGAGGCGGATCCGGTTCTCCCACCCGTACGCGTCGGCCCGATCGTCGACCGCCTGGTAGCGAGACATGTACTCCTGCCCCGTCTCGTACTGGTCGACGACGTCGATCATCCCTGTGCCGTCGGCATCACGCGTCGCCACGAGCCACTCGGCGTGCCGGGCGAGTGCGGGATACAGTTCGCGCACGTAGTCGTCGTCGGGGCGGACGGCATCGATCGCCAGGAGTGCGTCGCCCCAGTTGGCGTGGTAAAAGTCGGTCCCCTGCAGGTGGTTGACGTAGATGCGCCCGTTGAGGGCACCGTCGGGCTTCTGGTGGTCGAAGATCGTGCGCAGCACTCCGCGCGCGTGGGCGGGATCGCGCAGCCAGCGCAACTCCCGCGCGTGGCACTGCGCGCTGTACGTGATGGGCTCGTGGAAGAAGCCGATCCCCTCGCAGACCGTGGGCCATCGGTAGTTGCCCACACCCGGCTGGATGCTGTTGAGCCAGAGGCCGTACCAGCGATACCAGTAGTAGCGCTCGAGGTACGGATCGGAGCAGGCGAAGCTCGGCACCGAGGCGAAGAAGTCGCGCCAGCGCCGGCGTGAGGCGCGGGCAAAGGGCATCGAGGCCGACGCGCGCGCACCGCCGCTCACGGCGCCGGCGGCGCCACCGATCGTGGCCGTCGACAGGGGGGTCGGCGGCGCGGCGCCTTCGCGAACGATACGCGTCGCCAGCGGCGTCGCCCCCCGCCCGCCGCGGAGGGCATCGTCGGACGCCGTCAGCCGCAAGGCGAAGGCGAAGGACGCCTGCGTGACCATCGGCGGGAGCGCGGTGTGCACCGCGCCATAGAGGAATCCGGTCGGGGAGATGCCCTGCAGCCGGACCTCGCGCGGAAGCGCCTCGCCCTCCCACAGCTCCCCAAACGGCGCAAAGCGCCAGTGCGGCTGCAGCGCGCTTCGTTCGCTCAGCGTCGCCGACCAGCTCGTCGCCTCGCCGACCGCTGCCAGCTCCATGCGAGCCCGGAACGGGACCTCGCGGCGGTCGCTCGCGGTACGAATCCACTTGAGCGCGCCATCCCACCCCACCGTGCGCAGCTCGATCGCGGCCGTGTCCTGCGCCGTCCACGCCACGGCGTGCAGCGAGACGGGGCGCGGCGCACGCACCGACCACTCGCTGGCGAAGATCCCTCCCGGCTGCACCGACCGGATCTCGGTCGCCGTCAGGCCACCCGGAAGGTCATACTCGACGGTGAGGTCCGCGGGCGTCCAGCGACGCCCGCGGGCGACCAGCGGCAGCTCCCGACCGTCGTGATCGAGAATCGTGACGGTGAAGAGCGGGCCGATCGCGTACTGGTAGATCTGCGCGTCGTCCCAGAACCCCGGCGCATCGAGCCAGGTGGGAAACGGTGGGGCGAAGATGATGCCGTCACCGCTGCCGAGATACCACTTGTCCGCTCGCGCCAGCGCCTCGATCGGGTCCATGGCGGGACGCGCCCGTCAGCCGAGCTTCGCGATCTCGACCAGGATCTCGGCGTTCTCGCGACGCTGGCCGGGATGCGCTTCCACGTGCGCCCAGCGAATCACGCCGGCCTTGTCGATGAGGAAGTAGGCGCGATTCGCGAAGAACTTCTCGGGAATCAGGACGCCGTACGCCGTCGCCGCTTCGCGCTTGAAGTCGCTGAGCAGGTCGACCGGCATTTCATACTTGGCCTTGAACTCGCGCTGCGACGGCGTGGCATCCACGCTGACCGGGAAGACGGTCACGTCCTTGTCGCTGAAATCGGCGTAGTCGTCGCGAAAGCTGCACATCTCGGTCGTGCAGACCGCGGTGAAAGCCAACGGGAAGAAGGCGAGGAGGACGCTCTGCTGCCCGCGGAACGAGGACAGGGTCACGACCTCGCCCGAGGTCGACGGGAGGGAGATATCCGGTGCGAGCTCGCCAACGGCGGGCACGCGAAGCGTCGTGCTGGACGTCATTGCAGCGTCAGGTATGGGTGAGAGGACGGGGGCAAGCTAGGGTTCCCCTCGAACGCCGGCAAGCGAGCTGCAATCCACGGCACGCGCACGGCGATCGACGACCGTTCCCCCGTGGGTAAACTGCACCGGCGGCGCCAGTGATCGCCCCCCCGCACCGTCGCCCACGCGCTCCCGACCACGTGGCAGCGACCGCCAACCGATGGGCTGGCCGACGATGCTAGCCCCGTCGTACCGGCGCAGTCAGCCGGCCGACCTCCAGCCCGACGATGCCGACCACGCGCGCAAACCGTGCATCGCGACGAATGAGGTCGAACAGGGGTGACGCCATGGACTCGTGCACGAAGAAGTCGTCGCGTGCCGCCGTCGCCCACGTGAGGGCATCAATCGCCGAATCCGCGTCTCCCAACCCGAGGTGCACCTTGGCCAGCGCCGGGTAGACGCCGGAGCGACGCGTATCGCGCTCGAGTCCGGCCACGATCGACCGGGCCTCGGTCGTGCGCCCGACGCGCGCCAAGGCGTAGCCTAACGAACCCAGCACCTCCGGCGACTCGGCATCGTCGCCGCGAATCGACTCGAGGACGGGGATCGCCTCGGCCGCACGCCCCGCGTACAGCAGGACCGTCGCCAGTGCGAGTCGGGCCGCCGGCGACGTCGAGTCGCGCGCCGCGGCCTCGCGCACGGTTGCCATTGCCGCCGCATGCTCGCCCGCGATCCCCTGCACCACCGCCAGCAGTCGCGCCGCCCCGCCGCCCCCCGCGCGGCGCGCCGCCCGCTGCAGCAATCGCACGCCCTCACGCGCCTCGCCATTCACGGCGTGGTTCATCGCCAACCACTGCAAGGCGGGGACGTTGAGCGAGTCGAGGGCAAGCGCCCGCGTCAGCGCGGCGCGCCCGTCCGACCAGCGCCAGGCGAGGTCGTGGATGTTCCCCAGCGCCGCGTGCGCCGCCGACAACGACGAGTCGAGCGCCAGCGCGCGCTGCGCCGCAAAGGTCGCCTTGTCGATCGACTCGGCGCGCTCCCCGGTCGTCGCCGACGGGAGGATCGAGTACGTCTGCGCGAGCTCGGCGTACGCACGCGCGAAGGCCGGGTCGCGGCTCACCGCCGATTCGAAAGCCGACACCGCCTGCGGCAGCGAGGCTGGTGTCCGCTGCGCCAGGTGATAGTGCCCGCGCAGGTAGTCGTTGTAGGCCTCGGGATCGCGCGCCCCGCTCACGTCGACGGAGGCGTCGGCGGTAACGTCGCTGCTCACCGCCGCCGCGATCTGCGCCGCGATGTCCGACTGCACCGCGAGCAGGTCGCCCGTGGGGCGCTCGTACACCTGCGACCAGGCGCTGAAGCCATCGCGCGCCGTCACCAACCGCACCGCCACTCGGATGCGATCGCCGTTGCGCTGCACCGTCCCCTCGAGCAGGAAGGGGACGCCGAGTCGACGCCCTACCTCCGCGACCGATCCACCCGCCGCCTGCGCCGCCTCCGCCGCACTCCGCGATGCCACGCGCAACCCGGGAATGCGCGACAGCGCGCTGGTGATCTCCTCGGACATCCCCAAGGCCAGGTAGGCATCGCTGGAGTCCGGAGAGACGCTGACCATGGGGAGGACGGCGACGCCGGGCGGGAGCTCGGCCACGACCGCCGGGATCGCCGCGGGGTCGCGCCGCGCGCGCATGGCGAACACCACCCCCGCGAGTGCCACCACCGCGGCCCCGCCCACCAGCCACCAGCGCAGTGAGGGCGCGTGTGCCGAGCGCGCCAGCGCGCGAACCGACGAGGAGGCGACCGCGCCGCTCACCACAGCCGGATCGTCGAGCACGGCGAGAATCGCCGCGGCGTCCTGCGGGCGATGTGCCGGATCTTTCTCCAGACATTGCATGACGAGCGACGCCAGTGCTGCCGGCGTCGTCGGGCGGTAGCGGGTCAGCGGTTCCGGCGTCTCCACCAGGTGCGCCTGCATCGTCTCGCGCACGCCGCGATCGGCAAAGGGGGGGCGGCCAGCGAGCATCTCGTACGCCATCACGCCAAGGGCGTACAGATCGGCACGATGATCCATCGTGGGATCGCTCGCCACCTGCTCCGGCGCCATGTACGCCGGCGTTCCCAGCGAGATCCCCGCACTGGTCAGCGTCCCATGCGGATGCTCCTTGCGGTCGCGCGCGGTGGCGACGGCCTTGGCCACCCCGAAGTCGGCCACGATAGCCGCCCCGCCCGCCAGCAGGACGTTGTCCGGCTTGATGTCGCGGTGCACGATCCCCCGCTCGTGTGCGAAGGCGAGAGCGCGCGCCACGTCGCGCAGGATGCTCACGGTCATCGGCACCGAGAGCGCGCGCTCGCTCGTCAGGCGCGCCCGCAGCGACTCCCCCTCGACGAACGGCATCACGAAGTACGGGAGTCCCTCGGCGTCGCCAGCTGCAATTACCCCGACGATGTTGGGGTGCTGCAGGTTGGCCGAGGTGAGGATCTCGCGCCGGAATCGCTCGCGCGACAGCCCCTCGGCAATGTCCTCGCGCAGCACCTTGACCACCACGTCGCGCGCCAGCGACCCCTCGTGCGCCAGGAACACGCGCGACATCCCTCCCCCGCCGATCTCTCGGTCGATGCGATACGCATGCCCGAGCGCACGCTGCACACGCTCGGCGACGCCATCGGTCGCCGGAGGGGGAGATGAGGGATTGGTCATGGGCTGCTACTTCGACACCCGTGCGACGGGAAGGGATTGCCCGGTCGGCGATCGCCAGCGTCGAGCGCGTGCGTCATGCAGCCCAAGTTGCGGGGCGAACGGTGGAGTGCAACGTTATGTCCGGGGGCGCGGCGGCCGATACGCCCGGGCACCTCGGGCGCTCTTACCGCACATTCCCTGAATGCGCGAGCGCCCCCCGATCGCAATGATCGAAGGGCGCTCGACCGGCAACGCCGGCGTTCCGAGATGGAGCGGAGGGGAATCGAACCCCTGACCTCATGCTTGCAAAGCACGCGCTCTCCCAACTGAGCTACCGCCCCGGAGCGAGGGGCAATATATCCGACCGACCGCAGCCGAGGAAACCGTCATGATCCCCGCCGGACACAGCCTCACCGTCCGTTGCCAGTTCTGCCAGACCTGGAACCGCGTCGACGGCACACGCGCCGCCGAACGCCCGAAGTGCGGCAACTGCGCGCGCTTCATCCTGCTCGACCGCCCGTGGACGCTGTACGAGGATTCGTTCGAGCGCACGATCAAGGAATCGGAGCTCCCCATCTTGGTCGACTTCTACGCCGACTGGTGCGGCCCCTGCAAGATGATGGCGCCCGCCGTGGACGAGCTCGCCGCACGAAACATCGGGACGGCACTCGTCGCCAAGCTGAATACCGATCAAGCGCCGCAGACCTCAGGGTCGTTCAGCATTCGTGGCATCCCGACGGTCATCGTCTTCAAGGGAGGGGAGGAGGTCGCGCGGCAGAGCGGCGCACTCCCCATCGGCGGGCTGGAATCGTTGCTCCAACGTGCGCGAACGCCGAGCGCCTAACACATTGCTACGTAAGTAGTCACGCACTCCCACCGCACGCATCACGCGAACGTCATCCATTGTCCTGGCGTTACGCCGCGCCGGATCGTCGAGCATCGCCCTCCATCGAGTGATCCCCATGTCGCAACCGCTTCCTGACGAGTCGTCGCTGCCCGCGTTGGTCCCCGATCCCGCGGCCCTGCCCGCCTCGGTGATCGAACGCCGGTCGTTCCTCACGCGCCTCGGCGCCGGCGTCGCCGCCTTCTCGGCGGCCATGGGGATCGCGCAGCCGGCGAGCGCGCAATCGGCTCAGGGTGGCTTCCGTCCCGCCCGGTACCCGCAGGACGACTGGTTCGACGAGGTCCCGGGAAAGCACCGATTCTTCTTCGACGCGACCACCCCCAACGGCGCGGGCGAGGCCATCACCTTCGCCAGCAACTACTACGTGGCCAGCAAGGCGGGATATGGCCTCGAGCCCAAGGACCTCGCCGTGGTCATCTGCCTGCGGCACTGGGCCACCCCGTTCGCCTTCTCGGACGAGCTCTGGGCCAAGTACGGCGCGATGATGGCCGAGCGCATCAAGTTCAACGACCCCAAGACCCAGGCACCGCCGACGGTCAACGTGTACCAGGCAGACGACTACGGCATGCTGATCCCGAGTCGCGGGACGACGCTCGATGCCATGATCGCGCGCGGGACCCACTTCGCGATCTGCGACATGGCGACCCGGGCCTTTTCCGGGATCATCGCCGCCAAGACCAAGAGCAAGCCGGAAGACATCTACCAGGAGCTCAAGGCGAGTGCGATCAAGAACGCGCACTTCATGTCCGCGGGGATCGTGGCGGTCAATCGGGCGCAGGAGCGAGGCTACTCGCTGCAGTACATCGGATAGGGACGGAAGACGGGAAGACGGGAAGACGAGTGGGGGCGCCTCAGGGCGCCCCCTTGTTCTGTCCGGCATCCGTTGAGCCTTCACGTACCCAGCGCTCCAGCCGGCGAGGCGGGATCACCAGAGCCGCCAGTTACAGAAAGACCACGGAAAAGCCCCCCCTCCCCCCACCTCAACGCTCACCAGTCCTCAACCCCCAGGCCGCCACGAGCACCCCCTTACCCAACAAGAGAAAACTCCCTCCCCCGCGGTCGCCAACGCCGCAACAGGCCAACCCTCAGAAGAAGACGGAAAGACGCGACTCGTCTTCCCGTCTTCTCGTCCTCCCGTCTTCCCAGCTCTACTCGTGCGCCGGCAGCGGCTCCATGGTCTTCGCGTCGACCGGGACCTGCATCTCATCGCGATGCTTCGACGTCATCCACACCACGCGCATGCGCGGGAAGGCGTCCATGAAGCTCAGGTAGCAGAAGCCCCACAGCCCGAGGTAGCCGATCGTCGTCCCGATCTCCCAGATGCCGAACGGCGCCGAGGTGACGGTCTGGACGTAGTACGGCGGATAGATCTCGAGGTAGCGATGGATCCAGATGCCGATCATCGAGGACGCCGCGAACAGCGTCATCGTCGGCGTGAACAGCTTTGGCGCCTTGCCCAGCAGGCCGAAGAACGGCGCGCCGAAGACGAGGAAGGCGACCGACACGCTGATGTTGGTCCACGGCTGGATGAGCGTGAGGCGCAGGCGGTGCGTCTCTTCGCCCCAGTTGCCGTACCAGATGACCAGGAACTGCGAGAAGGTGAGGTAGCCCCAGAACGCGGTGAAGGCGAAGCAGAGCTTGCCGATGTCGTGGAAGTGCGTCTCGGTGATGACGTCGTGCGCCCCCATGAAGTCGCGCCACCAGCGCACGAGGAGCGAGAAGAACATCAGCATGACGAGCCAGCCACCCATGAACACCTGCCAGCCGTACATCGTGGACTGGAAGTGGTAGTCCATCGACATCGACAGGTCCCACGCCAGCATCGTCCAGCCGAAGCCGAAGGTGAGGGCGAGGAAGACGGCGAGCTTGCCCTGCAGCGAGTGCGTGGAGTGCATCTCGCGACGCTCTTCACCGAAGCCGCGCCGCATCCCGTCGCGCAGTCCCTTGGCCCAGCCGGCGCCCCACTCCGGCAGGAGACCGACGTCCACGCGCACCGACGTGTAGATGTACCAGACGCTGAGCGCGGTGATGAGCCCGAAGACGACGACGCCACGGATGACGAAGAAGGTCGGCTCCAGCCACATCGCCTTTTCCTTGATCGTGATCGTCTCGTGCATCCACGGGAAGATGTGTCCCTTCCCCGCGAACAGCGTGACGAGCAGGAGGACGAAGGCGACCGGGAGGAAGGCCACGAACCCTTCGATCAGGCGGATCACGCCGCGCGACCAGCGCGCCGTGGTGATGCGCTGCACCGCGGCGAACATCACCGCAGCCGACGACGGGATCGTGAAGTAGAGCCAGTTGACGTGGAAGGCCTGCCACGCGCGGTTCTCGCCCATGGCCGCGCCGGCGATGAAGATGCCGAATCCGACGACCGCCAGGACGAGCGAAATCGTCTTGAGGTTCTTCGGGACCGGCCTGGCCTGGATCATCTTGACCAGGTCCTGCCGGGACGGCGTGTGTGCTCCGTGATGTGCGCTCACTCGTGTTCTCCCGTCTTCGCCGGCTGTGCTGCCCCTTCAGTCGTCGTGGTTTCCGCGGGCTTCGTTTCGGCCGGGCGCGCCGAGACGCCTGGCGTCCCGATCAGCGTCGGCGGCACGTGCTGCACCCAACGGTTGGGGCCGAGTTCGGTGGCCCCCGGAACCTTGTCGCCGTTCACCCCGGGCAGGGCGATCGGTCCGGTCGCGAACTGCACGCCGGTGACGCTCCCCTGCAGGGCGCGGACGTAGTTCACCACGTCCCAGCGGTCCGACTCCTCAATACGGTTGTACGACGGCATCAGCCCTCGGCCGTTGCGCATCATGCCGTAGATGTAGCCGTCGGTGCGATTCTTGGTCATGTCCATCAGGAGGTTGATGGGGGGGACGCCATAGCGCATCGCCTTCCCCATCCCGTCTCCCTTGTCGCCGTGACACACGGCGCAGTTGATCTGGTAGTACTTGTGCCCGTTGGCGAGCGACGCCTCGGTCACCGGCGTCGGGTTCATCGCCAGCATCCCGATCGTGTCGATCTGGAACGGCAGGCTCGTATACGACACCTGCATGGCGCTGACGGCCGTCCCAGAGCGCGGCACCGACCCCTGCGGTGCGCCACGCACCGCCTTGAGGATCGAGTCCTGCTCCCATGTGGTCACCATCGGCATGCGCTTGAAGTCGGTGAACCACTCGCACGCCGTGAGCGACAGCGTCGCCGGCGCGAGCAGCATCATGCGACGGAACCCACGATAGAATCGCATTGAGATCTCGTCTTCTCGTCTTCTCGTCTTCCCGTCTTCTGCGCGCGTCATGATTCCCCTCGCACGTCGATCGCGCCGAACTGCCGAAGCGTCGCTTCGGCTTCCTTGAGACGCTCCGGCGCGGCTTCGACGTAGATGCCGTAGTCGCCGTGCGTGAAGCGCGGGTCGAAGCCCGTGGTCGCCGTGATCTTCGGGATGCGCGAGTTGATGAACATCGCCGCCACGGTGGACAGGGCGCCGACAAGCACCATCACCTCGAACCCGATGATGGTGTACGGGATCCAGCTCGCGATCGCCTTCCCGCCCACCACGAGCGGCCAGTACTCCGACGTCCACACCGCGACCCAGTAGCCGAACGTCACGCCGAGCAACCCGCCGATCAGCGTGAAGCGGCGCACGGGGCTCATGGGCGGCTCGACGGCGTGCTCGATCTCGTGCCGCGGAGTCGGCATGTACACCGTGAAGTCGTACTTCTTCTTCTTGAGCGCTTCGATCGCGTCGCAGGTCGCGTCGATCTCACGAAACGCCGCTACAAGTCCGCGCCGCATCAGTCGTGTTCTCCCGGCGTTTCCGTGCCATAAGGGAGGTGGTGCCCCGAGGCGTCGAGCCCGTGCCCACGCGCATGGCTGCGCAGCTTGGGCGGGATGATCTCCTTCACTTCCGCGATCGCCACCACCGGCAGCTGCTTGATGAAGAGGAGGAACCACATGAAGAACCAGCCGAACGACCCGATGAGGATCGAGACGTCGACCCAGCTCGGCGCGTACCCGCCCCACTGCCACGGCTCGAACTCATGCGACAGCGACGGGACGATGATGACGAAGCGCTCGAACCACATCCCGATGTTGATGAAGATCGAGAGGATGAAGAGCCAGGTCGGGTTACGGCGCAGCTTCTGCGAGAAGAGCGACAGCGGGAAGATCATGTTGCACGTGAGCATGATCCACGCGGCCCACCACCACTCACCAAAGACGCGGTTCCAGAAGTAGTCCTGCTCCACCGCCACGCCGGAGTACCACGCCACCCAGAACTCGATGAGGTAGGCGCATCCGACGACCATCGACGTGAAGAGACAGAGCTTCGACGCCGCGTCGAGGTGGTTGATCGTGACGTAGTGCTGGAGGTTGAAGAACTTCCGGATGGGGATGATGATCGTGAAGACCATCCCGATGCCGCTGAAGATGGCGCCGGCGACGAAGTACGGCGGGAAGATCGTCGCGTGCCAGCCCGGCGTGAGCGCCATGGCGAAGTCGAACGACACGACGGAGTGCACCGAGAGCACCAGCGGCGTGGAGAAGGCCGCGAGGAACAGGTACATCTTCATGAAGTGACGCCACTCGGGCTCCGAGTTCCGCCACCCTAACGACAGGATCGCCAGGATCTTCTTGCGCAGCGGGTTGGTCTCGCGGTCGCGCAGCACCGCGATGTCCGGGATGAGCCCGACGTACAGGAACGTCGACGACACCGTGAGGTACGTCGAGATGGCGAACACGTCCCACACCAGCGGCGACTTGAAGTTCGGCCAGATCAACCGCCAGTTGGGATACGGAATCAGCCAGAAGAACTTCCACGGGCGCCCGATGTGGATGATCGGGAAGAGCCCGGCCGTCATGACCGCGAACACCGTCATCGCTTCGGCGCATCGATAAATCGTGGTGCGGAAGCCGGCGCGGAACAGGAAGAGAATGGCCGAGATGAGCGTCCCGGCATGGCCGATACCGACCCAGAACACGAAGGTGATGATGTAGACACCCCACATCACCGGCGGCTCATAGCCCGCGTTCCCCAGCCCCCAGTAGATCTGATAGATCCACGCCGCGGCGCCCACGAGGAACAAGGCGATCGCCACGCCGAGGGCGGCGAACCACCCCTTGGTCGGCTTGAGCGTCGCGATGATGTCGTCGTCGACCTGTTCGTAGTCCCGGACCCCCGGGAGCTGCACGTCGGCCGAGGCGATATTCGGCCGGAGCGGTTCAGCGAAGGACGCCATTAGTTGGCACCTCCCGCCGGATGATTGACGCGCTTCAAGTAGACCACCGCGGTGTAGGTACTGAGTTCCTCGAACACGTGGTAGGCGCGGGCATCCTCGGCCAGCTTGGCCACCGACCAGTTCTCGTCGGCCGCGTCACCGAAGACGATGGCCTTGGACGGGCACGCCTGCGCGCACGCCGACGTGAACTCGTCCGGCTTGAGCTCGCGATTCTCCAGCTTCGCCAGGTTCTCCGCCTCGCGGATGCGCTGCACGCAGAAGGAGCACTTCTCCATGACGCCCTTGCCGCGCACCGTGACGTCCGGGTTGAGCTGCAGGTGCAACGGCTCGGGGAAGGCATACTGACGGCGTTCCTTCTCGCCGTAGCCGTGCCAGTTGTAGTAGCGGACCTTGTAGGGGCAGCCGTTGGAGCAGTAGCGCGTCCCCACGCAGCGGTTGTAGACCTGGACGTTCAAGCCGTCAGGGGCATGGTACGTCGCGTACACCGGGCAGACCGGCTCGCACGGCGCGTTGCCGCAGTGCTGGCACATCATCGGGACGAAGCGCGCCTCGAAATCGCTCGAGCCGTCTTCCCCGCCCTCGAAGTAGCGTTCGATGCGCAGCCAGCTCATCTCGCGCCCCTTGAGGATGTTCGCCCCCGGGCGCGTATCCCACGCCGAGTCGTCCGAGCCGGAGCCCGGCCGCAGCGAGCGACCCTGCCAGCGTGCACCAACCGTCGGAATGTTGTTCTCGGCGTAACACGCCGTGACGCAGGCCGAGCACCCGGTGCACCGCGCGAGGTCGATGGTCATCGCCCAACGGCGCTTGGCCATCCCGCTCCAATGCTTCGGGTCGTACATCCCCTTGTCCTTCGCCGTCGAGTCGACCAGGTCACCCTGGGCGTCGCCAGCTACCGGCGAGCGCAGCCCGGGGAGGAACTCGTGGTTCGCATCGCCCGGGAACTTGTGCTCCTCTTCCTTGAATCGACCCGCCACCAGGTCGGCGACGGTGAGCGCCTGCGCGATCCCGCGCCCGTGCTGGCGCGCCGACCCTTCGGTCGTCACCAGGTCGGAGCGTTCGCCCGCCCGGGTCACCTTGGCCTTGGACTGCGTGTAGGCCAGCGCACCGGAACCGTTGTACGTTGCGCCTAACGCGCCGAGCGCGTTGACGCCGATGTCCTTCGCATAGCGGCCGTACGCGGTGTGGCCCTGTCCCAGCGCCACGGCCACGGTATCCGGCCGGATGCCGAGATAGATGAAGACCGGCGCGGTGATGCTCCCCGCCGCCGTCTGGACCGTCACGTGATCACCGGCCTGCACACCGAGCTTCTTGGCCGTCGTCGGGTGCAACTCCACCCACGACTGCCAGAGGACCTTGGCGACCGGATCGGGGAGTTCCTGCAGCCACGGCTTGTTGGCCCCCGCTCCCGTCCCCAGCACCGCGTGCGGGTACGTGACCAGGTAGTACTCGCCGTCGCCCGCGATCGGCGCGGGGGCCGTCGAGGCCACCGTGATCTTGGCGTTGGCGGCATCGCGCTGGGCGATCGTGCCGTTGGCCAGGCCATTCGACAGCGCCTGCGTGAAGGCCGCCGTCCCGCCGGGGAAGCGGCTCACGAGGTAGTCGCGATAGCTCTTCCAGGGGAAGCGCACCGCGGTCGTCGGATCGCCCTGCGCGACCTGCAGCAGGACGTCGGCGGTCGCTCGCGTGTCGAAGATGCGGTCCATCACCGGCTGCTGCAGCGAGATGACGCCGGGCTTGGCCTCGGCGTCGCCCCACGACTCGAGCGAGTGATCGCTCGGCATCACGAGGTCGCACAGCTCCGTCGTCTCGTCGGGATAGCTCGAGAAGGAGACCTTGAACGGGATCTTGGCCATCGCCGCCGCGAAGCCCGCCGCCTTGGGCGTGTCGTACGCGGGGTTCGCGCCGCGCACGAAGAGCAGCGGGACGTTGCCAGCATTGGCCTGCTGGGCAATCGCCGCCATGCGCTCGGCACCGACCGCCCCCGAGTAGCCGCCGAGCGGCTCGCTCGGCTTCACCGTCACGCCGACGTTGCCGGCGGCCTTGTTGATGTTGGCCGCGATCGTCGCCACGACCCCGGCGTTCGGCGTCGAGACGCCGGAGAGCACGAGGCTCGGGCGCGCCGCCTTGAGCTCATCGGCCAGGCGCTGCAGCGTCGCCTCGGTCACGCCAGAGGCGTCCGCCGCCTCCTTGATGGAAGCTCCCGTGCCACCGACCGCCGCCAGCAGCGCGTTGGCGATGACTTCCTCGCTCCCCGGCTTGCAGGCGATCCACTCATCGGCGTTGAGGCCGGTGAGCGAACGACGCGGGCCGATGTAGATGAAGCGCGGCGCATTCTGCAGCTTGGCGCGCGCATCGGCGAAGGCGAGCTGCATCGGGACGGCCGCATCGCGCCCGTCGAGGAAGTCGGCCCCTAACGAGATGACCAGCGACGCCGCCGACATCTCGAGCGTCGGCATCGCGACGCCGTACGCCATGGTGTTGGCCGCGCGAACCGCGAGGTCGGCCCCCGAGTCATACTGGTCGTGCGCCGGGAAACCAAAGGCACCGAGCCACTGATCGAGGAAGACGCCGAACGACCCGGACTGGTGCTGGTCGATGAAGACGACGTTCCCCGCGCCTCCCTTCGAGCGCACCTCGCCCACCTTCTGGCTGAGGAGGGCAACCGCCTTGTCCCACGTGGTGGGGACGAGCTTTCCGCCCTCGCGCACCATCGGCTGGCGATAGCGATCGGGGTTGTACAACCCCTGCAGCGCCGCCTGCCCGCGCGCGCAGAGCGCGCCGTGGTTCACCGGATGATCCGGATTCCCCTCGAGCTTGATGGCGCGGCCGTCGCGCACTTCGGCGACGACGCCGCAGGCGGTCGCGCACTCGCGGCAGGTGGAGCTGTAGTAGGTCGAGACGCCGGGGACCGTCTGGTCGGGCGAGACCAGATACGGAATCAGCTTCTCAACCTTCTCCTGGCTACACCCAATGGTGGTCGTAACGGCGCTGGCGGCGCCCAGGACCTTGAGGAACTCGCGGCGCTTGACGCCCGCGGACCCCGTCGACTGGCTCATGCAGTGCTTCCTCGATCGTCGAGACGAACCGCGACGCTTGGGGCCTGATTCGTTAGGCCCGGCAGCCGCGGCGGCGGCGATGCTTCCAGACGGCAAGCCATGTCACGCGACGTCACGCGCTTCAATGCGGCGACGCCGTGTGAGATGGCCACTAGTAGTGGCAGACGGCGCAGTCGTACCGCGCCTTCTTGGGTTCGACGTTGGCGGCCGCCTTGGCCCCCACCGTGTCCCCAGCCGCCAGCAGCCCATCACTGAGCTTGTAGCCCTTCACGTGGCAGTTGACGCACCAGCCCATGTTGAGCGAGGCGGCCTGCTGCACCTGGGCCATTCCCTGCACCGCGCCGTGGCACGTCTGGCAGGTCACCCCCGCGCTGACGTGACGCATATGCGGGAAGTGCACGTACTCGGGGACCTTGTGGATGCGCTCCCACGGAATCGTCTGCCACTTATCCGGCTGCCCCGGCGGCGCCAGCTTCTGGAGCTTCGTGATCTCTGCGCTCACGCGCGCCGGCTTGCCATCCATCGCGGGCCGGTTGGGGCCAACCACCGTATGGCACCCCATGCACGTCCCCACCGCCGGAAGTCCCGGGTCAGGCGACTTGTTCGCGCTGTAGTGGCAGTAGAGGCAGTTCATCCCCAGCGTCTGCACGTGCACCGGATGGGGGAACTGAATCGGCTGGACGGGGGAGAACCCCTGCGACGACGAGGCGCCGCTGTAGGCCGAGAGAAGGGTCGCCGCCGTCGCGATGGCGAAGAACGCCGGAACGAGCGTCCACTTGCGCCTGCTCGTCATCGAGTCCTGAGGTGGAGGGAAGCCGACTGATTGACTCGGCCTTGTGAATCATTTCACAAGTAACCGAAACAGCGGCGAAAAATGACCACGCTGCATCCGTCTTGCAAGAGTCGGATTCGCTGAGAGTTGCACAACTTCGAGAAGGATGTGCGCTTGCTCAGAATCCCAACCCCTTCTGGCCCACTCATACATCCCCAACGCGGCACCCTAACCGCCGCGCGTTGGCAGCACAACGCACGCAACCCAATTTCGGTTCGCACCCACGCCCGATGCCGCCCCACCCCCCTACCGCTCCCCGTCACGGAGCACGCTCGACGCGCCTCACGGCACTGCCAACGGCTGCCTCGCCAGCTCCTCCGGGAGCAGCGCCAGATTGGCTCGCGCCCCCTGCGTGAGCCGCAGCGGCCACATCGTGCCGTACACGAACCGATCGCTCCCGATCGTCCGGAACAGCGTGGCCAGCTCGTCGCTCGGCGGCCCCCAAACCCAGCTGAAGTCGAAGAGCACCTGCGCGCGTTCGACCGGCGTGAGCCCCCAGTGCACTTCCTCGATGAATTCACGGCCCGCCGCGGTGACCACCACGCGCGCGCCGCAGCCGCTGCGAACCAGTTCGCGCACATGCGCCGCCGAGAGGTCGCCGGCCACGTCGAGCGGGTGACGCTGGCGAAGGTCCTCGAATCGCACCGTGAGCACCAGGGCGACGCCGGCGCGCGCGCAGGCCGCGCCCAGCTCCTGCAGGCGCGTGTCCCCGGCCGCCATCCCCCACAGCTGCGGGTAGGCGCGAATGGCCGGCACCCCCGCCTGCACCAGGGCGCCTAACGCGTCGCGCCATCCCGGCCAGTCGGGGCGAACGATCGGCGCCGGACGCAGCACCGCGGCGTGCGGTGCGAGCGCCGCGAGCAGCTCGGCGTTGCCCGCCGAAGGATCCCGATGAAAGGCACTCGGCAGGTGCCCGACCCAGGCCTGCGCGACCCCTTCGCGCGCGAGCACGCGCACGAGGATCTCCGGCTCCGGATGCGGGATGTGGCGAAAGGGATACCCGCCAATGAACGTGTTGACGTCCAGGGCAACCGGCGCGTGGCGCGACTCGTCAGGCATGGGCCGCCTCGGACAGCACGGGGAAGGCGCCGCGCGGGAAGATGCGCCACGCGTTGCGCCACCGGATGTCGGCCAGGTCGCCATCCGACAGGCCGATGACCTCCAGCGCCCACAGCTTGGCCAAGCCGGTACACAGCGTGATGTCGGCTCCCCACAGCAGGCGATGCGCCCCGACGGCACGCAGGGCGTCATCGAGCATCCCGCGATCGATCCCGCTCCCCGACAGGTCCAGATAGATGTTGGGGACGTCGCGCACGGCGGCGAAGGTGTGCTGGTAGTCGCCCCCGCCGCCGATGTGCGCGAGGATGAACGAGACGTCGGGATGGCGACCGGCCAGGGTCGCGAGGTCGGCGCCGTCGGAGATGTCCTGCGAAGGCCAGTGCCGGCGCCGATGCTGCCAGATATGGTGGAGCACCGGGAGCCCGTGCAACTGCGCCCGTTCGATCACCGGATCGAGGAGGGGATCGTCGCATCGTCGCGCCGCCGCCAGCTTGAGCCCCACGGCACCGCGCGCCACGCAGCGGTCGATCTCGTCGAGCGCGAAGTCGCCATCGTTCGGGTTCACCGCGACGTAGGCGCGCACGCAGTCCTCATGGTCGGCCTGCACGACGAGCATGAAGTCGTTCCCCTGCACCGTGTCGTTTGGCGACTGGAAGTAGGTCGGCG
Organism: Gemmatimonadota bacterium; assembly: GCA_016719105.1. Lineage (NCBI taxonomy): Bacteria > Pseudomonadati > Gemmatimonadota > Gemmatimonadota bacterium. The sequence goes on along the minus strand of JADKAQ010000001.1, from coordinate 373,470 downwards.
ATGTCGCCCCCCAGCTGCCCAGCACCGACGCCACGTGATACGTGATCCCGATGCGCGCCCCACCCTCGAGCCGACGCGCGTTGAGCGTCGCCCAGTCGGCGCGCCCACCCTCCGGCTGGAAGAAGTGCGCGTGCACGTCGATGAGCGGGAGCGTCCCTCCCAACGGCGTCGTGGCGCTCACGCCTCCTCGTCCTCGCTCACGTCGACCAGCGCCGTGCTCGCCACGCGCTCGATCTCGAGGAGGATCTCGTCGTCATCGTGGGCCATGGACGCGTAGTTGTAGGCGCCGCGCTTGAAGAGCACCCCTTCGAGCGCCGCCCCCTCGAGGAACGCGCGCTGGCGTCGTTCGTCGTCGAATTCGATGGACCACATGGGGTCGATCCCGGTCACCCGCACGCCGGGGACGCCACTCGCTTGAACCGCAGCCGCGACGCGCTCGCGCATCTCCTTCCCTACCCGCCAGAGCGTGGCACACACATCGACCTCGGCGTGGATGTCGAGCACCGCCGACGCAGCCGCGAGGGCCGTCGCCTCACCGGCGAGCGTCACGGAAATCCACGTCGACTCGGCGGCCTCCATGATCGCCGCACGCCCGACGACAGCGGCGAGCGGGAAGCCGTTGGCCATCGCCTTGCCGAAGGCGGCGAGGTCGGGCTCGATGCCGGCGAACTGCTGGTATCCACCCGTGGCAAGGCGGAAGCCGGTCTTCATCTCGTCGAAGATGAGGACGGCGCCCACGGCGTCGCAGAGACGGCGGGCGGTTGCGCACCATTCCGGCGACGGCAGCTCGTTCACCACGGGCTCGAGGGCGATCGCGGCCAAGGCGCTCCCGGCGGCGCGCGCGGCGCGCTCGAGCGCCGCCACGTCGTTGAACGGAACCTCGACGTAGTCGGCGCTTGCCCCCGCGGGGACGCCGGCCGCGCGGCTGCACCAGTCCTGCCAGCCGAAGTAGCCGCACCCCACGACGGTCGTGCGTCCGGTCGCGGTCCGCGCGATGCGCACGGCGGCCGCCATCGCCTCCCCCCCCGACTTGAGGAAGCGCACCTGCTCGGCGCACGGCACCACCTCGCACAAGCGCTCGGCGAGCTCGACCTCGGCGGTGCTGGCGAGTCCGCAGACGTTGCCGTTGGCGACCGCGGAGAGCACCGCCCGATTGATGGCGTCGTCGCCGTAGCCGATGGCGACCGCGCCTAACGCCATCGTGCAATCGACCAGCGTGCGTCCCGACGGCGTGGTGACGCGGCACCCTTGCGCCGACGTGAAGTGCGCGGGGCCGACCTGGGAGTCGGGCCCGTAGAGCGAGACGGGGCGCTTGCTCGCGGTCGAGGTGCCTCCCGGGATGACCACCGCGGCGCGCTCACGCCAGTCGCGATCGATCTCATCGGCGGCGAGTTCGGCCTCGGGGGCGAGCCCTTCCTCTCCCTCGTCCTCGGGTTCGTCGTCAGGCGGCGGTGGCGTGGGTTCGTCGTTGCCGCGTCCGAAGAAGCGCTTGAATGGCATGGCGAGCGGGGGCGATCGGAGGTGGGGAGCGATGGGCGACGGGATCGCGGAAAGATTACGCGTCGGGCGCGTCGGTGGCATCACCGGACGTGTCCGGCGTCGAGGCAAGCGGGCCGTCGGCAGGATCGGCGGCGCTGGCACTCGTCGCCGCTTCGCCGGATCGTGTCCGGATGCGATCGATCGTGCGCACGACCTCGATGTGCATCGCGCGCAACAGGAGGATCTCGCGCGCATCGGGACCCGCCCGATAGTACAGCGAGCGGAGGCTTCGCATGATGTGATCGCGGAAGCGCGTCTTGAAGAAGTCGATCGCCGCGAGGCCGCGTTCCGCATCCTGAAAGAGCCGCTCGAACTCCTCGCTGGAGGCCGGAGGGGCATCGTGTCGCGGCGGTGCGACGACGCGCGTGGCGTCGCCCGCCGCCAAGTGCAACTCGTACAGCGCCACGAGCACCGCCTGCGCCAGGTTGAGCGAGGCGTGATGGGTCGTGGGGATCGACACCAGGGTGTGCGCGCGGTCGAGCGCCTCGTTGGGGAGGCCGTGATCCTCGCGACCGAACATGATGGCGACCGGTCCGTCGCTGGTGCGATCGAGCAGGCGTGCCGCCATGTCGCGTGGCGAGGCGAGGTCCCACTTGTGGCGCCGGCGGCGGGCGCTGAACGCGGCGACATGCACACAGTCGGCGAGTGCCTCGTCGAGCGTCTCGACGCGGCGAATGCGTTCGATGATGTCGTACGTGTCGTGGGCGATCCCCTCGATGCGGTACGCGGTGAAATCCACCGGCCGCACGAGATAGAGGTCGCGGACCCCCATGTTCTTCATCGCGCGCACGGTGGCGGCGATGTTGACCGGGTCCTGCGGTTCGAACAGCACCACGCGGACGCGGTGCAGGAGTGATTCAGACATCGGCTAGGTGAAATCGGAGAGCGCGCGCCGCGTCCTGGCGATCGCCGCGCAGGTAGACCCATTCGTCATGGCCGCCGCTGAGGACGAGCTGTCCCTGTCGGCGTTCGCGACCCGGGGAAATCTCGTTGACGATGAGGTCGAGGGTGAAGTCTCCCGCGCTGTCGAGGGCGAGGGTATCGCGCGGAATGGTCGCCCGCAGCGCCCATCCGGTGCTCGTTAGGGCGGCGGTCGCGGTGAGCGTCACCGCCGGCCCGAAGGCGGCGCGGGTCGAGACGCGCACGGCGCCGGGGACGCCCACGCTCGCCCCGTCCAGTTCGGGCACGAGGAGCCAGGCGTAGTAGCGCCCACTCCCGTGCGACGAGCCAAGGTAGAGTTGGAGTCCGTCGGAATTGATGTCCGGGTGCTCGTTGTCGAGCGGGTTGGCGGTGCAGGCCGGGGCGAAGGCGACCGATTCCGTCTCGACATCGACGTCGACGACGACGTCCGAGGCCGTGGCGACCACGGCGACGCGCGCCCGCGGACACCCCGCCTCTCGCCAGGTCGGCTCGGAGCGCCGATAGGACGCCTCGCCCAGGACGAAGCGCGCAACGGGATCGCCGCCATCCGGCCCCGTTCCCCGTGTCTCGCCGCGCGCCAGCGCCCCCGGCGCCGCCGGCACGTCGGTGGCACGACGCAGCACCACGCCGCCCGGCCGCGCGGCACGAAGCGCATCGTCAGGTGCAATGTCAGGTGCAATGTCAGGCACGACGTCCGGCGCACCGCCGGCGTCTGACGGCGCGTGGGTCGAGTCCATCGTGCTGCCGTCGCGCCGCTCGTCGCGTGCCGGATCGTGCGCGTGTTGGGACGCCGCGTCGGGCGAGGCGGCGAAGTCGATCGTGGAGGCGGTCCCCCCCGCTTCGAAGGTCACGCGCCAACGCCCCTCGTCGCGCCCATGTACGTGGCGCGCCCACGCACCGAAGTGCACGACCGCGTGCTGCCGCTCGAAGACGCAGGACGTCACCTCCCCGGTCCAGTTCCACACGGTGCGCAGGACCCCGGCGCGTCCTCGGGTACGCAGGAGCAGGAAGCGACGGCGCGCTTCGCCTGGCGGTCCGGGGGCGACACAACGCCACCACTCGTGCGGCGTGTCGCTGTACACCCACGCCCGCACGGGCACCTCGCCGAGCTGCGCTTCGAACGAGAGTCCCGGGGTCCCCGCGACGTACTCGCTGGCGGAAACAAAGTCGAACCCGTCCTCGAGCCCACGCCCGCCGGCGAGGGCCGTGGTCCGCCAGCGTCCCCCGGAGGCCAGCTCCGCATCCACGTGGTACGGGAGATCGAAGGTGACCACGCGGTCGGCGCGCCAGCGCACCTCGTCCACCACGTAGTTCGACATGGCGACGACGGTCCGCTCGACCACGACCCCCGGCGCGATCGTGGCCCGTGCCGCCACGAGCCCCGACTCGCCGCGCTCGTCGTACGCGGTGAGCGCGCCGGAGACGCGCCACTGCGAGCGGCCGTCGGCGAGGGGGGCGTTATGGGCCAGGGTGCTCCGGTACCAGTGCAGCGTCGGATCGACATAGGAGCCGGTGCCGACGTCCTCGAGGATGCGCGCGTTTCCCACCACGAGCCAGAGGTTGAGCCGGTCCGGATGGCCGTGCCCACCGCCCGACTCCCCGTAGTCGAGGGCCACGTAGGCGCGCGCCTGGTCGCGCCGCAGGACGGCGAGCCCCTGCCCCGCCAGCTGCACAGACGCGGGCACCTTGCCACCGAGCGGCGGGAGTGCCGCGCGGGCAAAGAGGAGCGACTTCCACCCTAACGACGCACGGGAGAGTTGCACCGGCGGTAGGTTGCGCTCGGCCTCGGCCGTCGAGCGGGCACGCCCCGTCTCGCCCTCGGGGATCCCCCGCCGGTACAACTCGGCGAGGGCCGCTCCCAGCCGATCGTCGTCGCCGCGCGCTACTCCCAGTTCGCAGCTCTCCGCCATGCGCCACTGTCGCAGCGAGACGCGATACTGCGAATCGCGGCGTGACGGAAAGGTGAAGTCGGGGAGCGCCGTCGCGAACGGCGTGGCGAAGCCCTCGGCGAAGCGCCGCCGCCCTTCGGCGGCCAGTGGGTGGCCGAGCGCCTCGGCGATCGTCACGCCGTACCACAAACCGCGATGCGCGAAGAGATGGTAGTTCTCCCCCTCGTACCAGGTCCCGTCGGCCAGAAGCGACTGCGTGAGGTGCGATGCCAGCCCCGACGGGCCGTCGATGGCGCGCGAAACCAACGCCTCGTCGCCCAGCATCGCGCCGGCCGCGGCCATCGCCGCGTTGTTGTACACCTGCCGGTTCGACATCCCCTCGTCATAAGACGCGATGATCGCCGCGCTGGGGCGCACCAGCCGCTCGCGCACCTCCTCGCCCAAGACGTGGCGCCCCCCGCGCGCCTCGAGCAGGTCGAGCGCCACCGTCAGCTGCAGCAGCCAGATGGACTCGAGGTAGGTCGAGAAGAACGGGCGGGTGGGCCCCAGGACGTTGTCACGATTGGGGTACTGCACGTACCGCGACGCATACCCCCGCAGGATGTCCTGCGCCAGGACGCCGCACGGCGCATCGCCGGTGAGCACGTGCAGTGTGGCGGCATGCACCGCACGTTCGGCGAGCCAGAGCTGGTAGTTCATGATCCACCAGCGGTAGTGCTCGTCCTCGGAATACGTCGTGCCGCAGACGCTGCAGCGGTGTGCCTTCGGCTGCCACGGGTCGAAGTCGAGCAGTACTCCATGAGTGGGACACCGCCCGCCGACGCGCGTGAGGCGCGCCTTTTCGGGCGGGACCCAGGGCTCTCCCGCCTCGAGCAGCGGCGCGAGGTCGGCGCGGAGCGACTGCGCGAGCAGGGCCAGTCCGCCGCGGGCCACGGGCGCGCGCGCGGCCACGGCGTCCGGGGAGAGCAGGATCGTCATGGCGCGCGCGGCGCGGGGGACACGGTCCACTCGGCGAGCGTGGCGAGTTCACCGCGCAGGTCCATGCGAACGCCGCCAAGGCGCCGACGAATCCCCTGCACACCGCGAGCGTGATACAACCACGCCACCGGCATGCGATCGGCGAGTTGACGTTGCACGACATGCCACGCGTCGCGCGCCCCCTCCGTCGTGGTCGCCGCACGTGCGGCGGCGAACGCGGTGTCGAGCACCGCCTCGTGGAAACCCGCGTAGTCGAGCGCTCCACCGCGCTGCGCCCCGTCGAACATACCGGCGAGATGGGCAAGCGAGAGGTCGCCCGGGATTCCCGTCACGAGGGCATCGAACCGCTTGGGGACCGCCCGCGCCTCGGCGAGGAAGGCGCCGAGCTCCATCTGGCGAATCTCCACGGTGACCCCGAGGCGCCGCAGGTCGCCCTGTACGAGCTGCTCGAGGGCATTGTCGCCGCTCCCGACCGTGAGGAGGGTGAACTGCAGCGGGTCGCCGTTCCGGCGACGCCGACCGTCGGCGCCGAGCCGCCACCCGGCATCCTCGAGCGCACGCGCAGCGGCGCGCTCGTCGCGCCCGGCGGCGGCCGCGTCGCCCAACCCGTCAGCCGCAAACGGATGCGAGGGAGGGACGGCGCCACCGGCCGGCGTCCCGAAGCCGGCCAGCGCCACCTGGACGATGCGCCCCCGGTCGATGGCGGCGCTCACCGCGCGCCGCACGCGCACATCGTCGAATGGGGGGCGGGCCGAATTGAAGACCAGGGCGTACGAAAAGGTCGCCGGGTACGAGAGCACCGCGAGGGTCGGGTCGCGCTGGACCAGCGACGCCATGCCAGGGCTGATTCCGGCCAGATCGAGGTCGCCGCTCACCAGCCCTGCGAACTTGGTGGTCGGCTCGTCCACCACGGCGACGATGAGCCGGCCAAGGCGTGGCGGCCCGCCCATCGTGGCGGGAAAGTCGTCGTTGCGATCGAAGATCCATCGCTCGCCGGCGCGCCGCTCGCGAAAGCGAAAGGGGCCGTTGCCTAACGGCTCCGTGGCGAAACGATCGCGCCGGAAGTCCCCGCGGGGCACGGTGGCGAGTCGATGCGCCGGCAGGATGGGGAGCTCGCAGAGAATCGACGGGAGGTCGGCGAGCGGCCGCCGCGCCACGAGCCGCAGCGTCGTATCGTCCGCGACGTCCACGCGCGCGAGCCACCCGAGATCGGCCCCGCGCGGCGACGCCGTCTCCGGATCGCGGGCGGCATCGAGCGTGAAGGCGACGTCGTGCGCCGTGGTCGCCCGGCCGTCGTGCCAGCGGAGCGTCGGATCGAGCGACAGGGTGATCGTGCGGCGGTCGCCCGACCAGCGCCACGCCCGCGCGAAGTACGGCACAGGGCGCAGCGCCGAATCGTAGCGGGCCAGCGTCACGAAGAGGGCGAACCGTTGCACCTGGCGCGCCATGGGGTGGACCGTGACGAGCGGGTTGGCCGACTCCAGGTCGGCCCCCGACGCGACGACGACCGTCCCCCCGGCCGGCGACGCCCCCGCCGCTGACGCCTGCCCGCACCCCCCGCCGGTGAGGCACGCCGCCCCCACCGCGAGGAGCGTCAGCGCCATCGATGGCGCCGAATGCGCGGCGGTCGCGCCCCGCGCGCGTGGGCACTCGAGCGTCGGCGTGACGGTGTGCGCGCGACCGGGCGCGCCGAGGCGTGCCTCCATCGGCGCGACGACGCGTGCGAAAGCCGTTGACGTGGCGGGGCCGAAGGGCATTATGACGACGTGCGCGCGCTCATCCACCGATGCGCCGAGTCGCTGCTCCTGCTGTGGCTCGTCGTCTCGCTCACGTTCCTCCTCGCCCACCTCGCGCCCGGGGATGCGGCAGAATTGCTCGTGTCACCCTCGGCGTCATCCGACGAGGTGATGCGCCTGCGGCGCACGCTCGGCCTCGACGCCTCGCTCCCCGCGCAATATGCACGGTGGGTAGGCGGCGTGCTCACCGGCGATCTTGGCGAGTCGTTCGCCTTGCGCGAACCGGTGCGCGACGTCCTGCTGCGCGCCCTCCCCGTATCGCTCGGCCTCGGGCTCACCTCGCTCGCCCTCACTTTCGCCCTGGGCGTCACGGCCGGGCTCTATCAGGCGGCGCGGCGCGGGCGCTGGCCCGACCGCCTGCTGACCGCGATCGGCATCACCGTCTTCGCCGCCCCATCCTTCTGGCTTGCACTTGCCCTGGTCGCCCTCTTCACCGCCGGCGCGTCGTGGTGGGACTTTCCGGGCTGGCTTCGGCTTCCCGCCTTTGGTATGCGCAGCCCGGCATCGACGGCCACCGGATGGCGCGCGATGGTGGAGGTGGCACGCCACGCGATCCTCCCCGTGACGGTGCTCGCCGCCATCGGCGCGGCCGGCATCGCCCGCTATGCGCGCGGCGCGGCGCTCGACCTCATGGCGAGCGAGTGGGTGCGCACCGCGCGGGCGAAGGGGGTGGGCGAGCGCGGCGTCATGGGACGCCACGTCCTCGCCAACGCCGCCGGCCCCCTCGTCGTGCTCTTCGCCCTGGCCCTCCCCGGTGTCGTCGCCGGATCGGTCTTCGTCGAGGGGATCTTCGCCTGGCCGGGGATGGGACGCGCGCTCCTGTCGGCGATCGCCGCCCGCGACTTTCCGGTCGTGATGGGGGCAACGCTGGTGTACGCGACGCTGGTGATCCTCTCCAACACCCTCGCCGACGTCGCCTTGCACCTGGTGGACCCGAGGCGGCGATGACCACCGGCCCGAGGGAACCGTGACGCGCGCTGCGTGGGGCGCCCTGGCGGCGCTGCTGGTGCTGGCGGCGCTGTCGCTCATCGTCCCGCCGCTCTCCGGCGTCGACCCGCTGGCGATCGACGACGTGCTGGGGGCGCGCCTGGTGGCCCCCATGGCGCGTGACGCCGCCGGCGTGCTGCACCCGTTAGGCACCGACCGCTTCGGGCGCGACGTGCTGCTCCGCATGCTGCTGGCCACGCGCATCTCGCTCGCCGTGGGAATCGGCGGCTCGCTGCTGGCAACCGCAGTCGGCGTCCTCGTCGGCGCCGTGAGCGGGTGGTGGCGCGGCACCGTCGACCGGATCGCGATGGCGGTGGCCGACGCGCTCCTCGCCATCCCGCGCCTCATCCTCCTGCTCCTCTGCGCCACGCTCTGGCGCCCCGGCATCTCGACCGTGGTCGTCGTCCTCGCGCTCACGGGCTGGATGAGCGTCGCCCGTCTGGTGCGCGCCGAGGTGCAGGCGGTCGCCTCACGCCCCTATGTGGAGGGGGCGCGGGCGCTCGGCGTCGGCGAGTGGCGCGCGCTGTGGCGGCACGTCCTCCCCAATGCGCTGGGGCCCGCGATCGTCGCGCTCACGCTCGGCGTGGGCAACGCCATGTTGCTGGAGAGCGGGTTGGCCTTTCTCGGGCTCGGGGTCCAGCCTCCGACGCCGAGCTGGGGGAACATGATCGCGGGCGGACGCGAGCTGATCGTCACCGCGCCGTGGGTCGCGCTCGCCCCCGGGCTGGCGCTGGTCGCGACGGTGCTGCTGTGTACCGTGCTCGGCGATGCGCTGCGCGATCGCCTGTCGGGCGACGGCGTCCGTCCGCTCGGGGAGCGGACCTAACGAGCCCTGCGTCTCGAATCCAGATTCGGGGTCGTGCCTTGCGCCGCGCCACGGCCCCCGCGTTCTTCGACGCACGCGGTCCGGCGCCCCGCGATGCAAATGCCGATGATCCGGCGCCCGCCCTGCCACGCGCCCCCGGGGCGCTTCCCACGCGAGGTCCCTCATGTCGTCCCTGCTCGACGGTCTCATGCAGCAGCTTGGTGGTGATACGGTGCGCCAGATGAGCCAGCAACTCGGCACCGATGACGCGACGACGCAGAAGGCGATCGGTGCCGCCCTCCCCGCGCTCGTCGGCGCGCTCGCGCGCAACGCGCAGTCGCCCGCCGGCGCCGCCTCGCTCGCCGGCGCCCTCGATCGCGACCACGACGGCAGCATCCTGAACGACCTCCCGGCCCTGTTGAACGGAGGAGGGGGCGCCGGCGCCAGCATCCTCGGCCACATCCTCGGCGGAAAGCAGGGCGCGGTCGCCGGGGGACTCGGGGCGGCGACCGGACTCGACTCCGCCAAGAGCGGGCAACTGCTGGGGATGCTGGCGCCGATCGTGATGGCCGCCCTGGGGCAGGCCAAGCGCACCAACGGCCTCGACGCCGGCGGCTTGGCGGCGATGCTCGGTCAGGAGCGCGCCGCGATCCCCGGCCAGGCCGGCGGAGCACTCGGCGGGCTGATGAGCCTCATCGACCGCGATGGCGACGGCTCGGTGGTCGACGACCTCGGGGGGATGCTCGGGAAGATGATGGGGCGTTAGGCGCGCAACAGGATCGTCACGGTGGCGTGCGGGGGCGCCGAGAAGTCGACGACGCCCCCCACCGTCACCGGAAGGATCCCCACCGCCGTCTCATCGAGGCGCGCCAACCGGGCCTCCCGGAGCCCCGTCAGCTGCCATCGCCCGTCGACGGGGCGATCGAGCAGGTTGAGGCAGCGCACCACCAGCGAGCGGCCGTCCGTTCCCGGCTTGCACGCCAGGAAGGCCAGCCCCTCCCCCGTCAGGCTTGGCCCGGACACGGCCGCGGGCGGGTCGATCGCCGAGCGCCAGGTTTCCCCAACCAGCGGCAGCAGGAAGCCCTGCACCCAGGCCTCCACGCGGGCGCGCACGGCCTCGCCAGGCGGACCATGCGGCAGGATGGCGAGGCACGCCTGGTACGGTCCGGCGCACTGGGCCCCGGGCGTGGCCGCGGGCCAGCCGGCGTGCCCAGGCCGCTCGGGCAAGTCGTGGCGCGAGAGTTCGCCCACCGCACGCACGAGGGTCACGGCCACGCTCCCGTCGGGGCGCGCCTCGTACTCCGCGAGCCCATCGCTCGCGACCGTCACGCCGCGATCGGTGCCGTAGAGCGAGACGTAGCGATGCAGCGGCGCCGTCGGCACCGCGCACTCGCGCGCCGCGCCAGCCGCCGGCGCGCCTCCGTCAGCCGCACCCGTCCGCATCACGGCGCCGAAGGCCGCATCCGCCAGCACCTCCGGCAGGCCGATCGCGCTGCGCACCACGAGCCGCACGCGGCAATCCGGCGCCGTGTTCGTCCCGTGCACGGCCAGCACCACCCCCTCGGCGTCGGCGTCGAGCCGCACGTCGACGGTGACGGTGACCGGCGTCGCCTTGTGCCGAATGACACCTCCGATGGCCGTGGTGAGCGCGCGCGCCGGGACCACCGCCTTCATCGTCAGGCGCAACTCGCCGCGCAGCGGCCCGCGCGCGGTGCAGCGATGGCGAACGATGGTTCCTTGCCGGCGCGTCCCCGGAATCGGGGAAGGCGTGTACAGGTCGCCCCGCTCCCCCTCGACCTCCAGGGCGAGGACATCGGTGAGGGTCTGCCCGGCGGCGCTCGTCAGGCAGAGCCGTCGCTCGTCATCGAGCCAGACGCGGCATCGTCCGTTGTCGAGGGCATGGTCGCTGGCCGTCACCGGGTGCGGCGGAGAGGCGGGGCGCGATCGCCCGGTGTGGAGGGGGAGGACGCGTATCCCCAGCGGCTCCACCGCTGGAAGCCAGGCCAGCACCCGTCGTCGCTGCACGAGGAAGTCGCGCGGATAGTCGCGCGGCGACTCCTCGCGCACGTGGACGAACTCGCGCGACAGCTCCTGCGTCGCCACGGTGCCATCGCCCAGTCGCGACGATCGCACGACACGACGCGGGAGCGTCGCTCCCGCCGACGCGGGGCCCACCTGGACGCCCCCCACCACCTCATCGATCTCCACCTCGCCGATCCCCCCGCGCGCGTGCGGCAGGGCGTTCCACACGGTGACGACCGGGCGCCACTCGTCCTCGCGTTCGCGCGCCGCGGCGGCATCGTGTCCCAGGATCGCGAGGCGCGCGCGGCGCGCGACCAGTGCCCCGGCGCGCTCCACGACCCCCAGTCGATGGTCCATCGCCTCGGCCACTGCATCGATCGAGCAACCGCAGAGCGTGTCGTGGGGATGACACGACAGGAGGGTGCGCCAGAGCGAGTCGAGCGTCTGCAGCGCGGTGACGCCGTCGCGCCGTGCGGCCATGGCGAGCCACGGCTCGACGCCGTGCACGAGCAGACGCTCCGCCCGCGCATTGCGCCGCTTCTGCGGCGCCCGCGAACCAAAGGTCCCCTGCAGCGACCAGGCGTACTCGGGGGAGTGGCGCAATTCCCCCTGCACCGTCGGCAGGGCGCGTCCGGCGGCGCGGCGCTGCACCTCGTCGGCAAAGTCCTGCAAACGACCGACAGCGACCCGGGTGGGCGCCGCGGCCATGGCGAGCGCGTCGAGCGCGGCCCCCCGCCGTCGCTGTACCGCGTGGTGGTCGGCCCCATTGGGAAGGAGGACGACGCCTAACGCGCTGCGCGGCGCCAGCACGCTGTGCAGGCGCGCCCATCGCGCTTCCGCCTCGTGTGCATCGGATGGCAGCGAGGACCCCACTTCGTACCCGTCCGGCGGCAGGTGATGGAGCAACACGCTGCTGCCGTCGTCATCACGCCATCGCGCCACGTCGCCCGCCGGCCACGGTGCGCCGCCGTACCCCCGCCAGAGCACGGCGAGCGGCAGCGCGAAGCCAGCAGCCAGTCGCGGCATGGCGTGCGGGTGGCCGAAGGCATCGGGGCAGTAGAGCACCCGCGGCGCCTCCCCGCCGAGGCGCGCGAGCACGTCGCGCCCCACCAGGAGGTTGCGCACCAGCGCCTCACCCGACGGGATGAGGTTGTCGCCGAGGACGAACCATGGCCCCGCGTCGATGCGCCCCGCCGCCAGCGCCTGCGCCAGGTCGCCGGCGCGTTCGGGGCGACTGTCGAGGTAGTCGAGCAGGAGGATGACCTGCCCGTCCAGGAGGAAATGGCCCCCGGCGGCGCCATCCAGGACCTCGTCGACGAGGTCGAGCAGTCCCGGCCGGAACTCCTCCGCAGTCCGATACCACTCGCGATCCCAGTGCGTGTGGGTCACGACGAAGACGGTGTCGAGCGACGCGCCGAGCGAGGTCATGACGCGGGAGTCTGGAAGCCGCGTCTCCCGCGGGCAAGGGGGACGCGAGACGGGACCCCACGCGCCTGATCCGCCGTGGGCGCTTCACTCTCCCATCGACTTTCGTTTACTTCCCCTCGTGATCCTTCCCCTCTGACTTTCGGGAGAACGCACGATATGGCACACACCCTGCCTGCACTGCCCTACGCATTCGACGCGCTCGAGCCGCACATCGACGCGCAGACCATGCAGATCCATCATGGCAAGCATCACCAGGCCTACGTCACCAACCTCAACGCGGCGCTCGACAAGCACGCCGGGTTGCAGGACAAGCCGCTGGAGGAGTTGTTAGGCAATCTCGCCGGCGTCCCGGACGACATCCGCACCGCCGTGCGCAACAACGGCGGCGGGCACTGGAACCACACGCTGTTCTGGAACCTGATGGGCCCCAACGCCGGCGGCGAGCCGACGGGTGCCCTCGGCGCGGCGATCGCCGCCGCCTTCGGCGACTTCGCCACCTTCAAGACGCAGTTCCAGGCGGCAGGGGTCGGACGCTTCGGGTCGGGGTGGGCTTGGCTGCTCAACGACGGTGGCAAGCTCTCCATCACCTCGTCGCCTAACCAGGACAACCCGATCATGGATGGCAAGAAGCCCGGCGACATCCTGCTCGGCTTGGACGTCTGGGAGCATGCCTACTACCTCAAGTACCAGAACCGCCGTCCGGACTACATCGGCGCGTGGTGGAACGTGGTGAACTGGGGCGCGGTCGCGGCTCGCTTCGGCGCGTGGCGACAACGCCGGGGGGAGCGGGAAGACGGGAAGACGGGACGACGACTCTGGGGGCTCCAACACCTGGGTCCCGAGTTTTTTGGCGCCCCCGGGGCGGTCGTTTCGTCTTCCCGTCTTCTACCGCGCCGCTTCCCCCTCGAGATACGTATACCCCTCGAGCCCCGCGACATACTCGGCGATGAACGTGTTCGCCTCCTGACGGGTGATCCCGCTCGCCCCTCCCACCTTGCGGCGGAACGTTCCCAGCAACTGCGACGCCGAGAACTGGACGTAGTTGAGGACCTCGGTCACCGTGTCACCGTGCACCAGGTCGGTGAGCTCGTACCCGCTGGGGGTCAGCCGGATGTGCACGGCGTTGGTATCCCCAAACAGGTTGTGCAGGTCGCCGAGGATCTCCTGGTACGCGCCGGTGAGGAAGATCCCGAGGATGTAGTCCTCGCCATCACGGAAGGTGTGCAGCTCGAGGCTCGGACGCCCGTCACGCCCACCCACGAAGCGATCGATCTTGCCGTCAGAGTCGCACGTCACGTCCTGCAACGTCCCACGCCTATCGGGACGTTCCGTGAGGCGGTGGATCGGCATGATCGGAAAGAGCTGGTCGATCGCCCAGCTGTCGGGGAGCGACTGGAAGAGCGAGAAGTTGCAGAAGTAGCGATCGACCAGCGTCGCGTCGACCTCCTTCAGGATCTCGTCGTAGGCCTCGCGATTCTCGGCGATCACGATGGCGATGCGATTGATCGTCGCGAAGTAGATCGTCTCGGCCATCGCCCGCTCGCGCAACGAGAGGACGCCCGAATTGAAGAGCTGCTGCGCGCGCTCCTTGTCGAACGACGCATCGTGGAAGATCTCGACGATCTTGCGCTTCGGCAGCTTCTTCTTCGCCAGCGTGTTGTAGTCCTCGAGCATCTCGTGCAGCAGGACGTGATCGTCCTCCGAGATCTCGGGGAGCGGCGGCTCGGCCTGCGACTCGACGTCGATGACGCGCAGCAGGAGCAGGGCGTGGTGCGCGGTAAGCGCGCGCCCCGACTCGCTGATGATGTGCGGCATTGGGAGGTCGGCCTCGCGGCACGTCTCGGCCAGGCCGTAGATCACGTCGCTGGCGTATTCCTGCAACGTGTAGTTGACCGACGCGTTGTTGACCGAGTTGGTCCCGTCGTAGTCGACCCCGAGTCCGCCGCCGACGTCGACGTGCGTGATGTTCACGCCCAGCTTGTGCAGCTCCGCGTAGTAGCGCGAGATCTCCTGCAGCCCCGCCTTGATGAAGCGGATGTCGGTGATCTGGCTCCCGAGGTGGAAGTGCACCAGCCGCAGGATGTCGAGCTGCCCCATCTCCTTGAGGCGATCGATGAGCTTCATCAGCTCGGCCGTGTTGAGGCCGAACTTGCTCTTCTCTCCACCGCTCTGCGCCCACCGCCCTGCCCCTTCGGAGGCGAGCTTGATGCGCACGCCCGCGCGCGGCGTCACGCCGAGGTCACGGGCCGCGTCGAGCAGCACGTCGAGCTCGCTCAACTGCTCCATGACGATGAAGACGTTGTGCCCGAGCTTCTGCCCCATCAGGGCGAGGCGCATGAACTCCTCGTCCTTATAGCCATTGCACACGATGATGTGCTCGGTGCTCTCCGACAGCCCGAGCACCGCCTGCAGCTCGGGCTTCGAGCCGCACTCGAGCCCCACGCCGTGCTTCCGCCCGAACTCGACGATCTCCTCCACCACGTGGCGCTGCTGGTTCACCTTGATCGGGTAGACCGTGGTGTAGCCGCCGGTGTACTCGAACTCGCGGATGGCGGTGGCAAACGACTCGCTCAGCGTCTCGATGCGGCGCTTGAGGATGTCCGAGAAGCGCAGGAGCACCGGGAGCGGCACCCCCTGTGCTTCCAGGTCGACCGCGATCTCGAAGAGATCGAGCGTCGTCCCGGGAACCGACGGATCGGGGCGCACGATGACATGCCCCGCGTCGTTGATGTCGAAAAACCCGGCGCCCCATCCTTCGATGTTGTACAGCTCCTTCGCGTCCTCGACGCTCCAGGACTGGGGTTCGGCAGGAGGAGTCGGGGCCGGCGTGGTCGCGGCGGGAATGCGGGTGCTCGTCATGGGGGAAAAACGTAGGGCATTGGGCCGGCAGATGGTACCGGCAATCGCGCCCGCGCCCACGCCGCGCCAACGGCACGCGCCGCGCACCTCCTCACGACACCGCACACGGCGCGCGCCGCGTCGGTCACGACGACGTCACGACGTGGCCCGGCGCGCGAACGTGCGAAGACCGATCGTAAGGAACAGCGCCGACAGCACCACCATCGCCAGGCACGACACCGCGAGCGGCATGTGCGGCAACGAGGGCGTCAATGCCCCCGCATCGCCTCGGCCACGTACACCAGCGGGTTGAGCAGGACCCCGTACTTGAACGCCGGCACCGCATCGAGGCCGCGCCAGGGATAGTACGCACAGCCGAACATCAGCATCGGCGCGATGATGATCGAGAACATCAGCCCGATCTGCTGCGCCGAGATCGCCGTCCCGATCACCAGCCCCAGCGACGCGAAGACGGTGGAGCCCAGAAGCGTCACACCGAGCGCCAGCGCGGCGTTCGGCAGGTGCAATTCGGTGATTGGCCCCATGATCACGCGCGCGATCGGCAGGACGACGCACGCCGCGATCACGCCCTGCAACGCCCCCGACACCACCTTCTCGATGGCGATGAGCCGAATGGGGACCGGCGCGAGTAGCCGATCCTCGATCTCGCGCGTGAAGCCGAAGTCCTGTACCAGCGGGAGCGCCACCGACTGAACCGACGACAGCGTGAGCGACACGGCGATGATCCCCGGCAGGAGTGCCGAGGTGTAACCCGACCGCACGAAGCCCATGCGTGGCAGCAGGTAGCCGAAGACGATGAGGAAGAGGACCGGCTGCATGATCGTCCGCACCAGGAACGACGGCAGCTCGCGACGTGCAACTCGCGCATCGCGCCGGAGCAACGCCACGAAGACCGACCGAGCCGACACCGGGGGCCGCTCCCCTGAGACCGCAGTGCGCGCCGTCAATCGAGTTTCCTTCCGGTCATGGAGATGAAGAGTGATTCCAGGGACGGGCTCGTGAGATGAATGTTGGTCACGGTGCGCCCGCTCCCCTGCGCGGCGCCGATGAGCGCGGGGATCGCCTCGCCCCCGCGCTCGCTGTACGCGTGAAGCGCCACGCCGTGAGCCTCGGCGCGGGTGACGCCCGCGACGGCGAGCGCCGACGACACGACGCCATCGGCGGGGCCATCGAGCGTGATCTCGATCAGGGTGCCGCCAGGCGCACTCGCCTTGAGGTTGGCCGGCGTGTCGCAGGCCAGCAGGCGCCCGCGATCGACGATCGCCAGTCGCTCGCACAGCTGGTCGGCTTCCTCCATGTAGTGCGTCGTCATCACGATCGTGCGCCCGTGCGCGTGCAGGTCGCGCAGGATCCCCCACAGGTCCAGCCGCGCCTGCGGATCGAGCCCGACGGTCGGCTCGTCGAGGAAGATCACCTCGGGCTCGTGGATGAGCGCGCGTGCAATCATGAGGCGCTGCTGCTGTCCGCCGGAGAGCGCGTCGACCTTGGCGTCGGCCTTGTCGGCGATGCGCAGGCGCTCGAGCAGTTCCAGCGCATGCTGCTCCGCCCGGTCGATCGGGATGCCGAAGTAGGCGGCGTGGAAGACCAGGTTCTCCAGCGTCGTCAGGCTGCGATCGGGATTCGGTCGCTGCGGCACCACGCCGATCCGCTGCCGCACGCGCGCCGGTTCACCCGACACGTCATAGCCCGCCACCAGCGCGCGTCCCGACGACGGGACGATGCGCGTGGTGAGGATGCCGATGGTCGTCGTCTTGCCGGCGCCGTTAGGCCCGAGTAGGCCGAAGAACTCTCCCGCACCCACGGAAAGATCGAGGGTGTCGAGCGCGACGACCCCCTCGGCGGAGACGCGCGCCGGTGCCATCGCGGGGGCCGGCGGCGGTCCCATCCCTCGTCCGGACGGCCCGGATCGCCGACGCGCCGACGGAGCGGGATAGACCTTGCGGAGCGCGTGCGTCTCGATGGCGGGCGGCATGGGGTGAAGATACGGTCCGGTACGGAGGCGCGGGAAATCGAGATGGCGCGCAGGTGGGCGATCGTCGCGTGAAGGTCGCGCGCGTTGCACCGGAGCGCGGCCGCCGTGCTGGGCGCATCGGTGGCGCGCAGCCCTACCTCCGGCGCCCCCGACCGAGCACTTTTCTCCGACCACCGTGTGCCACTGCCGCTGGAGATTGGAGGAGCTGTGTTCCTGAAGCGATTCTATCATGAGGGGCTGGCCCAGGCGAGCTACCTCGTGGGATGCCAGAAGACCGGCGAAGCGCTCGTCATCGACGCGCACCGCGACGCCGACCAGTATGTCGCGGCCGCCGCGAGCGAGGGACTGCGCATCACGCACGTCAGCGAGACCCACATTCACGCCGACTACCTCTCCGGCAGTCGCGAACTCGCGGCCCGGACCGGCGCGCGCCTCTTCCTGTCGGCGGAAGGGGGCCCGGAGTGGCAGTACGCCTTCGCGACGCGGGATGCCGTGACGCTCCTGCGCGACGGCGATGCCTTCATGGTCGGCAACCTGCGGCTCGACGTGATCCACACGCCGGGGCACACGCCCGAGCACATCATCTTCGTCCTGACCGATACGCCGGCGTCGCCGCACCCGGTGGGCGCCTTCACCGGGGATTTCATCTTCGTCGGCGACGTCGGGCGCCCCGACTTGCTCGAGCGCGCCGCCAAGGTCGAGGGGACGATGCGGGCGGGCGCCGCGCAGCTCTTCCACTCGCTGCAGCGCTTCGTCGCGCGCGCGCCGGACTACCTGCAGCTGTGGCCGGGGCATGGCTCGGGGTCGGCGTGTGGCAAGGCGCTCGGCGCCGTGCCACAGACCACGTTAGGCTACGAGAAGTTCGCCAACTGGGCGCTGCAGCTTCACGACGAGGCCCGGTTCGTGGAGGCGGTCCTCGAGGGACAACCCGACCCGCCGCGCTACTTCGCGATGATGAAGAAGCTCAATCGCGAGGGGCCGGCGATCCTCGGCCACCTCCCCGCCCCGCCGCACATCTCCGCCACCCGGCTGGACGACGTCCTCGCCAGCCAGGCGCTCGTCGTCGACATTCGCCGCGCCGACGTCGCCGCCAACCGCTACATCCCCGGTACGCTCAACGTCCCGCTCAACAAGTCGTTCGTCGGCTGGAGCGGGTGGCTCATCGACTACGCGCGGGACGTCTACCTCCTGTGTGACGACAGCGACGATGCGACGGTGCGGGCCGCCGCCGCCGAGCTGGCCATGATCGGCCTCGACCGCGTGGTCGGCTGGTTCGGCGCCGAGGCCTTCACCGCGTGGAGTGCCGCGGGGCGGGAGTTCGACAGCGTGGAGCAGATCGATCCCCCGACGCTGGCCGAGTGGCTGCGGCACGACGCGATCACGCTGGTTGACGTGCGGGCCGGCAGCGAATGGCAGGCGGGACACATCGCCGAGGCGGTGAACGCCCCGCTCGGGCGCCTCGCCGACGTGCTCCCCCAACTCGCGTCGAAGCATCGCATCGTGATGCAGTGCCAGGGCGGCGCCCGCTCGGCGATCGCCGCGTCACTCGCTCGACTGCACGGAATAGCGCCCGTCGTCAACCTGCGCGGCGGCATCCAGGCGTGGCAGGCAGCGGAGCTCCCCGTCGAGACCACCCTGTCATCTGTGTCGGCTTAGGTGTCGGCCCGCACGGCCACCCAGGGGTTCACCCGGCGCCTGCTCACGTATTTTCTGCGCGGGCTGGTCTTCCTCGCTCCCGTGGGGATCACGGCGTACATCTGTGTTGTGGTCTTCCGCGCCATCGACGGCTGGCTCGGCCTCCCGATTCCGGGCGCCGGCTTCGCCGTCTCCCTGGCGCTCATCACCCTCTTCGGCTTCCTCGCCTCGAGCTTCATCACCCGCAGCTTGATCGGCGCGCTCGACGACCTGCTCGAGCGTCTGCCGTTCGTGCGCCTGCTCTATTCCTCGACGCGCGACCTGGTGAGTGCCTTCGTCGGCGAGAAGCGCCGCTTCGACAAGCCGGTCGTCGTCGAGCTCTTCCCCGGCGGCAACGCCCGGGCGCTCGGCTTCGTGACGCAGGAATCGCTCACGCAGCTCGAGATGCCGGGCTTCGTCTCCGTGTACATGCCACACTCGTACAACTTCTCGGGGCAGATGTACATCTTCCCGACCACCGCGGTCACGCGCCTCGACGCCAACAGCTCCGACATGATGGCGTTCATCGTCTCGGGCGGGGTGACGGAGATCCCGGTGTTGACCCATGCGCTGCCGGGCGCGGCGCAGCCGACCACCCCCGCGACGGCGCCGACACCCGCCCCCTGACGCGCTCGGCCCCGCCCATGCATCTCAAGATCTGCTGCATCGCCACCCCTGCCGAGGCCGCCCGCGCCATCGGCGCAGGAGCGTCGGCGCTCGGCCTCGTGTCGGCCATGCCGTCGGGGCCCGGGGTCATCGACGAGGCAACGATCGCCAGCATCGCTGCCGTCGTCTCGCCCCCCATCGAGACCTACCTGCTCACCTCGGAACGCGAGGCGACGGCGATCGCCGCGCAGCACGCGCGCTGCCGGACGACCACGTTGCAGCTGGTGGACCGACTCGCCTCGCACGACGAGTACCAGCGGCTGCGCGCGCTCGTCGAAGGGGTGACGCTCGTGCAGGTCATTCACGTGCTCGACGAATCTTCCATCGACGAGGCGATGGAGCTGGCCCCGTTCGTCGATCGCCTCCTGCTCGACTCCGGCAACCCTCGGCTCGCCGTGAAGGAACTCGGGGGAACCGGTCGCACGCACGATTGGGCGCTCAGCGCGCGCATTCGCGCCGCGACCGATCGCCCGCTCCTGCTCGCCGGCGGCTTGCGCGTCGACAATGTCGGAGAAGCCATCACGACCGTTCGCCCGTTCGGGATCGACGTCTGTTCCGGCGTCCGCACCGACGGCGCCTTGGATAGCGACAAGCTGGCCCGGTTCGCCCACGCGGTGTTCGCTGCGGCGTGACCCGCGTGGGCGCGGGGAGCGGTCGGGCCCCGGCGACTGGATTCCCGGCGTGTTGCAGCGCACCTTCCCGCCCCTCCGCAGCGTTCGGCACGTCTCCCGCCCGGCCCCCATGCGCATCGCCTCCATCACGTTAGGCAGGACGCCCTTCACCCGTGCGACGGCGATCCTTGCCGCCCTCTCCCTCTCCGCTGTCGCGCCCACGCTTGGCGCACAGGGGAGCGCGCCCGTCGCCCCCAAGCCCCGGGCAACGTTGCTGCGCCCTGCGAGCGTGTGGGACGGCGTGAGCGATGCCCCGCGCCCCGGTGTGGTCGTCCTCGTCGTCGACGACAAGGTCGAGGCAGTCGGGCCTGCGAGTTCGGTCACCGTACCGGCGGGGACGCAGGTCGTCGACCTTCCCGGACTGACGCTCACCCCCGGGATGATCGAGGCGCACTCGCACGTCCTCCTGCATCCGTACAATGAGGCCACCTGGGACGACCAGGTCCTGCGCGATCCCACCGCGCTTCGCGTCGCTCGCGCGACGAATCATGTGCGACAGACGCTGATGGCCGGCTTCACCCTCATCCGTGACCTCGGCACCGAAGGGGCCGGGTACGCCGACGTCGGCGTGAAGATGGCGATCGATCAGGGCGTCATTCCCGGGCCGCGCATGCTTGTGACGACCAAGGCGATCGTCGGCCGCGGGAGCTACGGCCCGCGATCCTTCGCCAACGACCTCGACATCCCCCAGGGGGCCGAAGAGGCGGGCAACACCGACGAACTCGTGCGCGTCGTCCGCGACCAGATCAAGCATGGCGCCGACTGGATCAAGGTCTACGCCGACTATCGTTGGGGCCCGACGGGAGAGACGCGCCCGGCCTTCACCGAGTCGGAGCTCCGCGCTGCCGTCGAGATTGCGGAGTCGAGCGGTCGGCACGTCGTCGCCCATGCCTCGTCGGCCGAAGCCATGCGGCGTGCGACGATGGCCGGCGTCGCCAACATCGAGCACGGCGACTTCGGCACGACCGAGGTCTTCACCCTCATGGCACAGAAGGGAGTCGCCTTCTGCCCGACGCTCGCCGCCGGCGACGCCACCTCGCAGTACGGCGGCTGGCAGAAGGGCGTGGAGCCAGAACCGGCGCGCATCAAGAACAAGCGCGAGAGTTTCGCGCGCGCGCGCGCCTCCGGGGTCACGATCTGCAACGGCAGCGACGTCGGCGTCTTCACGCATGGCGAGAACGCCCGGGAGCTGCAACTCCTGGTCGACTACGGGATGTCGCCGCTCGAGGCCATGCGTGCGGCCACCTCGGTCACCGCCAAGGTCCTCCGCCTGGACGACCGGCTGGGGAGCGTGAAGCCGGGGCTCTGGGCCGATCTCGTGGCGATGGAAGGCGACCCGACGAAGGACATCGACGCCACGCGCCGAGTGCGCTTCGTCATGAAAGGCGGCACGATCTATCGCCACGACGCGGCCGCGCGACGCTGAGCGCGCGACGCTTGGAGCCAGGGGCGATCGGTCGCCCCTCCGGTCGAGCGCGCGATTGACGCCCCGCGCGCTCGCCGGACAGATTCCGGGATGCGCCTCCTCCCCCTCGTGCTCGGCGTGGCCCTCGCGGGTTGCGTGCAGGTGATTGAACTGCCGCCGGGCGACCCGCTGCAGGAGCTCCCCTCCCCCGCCGCAACGCGGAGTGGCGAGCCGTTCCTCTCCACCGATGCCAGCGGCACGGTGCACCTCTCCTGGCTCGAGCGGAGCGGCGATTCCACCTACGCGCTCCGCTACGCGCGCCTCGTGGGCGAGACCTGGAGCGACGTGCGCACCATCGCCGAGCGGAACGACTTCTTCGTCAACTGGGCCGACTTTCCATCGGTCGTGGCGTCGGGCAAGGGGATGCTCTTCGCGCACTGGCTGCAGCGGCGCCCGGGCGGCAAGTACAGCTACGACGTCATGATCACCCGGTCGGCTGACTCCGGGCGCACCTGGAGTGCGGGCGAGGTGCTGCATCGTGACGGGATCGCCGCGGAGCACGGCTTCGTCGCCATCTGGCCTGGTGACGACGGCGGGATCGAGGCGGCCTGGCTCGATGGCCGCGGCACGACGCACCACGACGCGTCGATGCGCGCCATGCACGTCGCGACCACGAGCATCGGGGCCGACGGTACGTTAGGCAGTGAACTGCTCCTCGACCAGCGCAACTGCGACTGCTGTCAGGTGGCCGCGACGCGCACCACGCGCGGCCCGGTCGTGGCCTATCGCGATCGAACCGAGGATGAAGTGCGCGACATCTCCGTCGTGCGGCGGGTCGACGGGGCGTGGACTACGCCGGCCGTCGTGCATGACGACCACTGGCAGATCGACGCCTGCCCCGTCAACGGCCCCGCCCTCGCCTCGCGAGGCGACACGGTGGTCATTGCCTGGTTCACCGGCGCGCAGGACACCGCGCGGGTCCGTGTGGCCTACAGCATCGATGCCGGAGCCTCGTTCTCCCCGCCGCAACGCATCGACGCGGGCAACCCGGCCGGGCGTGTCGACGTGGAGATGCTCGACGACGGCACGGCCGCGGTGTCGTGGCTGGAGCGCACCGACAGCACCACCGCCGAGGTACGCCTGCGTCGCGTCCGTCGCGACGGAACGTCAGGAGCACCCGTGGTGCTGGCGCGATCGTCCGGGGTCCGCGCGAGCGGCTTCCCCAGGATCACGCGCCGCGGCGGCGAACTCGTCGCCGCATGGACCGTCCCGGGAGACTCGGCGCGCGTCCGACTCGCGCGCTACCGGCTGGAGTCGCTGCCATGACGGGTCGTCGCTTCGCGCTGGCGGTCGTCCTCTGGTCGGCGGTCGCCTGCGCCCGTTCCGACGCGCCGCCCACGGAAGTCGCCATCGGGAAGCCGATTCCTCCGTACGCGGCGACCACCCTGGAGGGGAAAGCGGCGTCCATCGCCGACCAGAAGGGAAAGGTCGTCCTCCTCAACGTCTGGGCGACCTGGTGCGCCCCCTGTCGCGAGGAGATTCCCTACCTCCAGTCCCTGTACGACCAGCACGCTGCCAACGGCCTGGAGGTGATCGGCGTCAGCGTCGACGCGAGTGGATCGGAAGCCACCATTCGCGATTTCCGGACCGACTTCGGCATGCGTTACCCCATCTGGCTCGACCCCGACGAGCGCGTCCAGACGCTGTACATGGCGCTCGGCGTCCCGGCGTCGTACCTGATCGACCGCGAGGGGGTGCTGCGGTGGAAGCACCTTGGCACGGTGCGCGCCACCGACACGTCGTTCACCAAGGCACTCGGCGACGCGTTAGGCGCGCCGCTCAACTGAGGGCGCGTGCGTCGTCATGCGTTGCCGACGTGACCGAGTGTCACGCCGGCGCGCCTAACTGGCGTAGAAGCCGGGGGCGAGCGGGGCCAGTCGCGCGGTGAAGTGACGCAGCGCCGGCGGCTGCTCGACGATGCGCATGCCGCGCAGCAGGTGGGAGCGCTGCCGCACGTACGCGATCACCTCGGCCAGGTAGTCCACGTGGGACTGCGTGTACACGCGCCGCGGGAAGGCGAGGCGCAGCAACTCCATGCGCGCGGGGACCTCGCTGCCATCGGGTTGCAGGCCGAACATGACCGTCCCGATCTCCGCCGCGCGCACTCCGCCTTCGAGGTAGAGCGCACAGGAGAGCGTCCACGCCGGATACTCGAGCTGCGGCACGTGCGGCAGGAAGCGCTTGGCGTCGAGATAGAGCGCGTGCCCGCCCGGGGGGACCAGGATGGGGACATCGACCTTCTGCAGCTTCTCGGCGAGGTACTCCACCGATCGAATGCGGTAGCGCAGGTAGTCGGGCTCCAGCACTTCGGAGAGCCCGACCGCGATCGCTTCGAGGTCGTAGCCGGCCAGGCCGCCGTACGTCGGGAACCCCTCAGTGAGGATGAGGTTGTTGCGGCAGCGGTTGGCGATCGATTCGTCGTTGAGCGCCAGGAAGCCGCCGATGTTGGCCAGCCCGTCCTTCTTCGCGCTCATCGTGCAACCATCGACCAGCGAGAACATCTCGCGGGCGATCTCGAACGGCGTTTTGTCGGCGTATCCCGGTTCGCGTAGCTTGATGAACCAGGCGTTCTCGGCAAAGCGACACGCGTCGAGGAAGAACGGGATGCCGTGACGACGACAGACCTCGTGCACGGCGCGAAGGTTGGCCATGCTCACCGGCTGTCCCCCGCCCGAGTTGTTGGTCACCGTGACCATCACCAGCGGGACTCGCCCCTCGTGCTCTCGCAGTGCGCGCTCCAGCGCCTCGACATCCATGTTCCCCTTGAACGGATGCAGCAGCTCGGGATCGCGCCCCTCCGCACACGGGAGATCGAGGGCGATACCGCCGCGGTCCTCGACGTTCGCCCGCGTCGTGTCGAAGTGGGTGTTGTTGGGGACGACATCGCCCGCGCGGACCATCGCCGTGAAGAGGATGCGCTCGGCGGCGCGCCCCTGGTGCGTCGGCAGGACGTGCGTGAGGTGCGTGATGTTGGCCACCGCGTCGCGAAAGCGATGGAACGAGCGGGCGCCGGCATACGACTCGTCGCTCTGCATCATCGCCGCCCACTGGTTGGCCGACATCGCGCCGGTCCCCGAGTCGGTCAGCAGGTCGATCAGGACGTCGCGCGCATCCAGGCGAAAGACGTTGTAGCTCGCCTGATGCAGGGCGGACTCGCGTTCGGCACGCGTCGTCTGCCGGATCGGCTCGACAGTGCGGACACGGAAGGGCTCGATGATCGTGTGGGAGAACATGCGCGGGAAGCTGAGGAAGCTGCATGACTCGCGCGTGAGGGAGTCCCCCGTATATCCTGTAGGGGATGACCATCCATTCGCCTCACGCCGGCCTCGCCGCTGTCACGCGCCGCACCGTCGCTGTCGTCCTCTTTGACGAGGTCGAGGTGCTCGACTTCGCCGGGCCCTTCGAGGTCTTCTCGGTGTGCGGACGTCGATCGCAACTCGATCCGTTCGACGTCTTCACCGTGTCGGAGCGCGGCCAGACGATTCGGGCGCGCAATGGACTGGTGGTCACGCCGCTCCACTCCTTCGCGAGTGCCCCTCGCCCCGACATTCTGCTCGTCCCCGGTGGATTCGGGACACGCCGAGAGATGAAGAACCCGGTGATGCTGGAATGGGTCGCGGCGCAGGGCGCGGCGTGCGAGTACCTCCTGTCCGTCTGCACCGGGGCGTTGGTGCTCGCCTGCGCCGGCCTGCTCGACGGCCTCGCCGCGACCACGCACCACCTCGCCTTCAACGAGCTTCGCGCGGTGGCACCGCACACGGCGATTCGCGAGGGGGCGCGCATCGTCGACAACGGCCGCGTGATCCTCTCGTCGGGCGTGAGCGCGGGGATCGACATGTCGCTGCACGTCGTCGCGCGACTGCTCGGCGAGGACCTGGCGCTGGAGACCGCGCGGTACATGGAGTACGAGGGCGACTGGCACCGCACCTAACGAGGCACGAACGCCAGGCGCCGCATTGGCTGCGGACGCGGGCGCCCGGCCATGACCGGACGCCCCGTCTCCCCTCCCGAGCGAGCGGTTACTGCTTGACCGCCTCGACGGTGATGTTGATCTCGACCTCGTCGCCGAGCATGGCGCCGCCCCCCTCGAGGGCGCGGTTCCACGTCACCCTGTAGTCCAGGCGATTGATCTTCGTCGACGCGTCGAAGCCGATGCGGTCCTTCCCCTGCATGTCCTTGGTCACGCCGTTGTACGCGCCTTCGAGGACGACCGGCTTGCTGATGCCACGAATCGTGAGATCGCCGTAGACCTTGATCGACTCTCCCTTCACCTCGACCTTCGAGCTCTTGAACGAGAGCGTCGGAAACGAGTCGGTGGCGAAGAAGTCGTTCGAACGCAGGTGGTTGTCGCGCGTCTCGTTGTTGGTATCGATGCTCTTCGCGTCGATCGTGACGGCCACCGCGCCCTTGCTCAGCGAGCTCGCGTCTGCGGTGATGACGCCGTCCCACTTGCCGAACGTCCCGCGGACGCGCGTCACGTAGTGGCGGATGCGGAAGGTCAGCTCCGAGTGTACCGGATCGATCTTCCAGTTCGTGGTCTGAGCGTGCGCGACCGGGGCGGCGGCGAGCACGAGGGGGACGGAGAGGGCGGAGAGCAGCCAGCGCTTCATGGGATCATTCCTCGGGATAATGTCTCTGTTATGAGATATATACACACGAACTTTTTTTGGTTCCAGCGCCCTCCCGAGGTCCCAGCCCGATCCTCCGCCGCCACGCGTTCTGCGCCCCCACCGCGCACGAGAGGAGACGGTCGACACGAAGCTTCGCGGGCGATAGCCTTGGCGCGTCGCTCACCTCATCTCCAATGCCCCGTCATACGCACTCGTCCCTCCGCGTCGCCATCGCCTGCTTCGCCGCCTTGATTCCGCCGGCCGCAGGCGCGCAGGGCGCCCCGGAGTTTTCGGCGCTTCGTGCCCGCTCGATCGGCCCTGCCAACATGAGCGGGCGCATCGTCGACATTGCCGTCAACGAGTCCAACCCGTACGAGTTCTACGCCGGGAGCGCCACCGGCGGGGTCTGGAAGACGTCCGACAACGGCGTCATCTGGAAGCCGGTTTTCGAGCGCGAAGCCGTGCACTCGGTGGGGGCCCTCGCCGTCGATCAACGCGATCCTCGCATCGTGTGGGTGGGGACTGGCGAGGCGACCAACCGCCAGAGTTCGTCCTGGGGCGACGGCCTTTACAAGTCGACCGACGGCGGCGCCACGTGGCGCAACGTCGGGCTTCGCAACAGCCGGCACATCGCGCGCGTCGCGATCGATCCGACCAACTCCGACATCGTCTATGTTGCCGTCCCCGGCCATCTCTGGGGGCCCAACCCGGATCGCGGGCTCTACAAGTCCATCGACGGCGGGGCGACCTGGTCGCTGGTACTCGCCAAGGACGAAGACACCGGAGCGGTCGACGTCGCGATCGATCCGTCGGACCCGAACATCGTCTACGCCGCGCTGTACCAGCGCCGCCGCGCACCCTTCGGATTCGTGGGCGGTGGCCCCGGGGCCGGCCTCTACAAGAGCACCGATGCTGGGCGCACCTGGCGCCGCCTGACGAGTGGGCTGCCGGACGGTCAGGTCGGGCGCATCGGGATCTCGATCTATCGCAAGGATCCGCGCGTTGTCTACATCTCGCTCGAGCAGGGGGAGCGCTACACCTCCTCCATCTCCTACGGCAAGCGCCTGGGCGGCGTCTTCCGCTCCGAGGACAAGGGCGAGACGTGGCGCCGCATGAGCGACTGGAACCCCCGCCCCGCCTACTCGTCGCAGATCCGGGTCGACCCGAGCGACCAGAGCCGCATCTACATGGTGCAGTACTCTGTGAGCGACGACAGCGGCAAGACGTTCGTGGAGCCGAGGCAGACGCTGCACGGTGACGACCGCGTGGTGTGGGTCGATCCGAAGGACTCGCGCCACCTCATCAAGGGAGACGACGGTGGTGTGGGGATCAGCTACGACCGCGGGAAGAAGTGGTTGTACGTGGCTTCGCTTCCGGTGTCGCAGTTCTACCACGTCTCGGCCAGCACGTCGTCGCCGTACTTCGTCTGCGGCGGCCTGCAGGACAACGGCAGTTGGTGCGGGCCGAGCCAGACCTTCTCCACGCAGGGGATCCTCAACGACGACTGGTACCGCGTGGGTGGCGGCGACGGCTTTCACAACGTGATCGACACGACCGACAATCGCACCGTCTACTCGTCGTCGCAGTATCTCGGCATCACGCGCGTCGACGTGCAGACGCGTGAGGCAAAGAACCTGCGCCCGACCGTGAAGGAAGGCGAAGGACCAAAGCTCGGCAACTGGGGGGCCCCCGATCCCAAGGTGGGAAAGAAGATCCCGCCCGCCGGGTGGAACTCTCCCTTCGTGATCTCCTCGCACGACCCCAACACCGTCTTTGCCGGCATGGCATTGCTTTGGACGAGCAACAACCGTGGCGACACGTGGCGCTCGTTAGGAAACCCGACCACCGGCGTCGACCGGCGCACGCTCCGCATCATGGGGCAGCCACCGGAAGAGCACACGCTCTCGCTCGACGATGGCGTCTCGTACTATCCGACCACCTCGGCCTTCGCCGAGTCGCCCCGGACGCCGGGCCTGCTGTACGTCGGGACCGACGACGGCAACGTGAAGCGGTCGCGTGATGGCGGACGCAGCTGGATCGACCTCACGCCGCACTTCCCCGGCGTGCCGAAGCAAACGTGGGTCGCCTCGCTCGCGGCATCGCGTTTCGCGGCGGGGACCGTCTACGCCGCCTTCGACGGCCACCAGGCGAACGACTACACCAACTATCTCTTCAAGTCGACCGACTATGGCGCGACCTGGCGCTCGATCGCGAGCGACCTCCCGCCCGAGCGCGCCATCCACGTGGTGGTGGAGGACACGCGCAATCCGCAGCTGCTCTACCTCGGCACCGAGTTCGGGCTCTACGTGACGCTCGATGGCGGCGCGCACTGGTCGTACTTCGATGGCGGCATGCCGACCGTCCCGGTCAACGACCTGGTCGTGCAGCCGCGCGAGAACGACCTCGTGCTGGCCACGCATGGCCGCGGCGTCTGGATCATCGACCAGGTACATGCCCTGCAGGAGATGACCCCCGCCGTGCGCCAGTCGGCCGCGCACCTCTTTTCGATCGCCCCGGCCTCGATGAACCGCATGGCGAGCACCAAGGCGCACGCCGGCGACATGGTCTTCCGCGGGGAAAATCCGCCGGTGGGGGCGATCATCGACGTGTGGGCTCGCGACGGGGTTCCCGCGGGGACGACGATCGCCATTCACACCGCCGCAGGAACGGAAGTCGCGCGCGTGCCGCTGACCGCCAGGAGCAACGGAGGGGTCGTGCGCGCCGTGTGGAACCTGCGTCACCCCGAGTTGCGCCGTGGGCGCGGTGGCGATGACGATGAGGGCTTCGGCGGCGGCCTTCCCGGTCGCTGGGCGACGCCGGGGATGTACGAGGCACGCCTTTCCCTCGGTGGGGCGCTGGTGACCCGGCGCTTCGAGGTGCGCGAGGACCTGCGCGTGCGCCTCACGCCGCTGGCGCGCCAGCAGTGGACGGCGTCACTCGACCGCATCGCCGCCCTGTATCGCGAGGCGTCAGCGCTGAGCGACTCGGCGCGCATCGAGGTGCAACGCCTCGACGCGACCTCGCCGCGTGACGAGCGTCGCCTGGCGGAAGCGCGAGACGTGGCCGAGACGGCGGCAGAACTGGTGCAGCGCATCGCCGCACTCTACGGCAACACGGTGCGCGTCTCGGAGCCGCCCACCACCGACCAGCGTTCGCAGATGGGCTACTTCCCGACCGTGCTCACGACGCTGCGGAGCCGGTGGCTGGCGTTAGGGACGCGCTCCTGACGATGATGGATTGCAGGCGCGCGGCGCGCGCGCTGCTCGTGCCGGTCGTGCGCAGCGCGCGCACCGTCGCCTGCCGGGTGACGGTGCTGGCGCTCGCGATGACGCTCGCGGGGTGCGGCCGGCCGTCGACGCCAACCGACGGCGAGCGCACCACCGTGCTGCGGTGGGGCGGCGATGCCGAGGGCGGCGCCCCGTATGTCGAGGCCGATCCCGCGCACCCGGACAGCATGCGCGGCTTTGACGTCGAGATCGCCGAGATGATCGCCAAGGGACTCGGACGCACGCCACGGTTCGTCCAGGTGGCCTTTGCTTCGATCGACGCCTCGGTGGAGCGGGGCGACTTCGACGTGGGGCTGTCGGGGGTCGAGGACCGTCCGGAGTTGCACGAGCGGCACAGCCCGTCGCTGCCGTACTTCGAGTTCCGCGAGGTGCTCGCCGTGCGCGGGGCCGACAGCGCGCGCTATCGTTCGCTGGATGATCTCGCCGGCCGGCGCGTGGGGACGCTGGGGGCGACGCTCGCGTATCGCATGCTACTGGCCGAACAGTCGCGCACGGGGCTGGTCGCCGTCTCCTACGACGACGACGTGCACCCGTACACCGACCTGGTCGAGGGGCGGCTCGACGCCGTACTGCTCGACCACATCATCGCCGAGCGCTCGTTCAAGCGTATCGGCGGCTTTCTCATCCAACCCGACGCGTTCGCGCGCGGCCACTACATCGCCATCTTCGCGAAGGGCGATAGCGCGCTTCGCGATTCGGCCAACGCGGTCCTTCGCGCGCGCATGCGCGACGGTTCGCTGGAGGCGACGTTCCGGCGGTGGGACGTCTGGGATGAGGAGCAGGCGGCGCTCTTCCAGCGCGTGCTCGCCGATTCGGCCGCGACTCGTCCCGAGCCGTCAACCGCTTCGGCATCGAGCATCGCGCGCTACATCCCCGCCCTCCTGCGCGGCGCCGGCCTCACGCTCGTCCTCTCCTGCCTGGCCATGCTGCTGGCGGTGTCGTTGGGCGTGGCGATCGCGGCGGGGCGCGTCTACGGCCCTCCCGCGGTGCGCCTACTGCTGACGGCGTACGTGGAGGTGATGCGCGGGACGCCGGTCCTGCTGCAGCTCTTCGTCCTGTACTACGGACTGTCAGGCGTCGTGCGCCTCCCCGCCTTCCTGGCGGCGGTGATCGGGCTCGGTCTCAACTACGCCGCCTACGAGTCGGAGATCTATCGTTCGGCCCTGATGTCGATTGCCCCGTTGCAGCTGGAGGCGGCGCGGACGCTCGGGCTCTCGGAACTGCAGGTGCTGCGCCTCGTGCGGGGGCCGCAGGCCTTTCGCCTCGCCCTCGCACCGATGACGAACGACTTCGTGGCACTCCTCAAGGACTCGTCGCTCGTCTCGGTCATCACCGTGGTGGAACTCACCAAGCAAACGGCGATCTACGCCACCAACATCGGGAGCTGGTTCATCCCCGGCGTCCTGTGCGGCGCGCTGTACCTGGCGCTGTCGCTCCCGCTCTCGCGCGCGGCGCGCTCGCTCGAGCGCCGGTGGAGCCCGCGATGAGCGCACCGCTCGAAATCCGCGGCCTCTCCGCGCGGCGTGGCGACCAGGAGGTGCTGCGCGGCGTCGACCTCGACGTCGCCCCCGGCGAGATCTGCGCGCTGATGGGAGTCTCCGGTGCAGGCAAGTCGACCGTGCTGCGGTCGATTGCCGCACTGCAGCCGTTCAGCGCCGGCCACATTCGCATCGGCGACGTCACCCTCGCGCCGGGCGCGCTCCCGGGCGAGGCACGCCTGCGCCCGCTGCGACGCAAGGTCGGGATGGTCTTCCAGGCGCATGCCCTCTTCGAACACCTCACGGTGCTCGACAACCTGACGCTCGCACCGATGCACGCGTTAGGCTGGCCCCAGGCGCGCGCCGAGGAGGTGGCGCGCGAGCTGCTCGCGTCGCTGGGGGTCCTGGAGCGCATTCACGCCCTCCCGCGCGAGCTGTCGGGCGGAGAGGCACAACGCGTCGCCATCGCCCGCGCGTTGGCCCCCGACCCGCTCGTCCTCCTCATGGACGAACCGACGTCGGCACTCGATCCCGCCCGGCGAGGCTCGTTGGGTGACACCTTGCGCACGCTGGCCCGCTCGGGACGCGCGCTCCTGATCTCCACGCACGACGTCGACTTCGCCCGCAACTTCGCCGACCACGTGGCGGTCCTCGCCAGGGGAGTCCTCGTGGAGTACGGCGACGCCGCGACAGTGCTCACGGAGCCGCAGCACACGGCGACGCGGGCGTTGTTGAGCGCGCCGGCGGAGCGATAGAAAGGCGTCGGCAAAGCGTTCGCGACCGCTCAGAAGAGCCGTAGCAGCTGTGCAGCGAAGCGTTAGGGGAGCGCGCGCACGCGCCCACCGTCGCGGACCCGCTCATCCGGGCGCACGATCACGAGAGCGCCCGGCGAGACGCCGCCGAGCAGCTCGACTTCACGGGCCCCGCGGCGGCCGATTGTGACCGGGACTCGTCGTGCCACTCCGTCCTCGACCCGATAGACGGCCCACCCGGAGTCGAGCGGCACTAGCGCCGCCGACGGGACGCGCAACACCTGCGCGCCCTCCCACAGGATGATGCTCACGTCGACCTCGAAGCCGTCTCCAAGCCCCGACACGGGGGCTTCGAAGGTCCCGATCACGTTGACTCGCTGCTCGTCGACACCGAGCGCCGAACGCTTGGTGAAGGCCGCCGGCTCCACGCGCGACACGTGCGCCACGATGGGAGCACGCCCCGACGTGCGGACCTCAAGGCGCATCCCCACCGCCACGTGCGACGCATCGCGCGACAGGATGTCGCTGACCACCTCGAGGCTCCCCGGGTCTCCGACCTCGACCAACGGCGTGCCGGCCACGACGACGCGGTCGTGCGCCTCGAAGAGACGAAGCACGCGACCACGGATGGGCGACCGGACCAGAACCGGGACGCCCGCCGCGCGTCCACCGGGATCGGCGCCGAGGAGCGTCGCGCGCGTCGCCCGTTCCCCCTCGCGCGCCGCCGACACGCGCGCGTTGGCCGCGTCGAGTTCCCGTTCGCGAGCCAGCACGAGCGCCTCGGCCTGCTCGCGCTCCCGATCGGGCAACGCCCCTTCCGTGGCCAGGCGACGGGCGCGAACGCGATCGCGGCGCGCCTCGTCGAGCAGCAGTTGCACCTGCTGCACCTGTGCGCGGGCCTCCTGCGTTCGACTCGCGGCCTGCGCCACGAGCGCCTGCGCCTCGGCGCGCGAACGCGGGTCGAGCGGCGACGGATGCAACGTGGCCACCACACCGCCGACCTCGACCGAATCGCCGGCGGCGAGGCGATTCTCGTCGACGCGCCCGCTCACCGGCGCTGCGATCTCGACGTGATGACGCACGCGGGTGAGTCCATCCTCTTCGAGCGTCACCCGCAGCGTCCCCACGGTCACGGGGGCGATCTCCACCTCGAGCGGTGCGGGACGGAGGCGCCAGACGACGATCCCCACCGCCGCCGCCGCTCCAACGATCCACAGCACCTGCGCTCGCGTCACGCGCATGGGGTCACTCCCGGGTCTTGAGGACAGCCACGAGGTCCAGCCGATCGATGCGTCGGCGGACGATGATCGCCGACAGCACGGCGGCGATGGACACCGCGACCGCACCGAAAAGATAGGTCGCGGGGCGCGCCACGATCGGAATCCGGAACAGCGCCGATTCGAAGCGCGCGGCGATCAGCCAGCTGAAGGCGTACGCCACGGCGAAGGCGACCGGAAACGACGCGATCGTGAGTGCCGCTTGCTCACCGAGCAGCATCCCCGCGACCTCGCCGCGGGTAAAGCCGAGGATCCGCAGGCTCGCGAGCTCGCGCCCGCGTTCCGAGAGCGCGACGCGCGCCCCGTTGTAGACAATCCCGGCCGCGATCACGCAGGCGAATCCGAGCGTGAAGGCGAGCGAAATCGTAAAGCTCTCGGCGATCGTGCGCTCGAAGCTGTCGAGCATGGCGCGCCGGACCGCGACACCGCTCACCGCGGGCATCGCCTTGAGGCGAGCATACAGGGTGTCGAGGCGACGGGGATCGGCGCGCACGATGGCGCCGGAGTAGAGCGGCACGCCGCCCTGCAGCTGCTGCATGGCATCGGGCGCCATGTACGCGGCGGAGCCGAGCATGTCGCGGTTTGTCCCGGAGACGATGACGGTGGTCACCGCCCGAGTCCCCTCGAGCCACTCGAGCTGGACCTGGTCGCCGCGCCGGGCTCCGATGCGCAGGGCCAGCGATTCGGAGAGCAGGATCCCCTCCGCCGGCACGCGGCGGATCGAGCGGTCCATCGCCACGACGCGTCGAAGCGCCGCGTCGGAGGGATAGACGAGTATCGCGGTGCGATACGTCGCGGCATGGTGCCGCACGCGCACCGGGACGACGCGAAAGCCCTCTGCCTCGAGCACACCGACCTCTCGCGCAATGTCGCGCACCGACTGTGCCCGCTGCGGCTCGCGGAAGGTGACGGTGAGATCACCACGCTCGACGACGTCGAACTGCAGCATCTTGATGAAGTCGACCGCGTCGAACATCCCCTGCGTGGCGATCACGAGCCCGCCAGCGAGGGCCAACCCCGCGATGGCGAGAACCGTCTTGCCCGGACGTCGCGCGAGGTTTCGCGCCACGATGGCGTGTCGTGGCGAGCGCGTCACGAGCGCCAGCAGCGACTCCAGGGCTCCGCGCCGGAAGCGCGCCGGCGCCTCCGGGCGCATCGCCTCCGCCGGCGGCAACGAGCCCCCGCGCATCACGGCGCCTAACGCGCCAAGCACTCCCGCCCCGACGCCGATCGCGGCGGCCGCCGCGGCGATCGTCCAGTCCGGCACGAAGGCGGCCGAGGGGAACTGGTAGAAGCGCGCGTACACCACGGCGAGCCGCGACGCGAACCAGAGCCCGAAGAGCGTTCCCGCCACGACGCCGCCCGCGACCGGGACCATCGCCAGTGCCAGGTAGTGGCGGGCAATCGCGACGTTCCCGTAGCCGAACGCCTTGAGCGTGGCGATCTGCTCTCGCTGCATCCCGACCAGTCGCGACAGCACCACGTGGAGCAGGAAGGCGGTGACGGCAAGGAAGATGGCGGGGAGGATGATGCTCGTGACCTGCGTCTCGTCGATCTCACCTTCGAGGAACTGGTGCGACACCTGATCGGCGCGGGGATACGCACCCACCGAGCCGAACGGGGCGAGCAGCGTGTCGACCGCCTCGAGCACCGACGCCGGAACGACGCCCGGCGCGAGCGTGAGGGCCAGGTCGTTGAAGGCCCCCGCGAGATCGAAGGCGGCGGCCAGCGACGCGCGCCCCATCCAGAGCACCCCAAACCGGCGGTTGTCGGGAAAGAGGCTCGCCGCGGCGATCTCGTACACGTACTCGGGGGAGACACCCGTCCCAACGATGCGCAGCCACCGCCAACGCCCGTTGAGCACGACACCGATCGAGTCGCCAAGGGCGAGTCCGTTGGCCGCCGCGAAGGCGCGCGACGCGACGACCTCGTCCTCGTTCGCCGGCACCGGCCAGCGCCCCTCCGACAGGTGCACCTCGTTGAGCGACGTCGTCCGCGGCACGGGCACGGAGACGAGTCGAACGACCGCCGGCTCCGCGAGTCGCGGCACGTCGGCGACCACGTCGGCCACGATGCGCGCGTCGACATTCGCGACACCTCGCAACGCCTGGAGCTCCTGTACCACGCGCAGCGGCGCGCGGCGGACCGGCGCAAAGACATCGGCGAAGCGCGCCGACGCGTAGTACGCGCGCTGGGAGCCACGCAGGTGCCCGTGCATGCTGCGCAGCGCGACAAAGGTCGCGATGCCGCATGCCACCACCGCCGCGATCGCCGTCATCTGCCCGCGATAGTGCCAGGCGTCGCGCAGGAGCTTCCGCGTGAGCGCTCGCATGGTCACCACTCCAGCAACCGGGCGGGAACGCGCACGGCGTTGCGCACTTCCTCCACGATGCGCCCGCTGCGCATGCGCAGGACGCGATGCGCCATCTGCGCGATCGTGGCGTTATGCGTGATGACCACGGTCGTGGTCCCCATCTCGCGATTGATCTCGGCGAGCGCCTCGAGGACGATGATCCCGGTCTCGGCGTCGAGCGCTCCCGTGGGCTCGTCGCAGAGCAGGACGTCGGGGCGCTTGGCGAGGGCACGGGCGATCGCCACGCGTTGCTGTTCCCCGCCCGACATCTGCGACGGAAAGTGATCGAGGCGCTCGGTGAGCCCGACGCGCGCCAACGCCTCCTCGGCCGTCATCGGTCGGTCGGCGATCTCCGTCACCAGCGCGACATTCTCGCGGGCGGTGAGGCTGGGGATGAGGTTGTAGAACTGGAAGACGAAACCGACGTGCTCGCGCCGGTACCGCGTGAGTTCGGCTTCGGACGCGGCGACCAGGTCGTGGTCCCGAAAGTGGACGTCGCCGGAGGTGGGCGCATCCAATCCGCCGAGGATGTTGAGCAGCGTGGACTTGCCGCTGCCCGAGGGACCGAGGATGACGACGAACTCGCCGGGAAAGAGGTCGAGATCGACCCCCTGCAGGGCGTGGACGTCGACATCCCCCATGCGGTAGGTCTTGGCGAGGGCGCGGGCGTGGAAGATCGCCGGTCGCGTGGGGCCGGACCCGAGGGTCCCGGGCGTCGGTGACCCGTCGGGCGATTCCACGCTCGGTGCCTCAGGCAGTCCGTCGTTGGATATGTTCGCCACGCTCCCTCCATCACCTAAACAAGGCTAGAAGGCGGGATATGGAGCGTCTGTCGGCCCCGCGCGACGCGCTGGTCAGCGCGCCCCTGACAGCTCAGCGCCCCCGGCCGACGGCCGACAGGCGTGAGGGTGTCCAGACGTACACCGCCGCCCAGGCTCCGGGCATCTCGTCGGGGATGGACCACGGCGCGCCTCCCTGTCGCGACAACGGGACGACCAGCGAGTCGGCAGAGGCGATGACGAGGATTCCACGCGCCGGCAGCGCAGCCCCTCGGCGCTGCAGCGCCAGCTGGAGCGACATCTCCCCCGAGACGCGCAGTGGCGTGGCCCCCGTCTCGGGAAAGACGACATCGCGTGCCTGCGTCGCAGGATCGACCTCGACAACGGTGACGAAGACGGGGTGCTGGGCCGAAACCGTCAGCACGCCGGCCACGGGCTCGAAGCCGAGCGCAGGCATGAGGTCGGGCTCGGCGCCGAAAAGTTGCAGCGGCGCAACGCGTGTCACGGCAGGGGCGCCGCGGTGGCAGGCCGTCGCCAGGGCGAGTGCCACGAGTGCGAGCACGAGCGGTCGCGGGAGGATTCGGATCACAGCGAGGGAGTCCAGATGACGCCCGGCAAAGGCGATGGGAGCACGCGACGTTGGCGGCCGATATCGGCCCGCGCCGTCGGCGCGCGCTATTCGCGCGACGAGGGAGCGCCGGCGTGAGAACGTGACATGGATCACAGGCGAGAATCGGGCCATCTGTTCACGGGGGACGGTCGTTGCGATGGCGCCGGGAATTGGACGGCTCCCGGGCGCGGCGCTAGCGTTCGGAGGTCGGCGAGCGGCCATTCTGACCGATGGTGCCCGTCCGATCCCGCGCGTCGTTGTTCGTGAGTCCCCCTCCCTCGCCGGCCATGTCCATCCGCCCCGTCTCGAGCATCACCCCCGCCCTTCCTACCATGGAGGGGGCCGGCGTGAAGCTGCATCGCGCCTTCGGCTTCCACGATCCGGAGGCCCAGGATCCATTCCTGCTCTTCGACGATTTCCGCAACGAGCGCCCGTCGGACTACCTGCGCGGCTTTCCGTGGCACCCGCATCGCGGGATCGAGACGATCACCTACGTGCTGGCGGGGACGGTGGACCATGCCGACTCGCTGGGAAACGCCGGGTCGTTAGGCGGTGGCGACGTGCAGTGGATGACCGCGGGGCGCGGGATCCTGCACCAGGAGATGCCGCACGGCGACGCGACCGGACGTATGCACGGCTTCCAGCTCTGGGCCAACCTCCCCTCGTCGCTCAAGATGACGACGCCGCGCTACCAGGACGTCTCGTCGCGCGACATCCCGGAGATCATCGACGACGACGGCACATGCGTGCGCGTCGTGTGCGGCGAGTTCTGGGGGCAGCGTGGCCCCGTGGAAGGGATCGCCGCTGATCCACGATATCTCGATGTCCGGATCCCCGCCGGGCGTCGCAAGGTCCTCCCGGTTGAGGTCACGCGCCACGCCTTTGCCTACGTGTTCGAGGGGAGCGCCTCGTTCCGCGATGCCTCGGATCCGTTCGGCGTGCTGACCGAGGGGGCGGACTCGCATGACGCCCCGGTCCGCGAGGAGGCCGGCGATCGATCGCTGGTCACGTTCGACCGGGGCGACGAGGTCGTCGTGCGCGCCGGCGAACAGGGCGTGCGCTTCCTCCTGGTGTCGGGGCGCCCGCTGGCGGAGCCGGTCGCCTGGTATGGGCCGATCGTGATGAACACGCAGGCCGAACTGCGCCAGGCCATGCAGGAGCTGCGCGACGGATCGTTCATCACGCGTTAGGCGATGGCGCCCGGAGGGGGGCGACGGCGGTCGCGCTAGGGCAGCCGGGTCGCCTGAAACGCGGCGAGTTGCCAGTGCCCGCCCCGCTCCACCCACACGTCGGTGAACCGGATGCGATACGGGGTCGCCTGCGCCTTGAGCTTGACGCGCAGGATGCCGGTCACCACACCGCTGCTGCCATACGAGCGCGCGTGCAGCGAATCCGGCGTGAGGTAGTCGAGCGCGTATGGACCGCCGGGGCCCACCTCGGCGAGCACCTTGCCCTTGTCGTCCAGCACGCCGCTCGACCGCGCATAGGTCAGGTCGGCGGCGAGCAGGGTGTCGAGCGAGGCGCGGTCGGCGGTGAAGTCGGCGGCCACGCGCGCTTCCGTCAGGCGCAACAATCGCTGCTCGGCGGGCGACTGGGCTCCGGCGACGGGGGCGAGGGCCGCAACGCCCGCGGCGAGCAGGAGCGCGGTGCCCCAGCGACGCGCGGCTGGTGACCACCGGGGATGGGATGCGGCGCGACGGTCGGCCATGCGGTTGCCTAACGGGCTGAAGGAGCGTTGGTATTGTCGATGTCGGCGGCGATCATCCACGGGCCGGTCCCGCGCCGCGTGAGGGCGAGGACGAACTTGCCCAGGTCGCCGGTGCCGTCACCGTAGCGATATGCCCCGATGATGTAGCCCACGGAGTCCGCCGTGGCAAACGCGAGGGCGCGGAGCCGCAGATCGCCCCCCGGTCCCTGATAGGCGGCGATGATCGCCGGTCGGCCGGGGGCCGGCGGCCGCCCGTTGGGGAGCGCCATCCCGTCCTCCGAGAAGAGCGCGGCGACCCCCGCGGCATCGCCAGCCCGCCAGCCGCGCTCGTAGTCGCGCAACACCCGCGCGAGCGCGGCGGGGAGCTGGACCGACGGTGGTTGTCCCGTCGCCGGAGCGTAGTCCTGTGCGGCAAGCGCGGCGACCGGCGCGAACGTGGCGGCGACGAACAGGAGGGCGAAACGATGGAGGCGCATAAGGTCCAGACGGTGGGTGATGAGGGGAGATCATGGATTCGCACCACACGCGGCGCCAGCGCCGAGGGACGAACCGTTCGCGCGGTGAGCCAGCGGCCACCGAAGGCCGACCCATACGCCACGAGGGCGACCGTTGCCGGTCGCCCTCGCGCGTTCGCCCGCATCCTCCGTTGGCGTTAGGCCCAGCGGAAGCCGCTCTTGGACAGCGGGAGCGTACGCACCCGCTTGCCCGTCGCCGCATAGATCGCGTTGCACAGCGCCGGGACGACCGGCGGGAGCGCCGGCTCACCCATGCCGGTCGGCGAGAACGGGGTGATGCGGTAGTGCACCTCGACCGGCGGCGCCTGCCGCATGCGCAGGAGTTGGTACTGGTTGAAGTTCCCCTGCTCGGTGCGCCCGGCCTTGACGGTGATTTCCTGCGTCATCGCCTCCGAGAGCCCATCGAGCACGGAGCCTTGCACCTGCTGCTCCGCGCCGCTCGGGTTGATGATCTGGTTGCCGACGTCGCCGGCGACCCAGACCTTGTGGACCTTCACGGCCCCGTTGGCGGCAACGCTCGCCTCGACCACCTCGGCGAAGTAGCCGCGGTGGCTGAAGTGGAAGGCGACCCCACGCCCCGTCCCCTTGGGCAGGCTCCCCTTCCCCCACTGCGACTTCTCGGCGACCAGTTCCAGGACGCCGCGCATGCGCCCGGCATCGTAGGCCGCGCTCCCGTCGGGGTTGGCGACGACGCGCGGGTCGCCTAACAAGTCGAGCCGGAACTGGACCGGGTCCTTCCCCGCCGCTTCCGCCAGCTCGTCGATGAACGAGTGGAAGACGAAGGCCAGCGCGTTGCTCCCCGGCGCGCGGAGCGGGCCCGTGGGGACGCCGGACGGGATGTTGGTGTTGTCGTACTGGAAGTTGGCGATGAAGCGCGACGGGAACTCGGTCGGCGCCATCCCGCTGCTGGCGCTGAAACGCTCCCCTTCGCCAAACGACACGAAGTGGTTCTTCCAGGCGACGATCTTCCCCGCGGCGTCGACACCGGCCGTGAGGTTGTGCCAGCCGGCCGGGCGGTAGAAATCGTGGCGCATGTCGTCTTCGCGCGACCAGACCAGCTTGACCGGCACCCCCGCTTCCTTGGCGATCCAGGCCGCTTCCACCATGTAGTCGTTGCTGAGGCGCCG
Source organism: Gemmatimonadota bacterium (assembly GCA_016719105.1). NCBI lineage: Bacteria > Pseudomonadati > Gemmatimonadota > Gemmatimonadota bacterium. The sequence continues at coordinate 333,302 of JADKAQ010000001.1, read as the reverse complement.
GCCAAAGCCGCCGCCGCAGCGGGTCATGTGGATGGTGACCGCCTTCTCCTCGATGCCTAACGTCTTGGCCACGAGCTGGCGCCCCGGCTGCGGATTCTGCGTCGGCGCCCAGACCTCCAGCGTGCCGTTGCTGAACGACGCCGTGCAGTTCTGCGGTTCGAGCGTGGCGTGCGAAATGAACGGATAGAAGTACGACGCCGAGACGACCTTGGCGGCCGTCGCGAGTGCGGCGTCAGGATCACCGTCCTTGCGCAGCGTCTTGAACGGCGCGGCCTTGGCGATCTCCGCCGCCTTGGCGGCGAAGCTGTCGCTCCCCTGCGTGGCAGTCGTCCCCTCGTCCCAGGTGACCTGCAGCTGCGCGCGCGCCTTCTGCGCGTACCACCAGCTGTCGGCGACGATCGCCACGCCGCCGAGCAGGCCGTTGAGCGCCGTCCCGCCCTCCACGACGAAGGCCGTCTTGATCCCCGGCATCGCCTTGATGGCGTCGACGTTGGCCGACTTGACCTTGCCGCCGAACACCGGGCACTTCTCGAAGATGGCGTACTTCATCCCCGGTACGGAGACGTCGATGCCAAACAGCGGCTTGCCGGTGATGACCTTGGCGTTGTCGACCCCCTTGGTGAACTTCCCGATGATGCGGAAGTCCTTGGGGTTCTTGAGGGTGACGGTCTTGAGGTCGGGGGCGGTGAGGGCGGCGGCCGCGGTCACCAGCTCGCCGTAGCCGATACGCCGCCCCGAGGACGCGTGGTGCACCGTCCCCGCCGTGGTCGTGAGTTCGGTCGCGCTGACGCCCCACTTGGCGGCGGCGGCGGCGACCAGCATCTGGCGCCCCGCGGCGCCGACGCGGCGGTGCTCGTCCCAGTTCATCGGCGTGGCGGTGCTCCCACCGGCAAACTGCTGCCCGTACTTGTCGGGCTCACTGTCACCCTGCGCGACCGTCACGGTGCCCCAGTCGACATCCAGCTCCTCGGCGATGATCATCGGGAGCATCGTCTTGATCCCCTGGCCGATCTCGGGGTTCTTGTTGACGATGGTCACCTTGCCGTCGGGCGTCAGGCGAATGTAGACGTTCGGCGCGAAGACATCGGCGGTCGCCGTCGGGTGCAACGCGGCCACGGTGCCGGCGAGCGCCTCCGCGGGGCGGATGTACGCGCCGAGCAGCAGTCCGCCACCGGCGATCGCCGACACGCGGAGGAAGTCGCGGCGATCGACGCCCGTCGGCTCCTGGCGCCCCGTGGAGTTCTTGAGCGAGTCCATGGCGCCTCCTTATGCGTTGTCGTCGCCCGACCGGCCGGTCGGGACGGTGGTGTGCTGCAGCGACCCGGCGGCCTGGTGAATCGCCTGCTTGATGCGCAGGTAGGTCGCACACCGGCAGATGTTCCCGTTCATCGCCGCGTCGATCTGCTCGTCGGTCGGCTTGGGCGTCTTCACCAGGAGCGCCGTCGCCGCCATGAGCTGCCCGGCCTGGCAGTAACCGCACTGCGGGACGTCGAGTTCATCCCACGCCTGCTGCAGCGCGGTGAGCGTCGTTCCGTCGGGGGAGATCCCCTCGATGGTCGTGATATTCGCGCCGACCGACGCCGCGACCGTGGTGCGGCACGAGCGAGTTGGGGCGCCGTCCTTGTGCACGGTGCAGGCGCCGCATTGCCCGATGCCGCAGCCGAACTTCGTCCCCTTCAGGTCGAGGACGTCGCGCAGGACCCACAGGAGCGGCATGTCGGCCGGGACGTCGACCGTGTGGGTCTTCCCGTTGACCTTGAGTGTGTACGCCATGGTGGGACGGGGCTGGAAGGGGACGATCGGAGGGATGCTGCCCGCGGTAATCTTACGCGCTCGGCGCGCTCGGCGCTGGGGGCGGGGACAACACGCGACCACCGCAGGACGGGGTGCGGGCGTCGGCCGCGGCGCGCATCTTCCGCCACGTCCCGCTCCCTCAGCCCTCTCCGGGTCCCGGACCCACTGCGGCATGATCCCTCCCGACCTGCACCCCGCGCTCCGCCTCCTTCTGGACGTCGAGCTCGCCGCCGGCAACGCGATCCGAGAGGTCGGGCGCGACTTCCCCGTACCGGGGAGCCTGGTCGTGCAGCTTCGCGAGCCGTTCCGGCAGAAACCGGTCGTCCTCCCCGACGGCGTGACACATCTCGCGGTGAACGACCCTCACTGGTGGATGGACGAGTACCGGGCGGGCGACCCGCCGCACCTACTCGTCGGCTGAGGAGCGGCCCCGTGGAGCACGCGGCGACGTGGGGCGTGCGTCGATGTCCGAGCAGGCTACCCGTGATCGACGTACACCGGCATGCCGTCGCAGTGCAGGCACTGGAAGATGTACGCGGTGGGACTGCCATCAGGCGTCAACGATTCGAGCAAACGTCCTGCAGCGCCGCCGGAGATCGAGAGCTCGTGCACGATGTACGTCATCAGCGCGCCTTCCAGTCGACGGTAGCGCGCGCGAATGTCGCCGATTCCTGCCGGGGTCACGAAGGCCGCCGGTTCGCCACAGCAACTCGGCCAGCGCTCCGGTTGCCACGCGTTGAAACCCGGCGTGCGCTCGACGATCGCGTCGATGTGCACCGGCTCGGCGTCGGCGTCGAACGCCTCGCTGTCGACGAACGTGGCCCCAAAGCGCCGATGCGCCTCACCGTCGGCGATGCACCACGGGCAGAGCGCGTCATCGAGGTCGTCTTCGGCGTAGACCGGGCCGACGTAGACGTACCCGCGCGCCGCGCCACAACAGGCGCAGCGATCGGTCGACGGCACGACGCTCCCGCTCGCGACGGGATCGGGATGGTATCGAAAAGCCGGCAGTGCGGGAGTCGCGTCGCTCATGAGTCCGAGACCGAGGAAGACGTGTCCAGTATCGCGCGGATTCACGCGACCGTCCACCGCCCTCCCGCCGAGCCGCGACGAAAGAGACGATCGTCCTAGCGCACCGCGTCTCGCACCACGTCGATCAGGGCCTCACCGTACCGAGCCGCCTTGGCCGCCCCGATGCCGTAGATCCCCTCGAGGGCCGAGAGCGTGCGCGGCCGCAGTTCGGCGATTTCGTGCAGCGTGCGGTCGCTGGCTACGACGTAGGGCGGCACGTGCTCCGCGCGCGCGAGTTCGAGACGCCGGGCGCGCAGCGCCTGGAAGAGCGCGGCATCCTCTTCGGAGAGCGCGGAGACCTCGGGGCGCGGTCGCGTCCCACGTCCGGCAGCGGCGCCGCGCGTGCGCTCGGCCGGGCGCCGAGGGGCGTCGCTCGGGAGGAGGAGCCGGACCGGGCCGGTGCCGAAGAGGACGCCCTTCCCCGCCGGCGTGAGGGCGACCATGGGGCGATCGCCCCCGGTGAAGTCGACCCACCCGGCGGTGACGCAGCGGCGCAGCAGCGCGGTGATCCACTCCTCGCTGCGCCCGCGCAGGGCGCCGAAGGTGCGCGTTTCGTGCAGCCCCGATCGTTCGAGGCGCGGGTCGGGGAGCCCCGCCAGGAGCTTGACCGCTGCCTGCAGCCCGAACCGGTTGTGGGTTCGCGCCACCGCGCTCAGCGCCTTGCGCACCGCAATCGCCGTCTCCTCGGCGTCGGCAGCGTTAGGCTCCTCGAGTGCGGTGCAGGTGTCGCAGCGGCCGCACCCCGCGAGCGTCTCGGCCTCGTCGCCGAAGTAGCGGAGGATGGCATCGTGACGGCAGCTCCCCCCTTCGGCCCATCGCATGAGTTCGAGGAAGAGCGACCAGCGGTGCTGGACGCGCGCCTGGTCCACCTCGCCGAGTTCGTTGGGCATTTCCAGCAAGCGGCGACGCAACGGGAGGTCGCCAGGCGCAATGCACAGCACCCCGATCGCGTCGGCCCCGTCGCGCCCGGCGCGCCCGACCTCCTGGTAGTACGCCTCGATCGATCCCGGCGGCGCGAGGTGCACCACGGCGCGCACGTCGGCGCGATCGATGCCCATGCCGAAGGCGTTGGTGGCGACGATGACGTCGATGTCGCCATCGCGGAACTGCTGCTGCGCGCGCTCGCGCACGTCGCCTGACAGTCCGGCGTGATACGCGGCGGTGCGCCACCCCTCGTCGGCGAGGCGCTCTTCCTCTTCCTCGGTGCGCTTGCGCGTGGGGGCATAGACGATCGCCGCGCCACGCGCCGCCTTGGGCGACCCCAGCGCCTCGGCGAGTGCCGCGTCGACCACCCGCGCATTCTCGGCTCCGCTCCGCACCTCGTGCACGCGCAACCCCAGGTTAGGGCGGGCGAAGCCGCGCACCAGTTGTGGCGTGTCGGCGCCGAGCCCCAGGCGGGCGAGGATCTCGTCCCGCACGATCGGCGTCGCAGTGGCGGTGCAGGCCATCACGCGTGCATCGGCCAGGTCCGCGACGAGGTCGCCCAGCTGCAGGTAGTCGGGGCGGAAGTCGTGTCCCCATTCCGAGATGCAGTGCGCCTCGTCGATGGCCACGAGCGGACAGTTGATCTCGCGCACGAGCGCGCGGAAGCCCGGGAAGGCGAGGCGCTCCGGGGCGACATAGGCGATCTGGAACTCGCCGCGGGCCAACGCCGACATGCGCCGGCGGATCTCCTCGCTGTCCAGCGTGGCCGCCAGGAAGGTGGCGTTGACGCCGCGCGCGGTGAGTGCGGCGACCTGGTCGTGCATGAGCGAGACCAGCGGCGACACGACGAGGGTGGTCCCCTCGAGCACGGTCGCCGGGAGCTGGTAGATCAGCGACTTCCCGCCGCCGGTGGGGGCGACCAGGAGGAGGCGCCGCTCATTGATGATGGTCTCGATGGCCTCGCGCTGGCCGGGGCGAAAGGCGTCGTAGCCGAGGCGGCGGAGGGCGGCGTCGAGATCGGGGAGCGGTGCGGGCGCGGGGTGGGACATCGCCCGCAAGTTCACGAATCGTCGCAGTGCCTCGCAACCATTCGAGTGCACATCAGTACGAAATCGCGGCGGTGCGAGGTGGCGAGAGGCGCGCCTTCACTACCGCAACGCCGGCGGTGACGCCAGACGTGCGCGCCCGAGGACCGCACGGCCAGGCAGCGCCCCCGTCAGGCTCCCGCGCTCGAGCACCGGGACGCCGTTGACGAGGAGGTGCACGACCCCGACCGAGTAGTGGTGCGGATCGGTATAGGTCGCGACGTCGCGAATGCGTGCCGGATCGAAGGCGACGAGATCGGCCGCCATGCCCTCGCGCAGCACGCCACGGTCCGCGATGCCGAGTCGCTGCGCGGGGAGTTGCGTCATCTTGTGGATCGCCTGTTCGAGCGTGAGGGTGCCGCGCTCGCGCACATACCGCGCGAGGACGCGCGGAAAGGCGCCGTAGCTGCGCGGGTGCGGGAAGCCCATCCCCAGCCCCACCACGTCGCCGTCGCTCTCGATCATCGCGAGCGGGTGCTGCAGGATGCGTTCGACATCGCGATCATCCATGCTGTGATAGATCGCGAGGAACCCTCCCGCCAGTTGCAACTCCAGCACGGCGCGCGCGCCGTTGGCCAGCGTGGGCGCCAGGCCGCGCGCCCGCACGAAGTCGGCGAGCGTCTTCCCCGCGAACTGGGGCTGCGACTCGATGGTGCTGAACTGCACGCTGGCGAGACCGGCCCCGGCCTGCTCGGGGAAGATGGCCAGCATCTCGCGCTCGATGCGCGCGCGCGTGGCGCGGTCGGCGAGGCGCGCGCGCAACGAGTCGGTCCCGCCCGCCAGCGCCCAGGCCGGGATGAGGAGGTCGGAGTACGAGGCGAAGGCGGTGTAGGGATAGACATCGTGCGACACGTCGAGCCCCGCGGCGCGCGCCGAGTCGAGGAGGGCGATGGTGCGCGTGCTCCAGCCGAACTGGGCGGCGCCGGTCACCTTGTGATGATTCACCTGCGCGGGGATCCCGGCCTCGCGCGCGATGCGAATCACCTCGCCCCACGATGCGAGCGTGCGCGGTCCTTCGTCGCGCATGTGGGTGATGTAGATCCCGCCGTAGCGGGCCGCCGGCCGCGCGAGGGCGATGACCTCGTCGGTCGTCGCGTAGGTCGCGGGGACGTACTCCAACCCGGTCGCCAACCCCAACGCCCCCTGCTGCATCGACGAGTCGACCAGGGCCACCATGTGCGCCAACTCGTCAGGCGACGGGGGGCGATTCGCGAGCCCCATGACGCGCTTGCGGATCCACGTGTGTCCGGCAAAGAAGCCGACGTTAGGCGCCGAGCGCAGGGCCGACGCATACGGCGCCAGCGGCCACGGCTCATCCTGGCTGTGCAGCGACGCGATCGTCGTGGTGATCCCCTGGCGCAGGAAGTTCTCGGCGAAGCGATCGGTGGCGATCGCGGTGCCGGCGTGCGCGTGGATGTCGATGAAGCCGGGGGCGACGACGAGGCCGCGCACATCGAGCACGCGCGTCGCCGACTCGCGCGGAATCGGCGCGGCGGAGATGCGCACGATCCGGTCGCCGACGATGGCGATGTCGCCCTGCTGCCGCGTCGCCCCGGTGCCATCGACGATGGTGCCGTTGGCCAGGACGAGGTCGTACCGGGGCGACGCCTGCCCCCGCCCCGTTGCGGGGGCGAGCACGCCCCCGAGGAGCAGGAGCGCTGCGGCGGAGCGGAGGGCAAGCATGGCGCGTGACGCGGGCGAGAGGTCGAAGGAGGACTCGCAAGTTGCCGGACACGGTGCACGAGGACAAGCATCGTCGTCGGAGGGCGGCACGACGGGGCCCCGATCCTCGCCACATCCAGCGCCCGACTCCCGGGCAGCGTACTGCAGGTAGCGTCGTATCACGGCTCCCCACAGCTTTCCCTCCCTCCCACACCAACCCGACGAGATGTCGACTTCCCGATTCTTCGCTGCGCTCGTCCTTGCGGCGGCGTGCCTCCCGGCCAGCGCGCAGGCGCAACGGCGTCCCGCACTCAACGAGTACGGCAACCCCGCCCGGCTCACACCCGCGCCGACGACGAGTGCCATCACGCCGCGCGACCTCCAGATTCGCCTGTACCAGTTTGCCGACGACTCGATGCAGGGGCGGCAGGTGGGACGCGCCGGCAACGCCAAGGGGACGGCGTACATCGCCGCGGAGCTCAAGCGCCTCGGACTCGTCCCCGCTGGTGACAACGGGAGCTTCTTCCAGGTGCTGCCGTATCACCTGCGCAAGTTCACGGACCACTCGCGCCTCACCGTCAGCGGCAACCCGCTGCAGTGGGAAGTGGATTGGGTGGCGGTCCCGGGGACGCGCGCCCCGCGCCCGATCGCGGGGGTGGAAGTCGTCTTCGGCGGCGTCGCGGGCGACACGACGCGGCAGATCAGCGCCGAACAGGCGGCGGGGAAGTTCGTCGTCGTCCTCCCCGCACCGAGCAGCGCGGCAGCGCGCGGCGGTCCGCCCGCGCGTTTCGCCCCGCCCCCGCCCTCGCGACTGGGATCAGCCGTCGCAGTGGCCACGGTCGACCTCGACGCGCTCACGCCGGCGCAGCGACGCGCGATCAACGAACCGGCGGTCGCGACGCAGTTGGCCGCTGGGCGCGGACGCCCCGGCGCACCGGCGGCGGCGACCGACTCCCTCACCTTGCTCAAGCAACAGCTCGACCAGCTCGCCCCACAGGCAGCGCTGCGCCTGACGAAGTCGGCGGCCGCACGCCTCTTCGGCACGCAGTCGGTCGAGGCGCTCCCGCTCGGCACGCGCGGCGGCTCGGTCACCGCGTCGCTCGACTTCGTCGAACTGCCGAGCGACTACGCGCGCAACGTCGTCGCCATCCTCCCGGGGAGCGATCCGGCGCTCGCCGGACAGTACGTCGCGATCGGTGCGCACAACGACCACGTCGGCTTCAACACGCCGGTCGACAAGGACTCGCTCAAGGCGTTCAACAACGAGCGCAACAAGCGCCTCCTCGCCAACAAGATGGTCGCACTCAACGCGGAGCAGCTGGCGGCGATCCGCGTGAACATGGACTCCGTCCGCCGCGTGCACCCCGTGGCGCGCCTCGACTCCATCAACAACGGCGCCGACGACGACGGCTCCGGCTCGATGGCGGTCCTCGAGATCGCCGAGTTCCTGCAGGCGCAGAAGGTGAAGCCGAAGCGCTCGACGCTCTTCGTCTGGCACACGGGCGAGGAGGCGGGGCTGATCGGGTCGGCCTTCTTCACGCGCAACCCGACGGTGCCGATGGACTCGATCGTCGCGCAGCTCAACATCGACATGATCGGCCGCGGGCGTGAGGGCGACCTTCCCGGCGGCTCCCCCGACTACCTCGGCGTCGTCGGGTCGTTCTTCGACTCCAAGGACCTGGGTGAGACCGTCGCGGCGGTGAACACGAAGCAGGCCAAGGCGCTGACCCTCGACTACAAGTACGACTCCACGCTCTCCTGGACCGGCTACAACAACATCTACGGCCGCAGCGATCACTACAACTACGCCGTGCAGGGCGTGCCCATCGCCTTCTTCTTCACGGGATTGCACGGCGACTACCACCAGCGGACCGACGAGCCGGAGTTCATCGACTACCCGCACTACGCGCGCATCACGAACTACATCCGCGACCTCACGGTCGAAGTGGCCAACGGACCTCGCCCGCGCATCAACGGGACGCGCCCGGCCAAGCCACCGCGCCCGACGGTCCCCTGACGCTCGTTGGGCATGGCATGACGGAACGGGCGGCGAGGATTCGAGTCCTCGCCGCCCGTTCTTCGTGTTCCCGCGCCGCCGAGGATAGACGCGCGGCTACCAGCTCACGTCCGCCGTGACGAAGACGCTGCGCGCGGGGAGGACGAAGTAGCGCACCGTGCCTGACGACGAGACCGAGCCGCTGCCGAACTGTTGCGAGTCGCCGAGGTTGACGCCGCGCACGGTGAGGGCGTAGCGCGAGCGCGTCCATCGCGCGGTCGCATCGAGGGTGTAGTACGAAGGGAGGACCCGGTCGGCGCTGTTCGTGTTGTCCAGGTACGCCCGCGACTGAAAGCGCCCCTCGGCCGAGACGGTGAGCGAGCGCGCCACGACGACATCGGCGCGCTGCGTGCTCATGAAGCGCGGTGTCAGGAGCGGCTGCACGTTGCGCCGCACGACCGGCGTCCCGCGCGAGGAATCCGTGAACTGCCGAATGCGGTTGGTGCTCCACGCCAGGTTGCCGCCCAGCGTGACGCGGGGGGCGGCCCGCCAGCTGCCATCGAGCTCGACGCCACGGCGGTAGCTCTCACCGACGTTGCGCCGCAGCACCGCCCCCGACGCGGTGGGGGCGCCGATGCGCGCGATGTCGTTCCGGAAATCCATGCTGTAGACGTTGGCCGCGAGGTCGAACGAGGCGCGCGCCAGCATGATGCCGGCCTCGAAGTCGCGCACGGTCTCGGGACGCACGCGCGTGAAGTCGCCGTAGTCGTCGACGTTGGTGGCGTTGAGGTCATCGTCGCCGGCGAGCAGGTCGCTGCGCGCCGGTTCACGCGTCGTCGCACCGAAGGACGCGAAGGCGCTCACCCCCTCCCCCAGTCGCATGGTGAGCCCCGCCTTGGGGTTGAGGAAGTCCCAGTCGATGGAGCGCTCGGTGATCCCGGCGTTTGCGTCGGGGGCGTAGCGGAAGGACGCGTGTCGCCCCTGCACATCAGCGAACCAGCGCACGCGCCCGACGTCGTACGAGGCCTTCACGAATCCGCTGACGTCCGACTTGTACCCGGTGTTGTCGTACAGCGTAGTGCTGGGCTGGAAGTAGCCGCGATGGTCACGCGCATAGTCGTTGGCATTGACGCCGGCGTGCAGGCGCCATGCGCCACGCTGGTGGTTGATGGCGCTGGTGACGCCATACCACGTGTGATCGAGGTTGAAGCGGTAACGATCGGCGCCGTCGAAATAGTCGTAACTCCCCGCCGCCGAGTTGCGGTACACGGTGGTGTTGAGCGACGTCCCCTCGTTGACAAGTCGCGTATAGGCGAGCGCCACCATCTGCTGGCCGAATCGGTCGCGCTCATCCGGCGCGAGCGGGTTGAAGCGGCGATTGGTCGCGAGTTCGGCGCGCGTGGCCCCCACGTACGACAGCGTGTCGGAGAGCACGCCCACCAGGGCGGTGAGCTTGACGATGGTGCGGTCGCCGAACCATCCCGCGCCGACCCGCGCCGCGCCCCCCGCCACGCCGCTGTGCTCGCGATAGCCGTCGGTTCGCAGGACTCCCGCACGCCCCTGCACGGCGAGGCGTCCCCCCGGGCCGCGCAGCCCGGAGGAAAAGCCGGCGCTGACACGCTGCGCGCCGAACGATCCCAGTTGGAGCTGCACGTCGCCGCCGCCCTCGCGCCGGGCCACCGGCATCGTCTCGAAGTTGACCGATCCGGCAAACGATGCCGTGCCAGCGCTGCTCGTCCCCACGCCGCGTTGCACCTGCACCGACTGCACGCTCGACATCAGGTCGGCGAAGTTGGCGAAGTAGAGGACCTGGTCCTCCATGTCGTTGAGCGGGATGCCATCGATCGTGATGTTGATCCGCGTCTGGTCCATGCCGCGCAAGCGCAGGTAACTGTAGCCCCAGTTGGTCCCCGTCTCGGTGTGGGCGCTCAGGGCCGGCGTCGCCCCCACGAGCAGGAGCGGAACGTCCTGGCCGAACTGTCGCTGGCGGATCGTCACCGCGGGAATCGTCGTCTGGGCGATCGGGGCCGCGTCCGAGGCACGGATGGCGGTCACGAGGACGCGCTCGATGCGGCGCACACTGTCGGCGCGCGCGCTATCGCCGCGGGCGCGGAGCGTATCGACCACCTGAGCGGCGGCCGGCCCGGCGACGAGGAGAAGCGCGGGGGCAATCGCGTAGCTAGCGAGGCGCCACGCACGCGAGAGACGAGGAGTGCGCGACAGGCGCGCGAGGCGCGACGAGCGCGCGGGGCGCGACGAGCGCGCGAGGCGCGACAGGCGCGCCCAAGGCAGGCAGGACATCGTTGGACTCCCTACGCCGGTGCGAACCGGATCAGGTTCTACGGGACTCTCTCAGCCGACGATCACTCGCGTCGCCGGCACCCCGGTCATGTGCGCGTACGTTAACCGCCTGCTCCCGGTCGGCGGTAGCCCTCGACCGAGCAGCGCGCCCGGTGCCGCGTGCCGCACACCACGCGAACGCTTTGTCGCCCCGACGTATTGATCAGGCATGGAGCGTGGTGATGCCATCTGCGCACCACCAAGCACCGCCGAGCACGCACCGCCCCGCACGCACCGCCCCGCACGCACCGCCCCGCGCTCATCATCCGCGGCACGCTTCCTCGGGCACTCACTGGAGCACTTCTCGATGGCCACCCGCGGCTTCGTTGGACGACGACCGGCGAGCGATCACGCCGACCGCGTTCCCCCTGGACAGCATCTCGTCCCCGATTTTCCCGTGCTCTCGGCGGGGCCGACGCCTCACGTCGCGACGGCGGACTGGTCGTTCACGCTCAAGGTGGGTCCCAGGCCGGTGCAGGTGTGGACGTGGGATGAGTTCAACGCGCTCCCTCGTTCGCGCTATACCCGCGACATCCATTGCGTCACCACCTGGTCCAAGCTGGACACACGATGGGAAGGGGTGCTGGTCGACGACATCCTCGCCGCGGCCGGCATTGCAGCTCCGACCGCCTACCTGCTCGCGCACTCGTACGACGGCTACTCGACCAACGTCCCGGTCGCCGACGTCATCGGTGGAAAGGCGATGGTGGCGACCCACTTCGACGACCGGCCTCTCGAGGCCGATCACGGCGGCCCCGCGCGCCTCGTCGTCCCGCACCTCTACTTCTGGAAGTCGGCCAAGTGGATCCACGGGCTGCAGTTCACCGCGCACGACGAGGCGGGCTTCTGGGAGCTGCGTGGCTATCACATGTACGGCGATCCGTGGCGCGAACAGCGCTTCACCCATGACTGACGGCGCCAGCACGACGGGCGAGCGCGCGCCGAGCGTCGCACGCGAGCCGTGGCAGCCGGCAACGATCACGGCGGTCAGTCGCCTGACGAGCCGGGTCGTGAGTGTCACGCTGCGACCGGAGCGATGGCGCCCCTTTCTCGCCGGGCAGCACGCGGACGTCCGCCTCACCGCGGAGGACGGATACCGCACGCACCGGAGCTACTCCATCGCGTCCCCCCCCGCGGCCGAGGGGACCCTCGAGTTGGTGATCGAGCTGCTGGGGGATGGCGAGGTCTCTCCCTTCTTCCACGAGGTCGCCGCCGCCGGCGACACGGTTGAGATTCGTGGTCCCTCCGCCTCGCACTTCGCCTGGCGCCCCGAGGAACCGGGGGCGGTGTTCCTTGCGGCTGGCGGCTCGGGGGTCGTGCCGTTCCTCTCGATGGTGCGCCAACGGGCGCACGTCACCGCACCATCACCGATGGCGCTCCTCTACTCGGCCCGCAGCTGGGAGGATGTCATCGCTGGGGAGGAGCTGCTGGCACACGAGCAGGCGCAACGGGGCCTCGTCGTCTCTTTCGCCCTCACGCGGCAGGCACCGCGCCGATCGTCCGACTTCGCCGCGCGGATCGACGCATCGATCGTTGCCGAGATGATGGCTCGCCTGGGCGAGCCGGTACGGCACGCGTTCGTGTGCGGTGCCCAGCGATTCGTGGGTTCGGTCGCCGACCTCCTGGTCGGGGCCGGCGTCCCGGCGCAGTCAATCCGCACCGAACGCTACGGCGGGAGCTGATCGACGACGTTCGCGCCCGGACATGGCGGGCGGCTCGCCTGACGAGTGCTGCGTTGGAACGAGCGCCGTGCGTTGCGCCGCCCGACCCGCGTTAGGCGACACGCTGAGCGCGTGGGGGCGCGGCGCGGCGCCGGCCCCCACGACTCGTGCGTCAGTCCACGATGCGACGTTCGATGGAGCGCTTGATCTCGTCGTCGATGACCGGCGACTGCAACAGGCATCGCACGCGTTCCAGGTGCGTCATCGCGAGGTCGTGGCGCTTCACCTTCTGCCACAGGATCGCCGCCTCGAAGGTCGCGCGCAGCTCCATGCTGGGATCGCCGAAGCGCGCCGCCTCCGCCGCGGTCTCCTCGAGCGTCCGGGCCGCGTCCATCGTCTTGCCTGTGAAGAGCTGCATCGCGGCGAGGCGCCAGAGCGCGGTGCCGGCGTACACGTTGGCCGATCGCTGCTCCTGCGCGAGGGTGCGGTAGATGCGCTTGGCCTGGGCATCACGCCCGTTGACGCTGGCATCGTCGGCCTCGGCGAGGAGGCGTTGCAGCTTGACCGTGTCCGGGGCCGGGCGGAGGGTGGCGGCGGCGGGGACACGGCCGAGGGCGACCATCGCCTGGTCGGCGTGCGCGGGAGCAGCGGCCACGGAAAGGGCGATCGCGCTGAACAGATAGCGGAAGGCAGGGCGCATGGCGGGAACCTCCATATAGGGAATCGTCGTCGCACGTCACCTTGCGTGCGCCGGCGTCGTATGCGGTCAGACGTCACGGCCGCGCGCCGGGATTCACCGCGGGGACGGAGCGCCGCCGGGGCGTGACAGGGAGCGACAGGCGACGACGTGCAGTGGCGCTGCCGTCGACGCGGGGCGTGGTGTACGTCCCTAACTCCCGGCAGTGGGCTTCCCGGCACCACGACGCGTGAAGGGCCGCCCCGAGGGACGGCCCTTCACGTCGTGCTGCGCCTCGTCACGCATGGCGAGCGGTTGGCCCGCACGCCGCCCCGCGGGGCTCGTCGGCCGGGGCCGCCACGGACTCAGGAGGCGATCTTGTCCTTCTTCTGCCGGCTCTTGAGGTGATCCTCCATCTTGAGGCGCGGGACCCCGTTCACCATCCAATCGGGGGCTGGGGCCCCCTTGAGGTAGTGGTCGAAGTACTCGCGCATGCGGATGGTGTAGTCCTTCTGGTTCTTCGGCAGCTGCAACCCGTGGTTCTCGCCCACGTACTGCAGCAGGATCACGTCCTTGTCGAGCTCGCGCAGGTGGTTGAACCAGGTGATCCCCTGGTTGAAGTCGACCGCGCCGTCCTTCTCGTTATGCAGGATCATCAGCTTGGTCTGCACCTGGTCGGCATGGAACGCCGGCGAGTTGCGGAGGTAGGCCTCCATGTTCTCCTGCACGCTTCCCTTGAAGCGCCCCTGCGAGCTCTCGAAGATCGCCATGTCGGCGGTCCCCGTGTTCCAGTAGATCGAGGCGTACATGCTCACCATGTCGGTGAGCGGGGCGCCGGTCACGATGCTCTTGAAGAGCGTCCCGGTCTGCGTGGCCAGGAACGACGACTGGTACCCGCCCCACGAGTGCCCGTGCAACCCGACGTTGGTCGGGTCGACGATCCCGGTCGCGATCGCCGCCTTCACGGCCGGCACCACGCACCACACCGATGACATCCCCGGGTCGTTGAGCTTGTAGACGATGTCGGGCTGCAGCACCGCGTACCCGCGCGACGTGTAGATGCTCGGGTTGAAGGCGCGCGTCTCGTTGGGCACGGCGTACTGGTGCAGCCCCTGCGACAGCTTCTCGTAGATGTAGACCACCGTGGGATACTGCTTGCCCGGCTCGTAGTTGGCCGGCAGGTACAGCGCCCCCTGCAGCGTGTCGCCCTTGTCGCTCACATAGTCCACCAGGCGCGCCCCCGACGACCAGGCGAACTCCTTCTGCTGCGGATTGGCCTCCGTGAGGCGGCGCGGCGACGCGAGCGTCTTCTCGCTCACCCAGTAGTCCGGGAAGTCCTTCACCGTCTGCCGCGTGAAGACCCACGTCTCCGCATCGCGGGCGCGAGAGACGAAGTACTTGGCGTCGTCCCACAGCAGCGACTGCGCCCCCGCTCTGGCCGGCGTGACCACCGACAGCCCTTCCTTCTTGGTCCACTCGCCGTACGTCTGCAGGTACATGGGGCGCGCGAGGTCGATCCCCTTCTCCTTCGGGTTGAAGACGAGACGGCGCGTGTAGCGGATGCGGTCCTTCTTCCCGTTGCCGGTCAGGTTCACCAGCGCCCCGCCGCGCACCGGCGCCTTCCACACGTCCCAGTTGTCGAACAGGAGCACGTGCTGGTTGTCGCTCGCCCAGCCTAACGGCTGTACTGGCGGGCGGTCGACGTTGTGGTCATCCTCGGTGTCGACGAACGTCGTCGGGGCCCCCGCCGTCAGGTTGCGCGTCGCCTTGGCCACCAGGTCGTACACGTGGTAGTGGCCGTCGTCGTAGTAAAGCGCCTTGGCACCATCCGGCGACGGCTGCCAGTTCCAGCGCGCACTCTTCACCGCCAGCGTCCGCGCCCCCGTCGTGAGGTCGATGACGTAGAGGTCGCGCCGCTGACCGCCATCGATCGCATCGCGACGCTCGTAGGCCCGGCGATCGCTCCCCACGGCGAAGCGCTCGCGCGGGGTGAGCGTCACGTCGCGGACCTCATCGTCGGCGAGCCGGATGAACTTCCGCTCCGTCACGCGATACTCGGCGAGGTACGAAAACGTCTTGTCGCGCTGCTCCTCGACCTGCTGCTGCGATTGCAGCCGCGGGTCGCCCTTGCCATGCCAGATCACCAGCGAGGGGAGGTCGTCGTCGGTTCCACCGACCCCCGCCGGAGTCTGCATCGCCCCGGGGACCCCCGCCACCGGGCGCACGTCGGGGCGCGGCGTCTTGGAGTCAGGGCCGGTGCGACGCGTGGCAATCCCGAAGAAGAGCGCCGAGCGATCGGTCGCCCAGCGCGGGGCCCGATCGGGCGAGATCCGCATCCCCAGCGGAAAGCCGGTTGAGTCGGACGCCGCCGCATACGTCACCTTGCTCGGCGCCGCGACCGTGGCGTTAGGCCACCCCACCACCGCGTACGCCGTGTCGCTGGCGGCGCTGTCCGGCCGCCCGCGCAGTGCCGAGAGCGCGAGCCCACTGTCGCTCCACGCCAGGCGGCGGTAGAGCGCCTTCTCGCTGTCGAGCGTGCGCACGACGTCGGTTGCCAGATTCCGCAGCTGCAGGCCGTTGCCGACGAGGTCCTTCGTCTCGCTCGACCACGCGAGCCAGGTGCCGCTGTCGTCGAGTGCAAACTCACCGACCCCTCCCACGGTGCTCAGCGTCCCGCTGCGCAAGTCGGCCAGGATCATCTCGGCGGCGTTGGTGCCCTCCGCGTTATAGCGATGCATCACGACCCAGCTCGGACGCTCGCCGGCGAAGGTCGCGCGACGCACCTTCTCGAAGTCGCGCTTCTCACCAGTGGCGAGGTTCACCAGCACGGCGCCGTTCTGCAGCGGCTTCTTGTCCTTGCGGAGCTTCTTGGCCTCGACCGACTTGGGATACGTGGTGAACAGCGCCCACTTCCCGTCACCCGAGATCGCGAGCGGCGGCTCCCCTACCGCTCCGAAGCCGGCCGCTGCCGGTGGTTCGCCGATGGGGAAGCGCCACTCCTTGCCCCCGTCGGCGGTGGGGCGAATGATGACCTCGGCGTCTCCCTCGTTAGGGGCGAGCACGTAGGCGAACCACTTGCCGTCGAAGGAGGTGGTCGCGTTGCGAATCGTCTTCCAGAACGCGACGTCGGACGGGTCGAGCTCCCGCAATGGGCCGCGGGCGCCCGACGCCGCGGACGTCGTGGGCGTCCCCTGCGCGCGCGCGGCGACCGGCGAGAGGAAGGCGGAAGCGCCGGCCAGCAGCGCGACGACACGCGGCATCACCGCGCGACGGGAACGAGCGTACCACATGTGACCACCCCGGTTGGCATGACGACCAGCGATCGCCGGCGCCGATGACCTGGCGTCGGGGGCGCGCGCCCTGCCGCGCGCCCAACGGGCCCGGAGAAGTTGACGAGCGACTCGCGGAAGGACCAGAGCGAAGGGCGACAAACGACGGATGCCGGATGTCCGCCGGCCGGGGGACGACGCCGGCTAGCGCCGCCCCGCCTGGCGAATCGTCCGTCCGATCCCCTCCGCCTCGAGCGCGTCGGCCCAGAACGGCGAGTTGTTGTTGTCCCAGTTCACCAACCAATTGTACGTCAGGTTGGCCTCGCGGAGGGCCGCGGCACGACGCGCATCCGAGCGTGGCGCGCGTGCGAGGAAGTCGGCATAGCCCTTGATCGCGTGATACATCTCGAATCCGTCGCGAAAGTGCCGCCCGATGGCGCGCGTTTCGTCGTCGGCGCTCCATGGAAGAATCGGGTTGAAGCCGCGGTACACCGTGTCGCCGACCGAACGCAGCCGCCAGTTGAGCGAACGGTACCAGACCTTGTCGTTCCCCCAGAACAACTTCCCGTTCTGGGCGCGCATGTAGCGCGCGAAGGCGAGTCGACCGGCGAGCGTGCTGTCGGCCGCGAGCGGTTGGACGCGTCGCCACGCCGTGGCCTTCGTCGACTCGCGTGGCCCCAAGGCCGCAGCGCCGGCGCCCCACGCCCCGAGCGCCGCGAGACGCGTGGCCGTGGTGCGCCGCGCCTCGAGCGCGAGCGCGGGGTTGCCGCCACGCGCGAGCGACGCCAGCACCGAATCGGGGGCGAGGACTCGGACCAGGTACTGACGCGCCGACGGGTCGATGCCCGGGGCATCCAGGGCATCGCGCCAGCGCCGCGCCGCGAGCAGCAGCTGGATCCGCATCGGGGCAACGAGCGAATCGCTCGCCAACGAATCGCGGCCGAGCGAGTCGGCCTGCGCGATCGCCTCGGCGACGCGCCCCGCACGCACCAGGGCGACCAGCCGCAACACGCCGCCCAGCGGGGTCAACGCCGCCGCGGGGGCGCGGAGTGCGGCGGGCGGCAATCGCAGCGCATTGGTCGAATCACGGGCCGCGTGCCACATGAGTCGGTCGCGCGTCGCGAGCGCCCACGGCGCGCTCGCGGTCGCGGCGCGATCCCATTCGCGTCGCCAGCGTTCGCCGTCGATGCGGACTTCACCCAGCAGGGCGGCGCGCAGCACGTCGTCGATCCGCGGGTCGTCCAGCGACGGGGGGTACATCGACTGCCGCAGGAGGTAGCGCATCTCGTCGAGGGCGCGCGGCGGGTGTGCACCATACATCGCGAGGGCGGTGTTCCAGGCCGTCGCCGTGTCGCCCGCCAGGAAGGCCAGGCGGAGGCGCGAGAGCGTGACCCACGGGGCGAGCGGGTGCTGGGGAAAGCGCCGCATCCATGCGTCGTGCATCGCCGAGAAGTCACGCCAGCGCTCCGCGGGGACGGAGTCGCGAATGTCGTGCGCCCATCCGTCGGGGATCCCGCGCTTCATCGCCAGCTGCAATGCGACGAACTGCAGCGAACCGGCGCGCGCCGACTGCGGGTGGGCCTCGCCCCACGCGGGGAGCGAGTCGCGGGCGAGGGCGCGCACCGTGAGCGCCTCCTGCGCCACGGCGGGGAGCGCGCGCGTGTCCGGCGCCGGCAGCGAGTCGGCCGAATACAATCGTTGCACGACCGCCGGCCTCAGGGCCGACGCTCCTCCCGGAGCCGCCAGCAGTTCCAGTGCCTCCACCGCGCGACGCACCGACGGTTGATACTCGTCGGCCACCACCGCCGGGAGGTCGAGCGCGGCGTCGACCAGGGCGCGAGCGGTGCGCGACAGCTCGCGCGCGTCGCCACCTCCCCCCGCGCGCTCGAACGCCGCGACCGGCCCTTCGAGCGACAGCGCCTCCAACGTGTCGAGTTTCGCGGGACGATTCCAGGCACCGTCGGCGTAGGCATGCGACCACATCGCGCTCGCGCGCGGCGTGCCCGCCGCGAGAAACGGATAGAGGAAGCGCAACTCGGCGCGAGGACGGAAGTCGAAGTCATCGACGACCTCGACCGCCTGCAGATGCGCGTCGGCGGTGAGGAGCGGCGCGTCGATCTCGTAGAACTCCGGTCCGCCACACGGATAGACCGGCACGGCGAGGGCGACCAGGAGGCACGTCGTGCGCGCAGCGAGCGCCCGCGCGGCGAGCCATCGTCGTCCGGGCGCGCGATGCGGCGACGCAGAGGACGTCGACTGGGGAACGCGGGGCATGGGACTCACGGGGTGCAGCCTCGTCATGCAGTGCCTGGGTCGTCAGCGGTGCAGGTACGTGCGGTACGCCGCGCCGCCGGGGAAGATCCACGCGCCGCGATACCAGCGCGAGCCCTCCGCCCGGGGGAGCACGTCGAACCAGGCGCGGTGCGTCGTCGGGCCACTCGTCAGGCGCCGTTCGAACGCCCCAACCCCCAGCTGGAACGGCATCGCCGCCCGCTCCGCGCGCGCGAGCAGCTCGCGCTCCCGCGCGATGGTGTGCCGCTCACCGGTGTCGAAGAGCTGGATGATGTGGCCATCGACCAGCGGGCGGAAGCGGGCGCCGTAGCCCGGGTCGGCCAGGTGCGCCACGAGCGAGGTGATCCAAAGTGGGTGATCGTGCAGGACCCCGCCCGGTCGGCGAAGGCGCGCGATGAGCGCCGCATACTCGGCGAGTCGCGCCACCGGCGCGTCGTGGTCGAGTTGCACGGGGCGCGCCCCGCCGCCGCGCTCCGCCAGCTGCAGCAGGCGGGCGATGCGGGGCTCGAGGCGCGCCGCGAGGGTGTCCGGGGACTCCGTTCCCCACCAGGTCGAGAACGAGTCGTCGAGGCGGATCACGACCGACGCGTCCGCCCCGACGCTGGCGTCGAGCGGGCGCCCGAGGGCGGTCACCAGCGAGTCGCCGCGCCGCGAGAGCGTGGCCAGCCAGACGCCGGCGCGCAGCGCCGGGAACTCCCTCCGCGACGCGACCAGGAGCGACGAATCGCGCGCGCTCCACACCCATTGGCCCAGGGTGGCGCCCTGCGCCGGGATGGCCGGTCGGGGATCGCGGCAACCGAGGAGCCCCGCCAGCAGCAACCCCGCCCCGCGGCACCGCCGGCGCGCGCCGCCCGCGCCAGCCGTCAGCCGCAGGCGGCGCCCGGCCACTAGAACTGGTCCGGGATCCGCGCGGTGATGCCGTCGAAGAGCGCCTTGATGCGCACGATGTCGCGCTCCCACGCCCCCGTCGGGGTGAACGGCGCACCAAGGATCACGCGCGACAGGCGATAGTCCAGCGCCACCGGGATCACGGGGACGTTCGCGCGCATCGCGATGCGATAGAAGCCGCTCTTCCACTCGGCGACCTTCTTGCGCGTCCCCTCGGGTGCGATCGCCAGGTACATCTGCGGGCGCTTGGCAAACTCCTCGGCGAACAGGTCGACCACCTGCGTCGCCGACTTGCTCTCGCGATGAATCGGGATCCCGCCAAAGCGCCGGAACAGTCCCCCGAATGGCCAGGCGAAGATCGTGTGCTTCCCGAACCAGTTGCAATGCAGGTCGAGGGCGAGGTACGCCCAGAAGCCGGCGATGAAGTCCCAGTTGGACGTGTGCGGGGCGACGATGATCACCCCCTTGGGCAGGTCGGGGAAGTTGCCGATGACCTTCCAGCCGAAGAGGCGGAGTCCCACGCGCCCGATGAGGCACGTCACGGAGCTGCCGCGCCTCGGGATGCTGGCGGGGAGCGTGGGCAGCAGGGGGGTCCCAGGTGCCTCGCGTTCGGCGATGTCGATGAGGGGGGGAGCGGGGGCGTCTGAGGCGTCCATTCGTCGGGCGGAAGGCGGGGCGAGGCAAGGCCTCGAGGTTCGGCGACGCGCACCAGCGGTTGTAAAGTAGCCCACGGCGACGCCACTTTCACGCATGCCGTCTTCCGATCGTCGCGACCTGCGATGCGCACACCACACCGCCCCGCTCGGGTGCACCCTGCCCGATGCGCGTCAGCGCACGATGCCAGCGGCGCGCAAGCGCACTATGCCAGCGGCGCGCCGGAGCCCCGGCCGGCGCCCGGCGCCCGCGCGAGCAGGCACCACGTTCGTTAGGCGGTGGTCGGAATGAGCCGCGACGGGACGCCATGGCGCGACCGCCTCGCCCGGCGCTGGCTGCTCTACTTCCTGGTCGCCATCGCGACGGGCGGGATCGTCCTCCTCCGGCAGCAAGCGCGCCGTGCCGAC
Organism: Gemmatimonadota bacterium; assembly: GCA_016719105.1. NCBI lineage: Bacteria > Pseudomonadati > Gemmatimonadota > Gemmatimonadota bacterium. The sequence continues at coordinate 312,583 of JADKAQ010000001.1, read as the reverse complement.
GCGGGGCGAACGGCGACGCTCGTGGCGGCCGCGCCGCTGGGCGGCGACCTGCACCTCACCCTCGAGGGCGGGCGGCGCTACCGCGTGGAGGTCGTCGGCGACCGCGCACGACTGGCGCGCCTCCCCCTCGACCGCGCGCGCGTCATCGACATCAACTCGCGCGCCGCCACGCCCATCGCCGCGTCGCCCACGGGACAGCCGGCGCGCGACGTCGGCAACGATCGCATCCGGCAGACGCTCGGAACCGTCGTGGCCCCAAACGACGGGGAGTTCCTCGTGCGGCTCGAAACGACCGCGGCGATAGATGGCGTGGCGATCGACTCGCTCCTCGTGTCGCAGTTGCCCACGGGACGCGCGCTTTCGCAGTCGTTCGGAATGCTGGCGCTGGGCGGCCTGGTCTTCCTCGTCGTACTCGCGATCGGCGGTTTGCTCGGACGATCGGTGCTCGACGCCGACGCGACCTGACCGGGTCATGAACCGAGACGCGGGCCCGCCGACGGGGCGGCCGGCGCGCGCCACAAACGCGGGACATGTCGAGAGTGATCGTAGCGCGCCGGGCGCCGGTGCGAGCGCACGAACGCAAGAAGGCACGAAAGCGCGCGACACCCGATCGCCCGGCCGCACGTCGGGGCGGCCGGTGCGGGGAGCGACGCGTCGGATCTAGCCGCCGCTCGGCTGGGCGCGGCCCGTGTTGTAGCGGAAGGTGATGCGGCCGCGCGCGAGGTCGTAGGGCGACACCTCCAGCCGCACCGCGTCGCCCGCGAGAATGCGGATGCGGTGCTGGCGCAGCTTCCCGCCTAACGTGGCGAGCACATCGTGCCCCCCGGTGATCGTGACGCGAAACGTCGCGTTGGGGAGCACTTCCGATACGGTCCCTTCGAGTTCGATCGCTTCCTGCTTGGCCATCCACACCTCGCAATTGCGGCGAACCGGCGGCCAAGGCCGGGGCACACTCCTCCCGGACGACCCGTCGCCTGGATCACTGAAAACGGGCGCGACCGAAGTCGCGCCCGAAATCGGAACGCTTGAAACTGTGGACGACTTTCAGGGCGTGCAAGGGAGTCGAAATCCCCCAAGCGGTGGTGTGCTCCCCGACGTCAGCGCCCCGACGTCAGCGCCCCGACGTCAGCGCCCCGCCGGACGCAGGCGCTCAGGCATGTCGGCCACGATGTACGTCATCACCGCCAACGTCGCCACGCACTGCGCCACCTCGCGAGGGTCGAGCTTGTCCACCGTGTCGGCATCGGTGTGGTGGAACCAGAAGTAGCGCGAGTCATCCACGTTGAGCCCCATCCCGGGAACGCCGAGCGCCATGATGGGCCCGATGTCGGCGCCACCGCCCCCCTTGGTGATCTGCCCCGCCCCGATCGGGTCGAGCAGCTTGCCGATGTCGCGAAGCGTGGCGAAGGCGGCGTCGGGTCCCGTGAAGCCGAAGCCCAGCGGCTTGAAGACGCCGCCGTCGGACTCGATCGCCAGCAGGTGGTTGTCCAGCTCCGCCTTGTGCGCATCGCGATAGGCGTTGCCACCGCGCATGCCGTTCTCCTCGTTGGTCCACCCCACCACGCGGATGGTGCGCTTGGGTGTGAGGCCGAGCCGCTTGAGGACGCGCAACGCCTCCCACGCCGCCACCACGCCGCCGGCGTCGTCCATCGCACCACGCCCCACGTCCCACGAGTCGATGTGACCGCCCATGACGATGACTTCGTCAGGGAACTGCGACCCGCGGATCTCCCCCATCACGTTGCGCGACTGCACGTCGGGGAGCGTCTGCGCCGACATCGTGAGCTTCACGACGACCTTCTCTCCGCGCGCCACCATGCGCGCGATCATGTCCGCATCCTCGGGGGCGAGGGCGGCGTGCGGGATCTTTCGCACGGTCGTGTCGTAGGCCATCGACCCGGTGTGCGGGGTGCGCATGGAGTACGGCGTCACCGAGCGAATGAGCGACGCGAGCGCGCCGGCCTTGGCCGCCGCTATCGCCCCCTGCCGGCGGTAGGCGCCGGTCTCCCCGTAGTTGGTCCACGGGAAAGTGAAGAGGACGATCTTTCCCTTGGCCTCGCTGGCGCGCTTCTCCAGATCGGCGAACGAAGAGGCGACCATCACCTCGGCGGTGATCCCCGACGCGGGGGTCCCGATGCTCCCACCCAGCCCCAGCATCGGGAGCGGTGCCCGGCGCGGCAGGATCATCTCGGCCGACTCTTCGCCACGCACCCAGCGCGGCACCATCACCGGCTCGCCCTTCACGTTGTCCAGCCCATCCTCCTTCATCCGGGCGATGATCCAGTCGATCGCCCGCTCCAGCTGCGGCGACCCGCTCAGCCGGTGGCCGTGCGTCTCGGTCAGAAGGGCGACGCGGTTCCACGCCGCGCTGTCGCGCATCGACTCCGCGATGATGCGATCGGCGACGGCCTTGTAGCGGGAAGCGACGGACTGCGCCGGCAGCGGCAGGGCGACGAGGGCCACGGCGCACGCCGCGGCGAGCACGCGGTGGTGCCGGCGCGCGGAGAAACGGACGATCGGCATGACGGAACGGGGTGCGGGGGCGTGATGGCCAGGGAGAACCCGCGCGCGATGCGCGACGCCTCGGGAGTCGGGCCGTCGAGGCGCGACTCCACAGGAACGGGCGAGCGCGCCAATTCGCTGTGCGACTAGAATACCACGCCGAGCGTCGCGACGGAGCGGTCGAGCGGCTCGTGGCGCCGCAGCTGGCCGAAGAGCCCCAGGCCGCCAAGCTGCAGGCGCACCCCGGCCCCGTACGAGAGGCCGCGCTCCTCCCCGCCCTTCCCCCAGTCGTAGATCCCGTACCCCGCCATCGCATACGGCTGGATCACCGGCAGCCGCAACGGCACGACAGCGCTGGCGATCACGTTGCGGCGCCCCTCGCGAAAGTCGCCACCCGCGAAGGTCACGTCGCCGCGCAGCGCCACCGGGAAGAGCGGAAGGTCGAGCTGCACTGCCCCATGTGCGTCGAGATTGCGCGGCGAGAACGAGATCGAGTCCTTGTACACCGTGCGACCGGCGCCTAACCAGAGCGAGATCGCGCGCGATTGCGCGTGCGCGGCGGCGGGAAAGGCGGCGCACATCAACAGCGGCAGCAACAGCCAGCGACGGGTCCTCGGCATGTGGGCTCCGGGGGGAGGAGGTGACCCGCGTTCATACCCCGCGCCGCGATGGACGATCGCGCCAACGAGGAGAGGGGCGACACGGCGCGCGGTATCGCGCGTGTCGCCCCTCAAGCTAGCCCGTCTGGTCGGCCGTGGCCGACGGTCGGCTAGAAGCGGATCCCGAAGCCGACGCTCACCAGGAACGGATCGACCTTCACCGCCGAGACCTTGCTGCCACCGGTCAGGACGTCGGAGCCGATCGTCACCTTCTTGATGTCGATGTTGAGGAAGTGCTTCGGCCCGACCTTGATGTCGGCACCCAGCTGCCCGACCACACCAACGCTCGAGTCCTCGAGGTCCAGCGCGCCAACGCCCGGAACCGCCAGCTGCACATCGGAGATCAGCGTCAGGTTCGCGCCGGCGCCGACGTACGGACGGAAGGTCGCATCCGGGAGGAAGTGGTACTGCAGCAGCAGCGACGGCGGGAGGTGCTTGAACGTCCCGATCTTCGTCCCCGACAGTTCGACGTCATGCTGCTGCGGATACGTGAGCACGAGCTCCGCGGCGATGTTCTTCGTGAAGAAGTACGAGATGTCGATTTCCGGGAAGATCTTGCTGCTGACCGTGATGGCATCGGTCGGCACCGAGAGCGACGGGATCGCGTCCGACTTGTCGGCCGGCGTGAGCGAGAGGGCGCGAAGGCGCACGAGGAACTTCCCTTCGGCCGGCTGCTGCGCGGCAGAGGGGGCGGCGGCGAGCGCCAGGGCGCCGAGCAAGGCTACGACGTAGCGGGATTTCATGAATGCTCCAGAGGTGAAAGGGTTCGAAGCATTTCATGAATACGACGACACCCCACCCGGACGGGTGGGGTGATGCCAGCCAATTGTGTGGGAGTGGCCGCCGCGCCGAGTCAGGTGCAATGCCGCTTGCGAGACCGCGACGCGCCGACAGGTGAGGCGCTACCGTCCGGCGACCCCGTACTTCCTCAGGATTTCCTTTACGCGATCGAGCGGGAGCGCCTCGACCGTGCGACCGTTGCTCGTGACGGTGATCGCGGCGAACAGCGAGTTGTAGATCGACTCCTCCGTCGCTTCCACCACGCCCTGAAAGAGCGCCGACATCGCGTCGTTGGCGAGGTCGTCCAGCTTGCGAACGTTGCTCCCCCCCGCCGGCCCCCCTGAGGGCGAGAGCTGGCGCCGCACGCCGGTCGCCGTCGAGAACGCCAGGACGTAGTCCCCGCTCCCGTTCGACGCCGCCGACCCGGTGCGTGACAATCCCATAATCGCCCGTGCGGCCAAGCGCTCGAGGTTGCGGTCCGAGAGCGGCGCGTCCGTGGCCACTACCATCATGATCGAGCCGTCGCCGCGCTCGGCGTCGACGTCGCCCTTGAAGGAAAAGCGCCCGAGTTCCTTCCCCACCGGTGCCCCCATCACCTGCAGCACACCGCCGAAGTTCGACTGCACGAGGACGCCCACCGTGTAGCCGCCTAACGTCGCGGGCAGCACGCGCGACGACGTCCCGATCCCTCCCTTCCACCCGAAGGCGATCGTTCCGGCGCCAGCACCCACCGCCCCCTCGGCCACCGCGCCGCCGCTCGCCGACTCCAGCGCCTGCCGCACGTGCTCGGGGCGAATGGCCCGCTCGCGAATCGCGTTCAGCCCACCGTCGTTCGTCTCACCCACCACCGGGTTGATCGAGCCCACCCCCTCCATCCCAGGTTTCGCCAGCATCCACTCTGCCATGGCGTCGGCCGCCTTCCACACGCACAACGTGCACGTGAGCAGGATCGGCGTCTCCAGCTCGCCCAGTTCACGCAGCTGGGAGACGCCGAGCAACTTGCCGAAGCCGTTGCCGACGTGGAGCGCGGCCGGGACGCGGTCGAGGAACGGATTGCCGTCGTGCGGCAGGATCGCCGTCACCCCCGTGCGCACGCGGTCTCCCTCCACGACGGTCACCTGCCCGACACGCACCCCCGCAACGTCGGTGATCGCGTTCTGCACGCCGGGGCGGAAGATCCCCGGTGCCACGCCAAGGTCGCGGGCGCGCGCACGCGCCGCAGGAGCGGAAGGTGGAGTCTGTGCGTCCATGCGCGGCGCGAGCAGAAGGGAGAGCGCGCCGCCTAACGCCAGCGCACGACGAGATGAAGGGCGCATCACACGCCGGGTCAGCGAGAGAAGGTGTCGCAGCGGCGCGCGTCGCCGCCGTCGAAGCCGCGGCGAAACCACTCCATGCGCTGTGCCGACGACCCGTGCGTCCACGACTCGGGGCTCACCCGCCCGGTCGCCATCTTCTGCAGGCGATCGTCGCCGACCGCCGACGCTGCACCGAGTCCCTCTTCCACGTCACCCGCTTCGAGGATCCCCTGCCGCGCCGCCGTCGCGGCCCAGACCCCCGCATAACAGTCGGCCTGCAGTTCGAGGCGCACCGACAGTGCGTTCCCCTCCGACTCGCTGGCGCGCTGCTGGGCGCGATGCACCTTGCCGCTGGTGCCGAGGATGTTCTGCACGTGGTGCCCGATCTCGTGCGCGAGCACATACGCCTGGGCAAAGTCGCCCGGGGCCTTGAAGCGATCGCGCAGCTCCTGAAAGAAGGCAAGGTCGATGTAGACCTTCTCGTCGCCCGGGCAGTAGAAGGGCCCCGTCGCCGACTGGCCATAGCCGCACGCCGTCTCCGTGGCGTCGCGGAAGAGCACGAGCTTGGCGTCGCGATACTCCGCGCCGAGTTCGGGGAGCACGCGCGACCACATGCTCTGCGTGCTGTCGAGCACCGCGGAGACCATGAGGACGAGCGGTTCCTCCTGCGGATCGTTGATCGGCGCCGCCTCGGCCGACGGCGCCGGCTGCACCGCGGTCGCACCGCCGCCGGCCAGTCCGAGGAAGTCCTGCTTGAAGACCGCGCTCAGGATGAGGAGGATGACGATGCCGCCAAGGCCCAGCTTCCCGCCGCCGAAGCCGCGTCCACCGCCGCCCAGGCCACCACCACCACCAAAGCCACCCCCACCACCGCCGCCGCTCGACGCCCCACGACGATCCTCGAGGTTCTCGCTGCGTCCACGCGGGTTGATACGCATCCCTTGCTCCTGGTTCAGGTCTGGCTGTTGAGGCAGTGTGACGGCGACGGTGCGGCGCCGACGGGCGCGTCCCCCTCAGAGGGGGCGAGCGGGGTGCTCACCCCGCGCACGGGGGGGGGACCCCATTCGAGCAGGATACTACCCCGTGCGATCGGGGGCGGACGCTCCCTCGTCGCGCATCCGGGCGAGGACTCGCCCCGCGCGCTGCGCGGCGTCCGCCAGCCGCGCCGGCGGCACGATGAAGGAGATCCGGAAGAACCCCTCCCCGCCAGCACCAAAGCCCGAGCCGGGGAGGACGATCACCCCTTCGTCGTTCATGAGGCGATCGGCGAACGCCTTGCTCGGAATGCCCTCGGGGAGGGGGATCCACAGGTACATCGTCGCGGCGGGCGACGACACCGCGAACCCCGCCGCGCGAAAGGCCGCGACCGCCGCGTCGCGGCGCTCCTGGAAGATCGCCACGTTGCCCGGGACGAAGTCGCGCCAGCTCTCGATGGCCGCGACCCCTGCCGCCTGGATCCCCATGTACGTCCCGGTGTCGACGAAGGTCTTGACCTTGGCCAGCGCCCCGGCAATCTCCGGTTTGGCCACCGCCCAGCCGCACCGCCACCCGGTCATGTTGTACGTCTTCGACAGCGAGTGGAACTCGATCGCCACCTCGCGCGCCCCGTCCACCTCGAAGATGGACGGCGGCACGTAGCCATCGAAGGCGAGCTCGGAGTAGGCGTTGTCGTACACGAGCAGCACGTCGCGGTCGCGACAGAAGCGCACGACGCGCTCCAGGTAGTCGCGCGGGGCGATCGCGGTGGTCGGGTTGTTCGGGTAGTTGAGGTACACCACGCGCGTACGCGCGATCACCTCGGCGGGGAGTTCCTCGAGCTCCACGAGGAAGTTGGTACGCGGCCGCAACGGATACACGTGCGGTGTGGCGTCGCTCAGCAGCGTCCCGCCCTGGTACGCCTGATACGCGGGCTCCGGAATCACGGCGACATCGCCGCGCCCGAGATAGGCGAAAGCGATGTGCGCCAGCCCTTCCTTGGACCCCAGGAGCGGGACGACCTCGGTCATCGGGTTGAACGTCGTCCCGAAGCGCTGCGCCATCCACGCCACGATCGCCTCGCGGAAGGGGACGTGCCCGATCCCGAAGCCGTAGCGCCCGAACGACGGGACGGCCGCCGCGCGCTGGAGCGCATCGACTGCAGCTGGAGGCGCGGCCAGGTCGGCGTCGCCCGCGCCGAGGTCGATGACATCAACCCCCGCCTGCAGCAGTTCGCGCTTGCGCTGGGGGACGTGGGCGAGCGGATAGGCGGGCAACTGCCCGAATCGATCGGAGAATCGAGGCACGCGACGGGAACGGTGAGTCGGTGGTCGGGCGGGACGCGAACTGCCCGGCAATCTAGCCCGCCAGCCGAGCCACGGCGCCACCGAAGGGTGCGCGACGCCGAGCATCGCGGCGCCGGATCCCCGGTCCGCTCCCCCGCACGCTCCCCCCCCGCTCGACTGCCCCCTCCCCCGACCGATCAGCTGGCCGGTTCGGGTTCGTCGAAGACCGGCTCGAAGCTCGCGTCGAGGGCGCGCAGCGTGAAGCGGAAGATGCTCCCCCCCTCGGCGCGCGGCTCGTGGCTGAGCCGCCCCCCCTGCGCCTCGGCGAGCATGCGCGCGACCGCCAGCCCCAGCCCAGCCCCCCCCACGTCGGCCAACCGGTGCTTGGCGCGAAAGAACGGGGCGAAGATGCGCTCGCGATCCTCCTCGGCCACCCCAGCCCCACGATCTCGCACCTCGATGACCAGTTCTCCCTCGCCGCGGCGTGCCACCAGCTCGATCGGCGCGTCGGAGGGCGAATACTTCGCCGCGTTCTCCAGCAGGTTTACGAGCACGCGCATGGAGGCGACGAAGTCGAACTGTCCCACCAGCGGGCCGTCGTCGTCGACGACCACGCGCTGCACGCGGCGATCGCCCAGCAGGGGAGCGAGCTGCCGCATGGCGGCCCCCACGAGGTCCTCCAGCGTGTTCACGTCGAGGGCGAGCGACATCTCCCCCGCCCGCGCCCGCGAGAGGTCGAGCAGGTCACCCACCATGCGCGACAGCCGGTCGGCCTCCTCCTCGATCTGCTGCGCGGCGCCGTCGCCGCGCCTGACGAGCGACGCGGCGAGCAGCTTGATGGTGGTGAGCGGCGTGCGCAGGTCGTGCGACACGGAGGCCAGCACCATGTCCTTCATCCGGTCGGCTTCGCGCAGCGCGTCGGCGTGGGACGCATCGGCCGCCAGCCGCATGCGGTCCAGCCCCAGCGCGGCGTACTGCGCCATGGCGCGCAACGTGGTGGCGCGCGTCCCGCGCAGCGACGACGTGGACACGCCCTCCACCCGCATGTCGCCGATCACGAGGCCATCGGCCTGCAGCGGGAAGTGCAGCGCCTCGGGTTGCACCTGGCGAGCGACGTCGTGCGGGGCCACCAGGACCGACGCCACCACCTCCCCACCATCGGCCCCGCTCCCCCGACGGATGATGCACCGCTCCGCCCCCAGCAGCTCGCACATCGCCACCGCCACGCGCTCCACCGCCGCCGCGGGACTCAAGGTCGACAACATCTCGGCCCCCAGGTCGGCCATGCGTTGCAGCTCGGTGCTGCGCTGCCGTGCCTCGGCCGCCTTGTACTGCGCCCGGGACAGCAGGCGGGTGGCCACCGCCGCCGTCACGAAGAACGAGATGAGGACGGTGAGGTCGTGCGGCTTGTTGAGCGAAAAGCGGCCAAACGGCGGCTGGAAGATCACGTCGATGGCGACGAAGCCCACGCCTGCCAGGAAGAAGCCCAGTCGCTCCCCGCCAATCGAACTCGCCAGCAGGATGAGTAGCAGCATCGGGAGGACGACGTGCACCTCGTCGACCGTCGTCCGGTACGGCGCCATCACGCTCACGAACAGGAGCAACGCCACCGTCCCGCCCAACCAGGAGGCCCGGCGCTCGAGGCGCGTGGTCCCCCGCTCCACCTCGAGGGAGTCCCGTGACGATCCGGCCATGCGCCGCCTCCCGATCCCCGCCCCGCCCTAGCGGGGAACCTCGAAACGGTAACCGACGCCGGGCTCGGTCACGATCAGCTGCGGCGACGACGGATCGGGCTCGATCTTCTTCCGCAGCGCCGTGATGAACACGCGCAGGTATTGCGAGGCGTTCCCGTGCGAGCGCGCCCACACCGCGTCGAACAGCTGGCGATGCGTGAGCGTGCGCCCGGCCTGGGTCGCCATGGTGCGCAGCAGCGACCACTCGAGCGGCGTCAGGTGCAACCGCTCGCCACCACGAAAGGCCCCGCGTCGATGGAAGTCGATCTCGATGTCCCCGGCGCGAATCACCGCCGGCAGGTCGCTCTCGACCACGGTCGCGCGCCGCAGGTGCGCCCGCACGCGGGCCACCAATTCGGCCGACCCAAAGGGCTTGGTGAGATAGTCATCGGCGCCGAGGTCGAGCATCCGCACCTTTTCCGCCTCGGAGTGCCGTGCCGAGAGCACCACGATGGGAACCTGGCTCCACGCGCGCAGTTCGCGGCAGACCACGTCCCCCGCCATGTCGGGGAGCCCGATGTCGAGGATGACGAGGTCGGGCATGCGAGAGGCCGCCAGCGCCAGCCCGTCGGCACCCGTGGGGGCGTCGAGGACACGAGCGCCACGCTCCTCGAGCACCTGCGCCAACGCCTTTCGAATCTGCGGCTCGTCGTCGATGATGAGCACCAACGCGTCCAACTGCTCGGTCGGAACGACGAAGCGCTGATGGCCAACGGGAATTGTCGTAGTCATGACTCCCATCCTGTCGCGCAAAGGCTGTGGCGAACGATACAGCGAGCGGCGGCGCTCGGGGAGAACGCCGACGGGACGGACGCCGCCCCGCAGCCCGTCTCGGGCTACTGTCGGGCGACGAGGGTCAGGATGGTGTACGTCGCGACCATCTCGCCCTCCTGATTGTTGACACACACGTCCCACGCCACCACCCCCTGCGGGACGCCATCGGCCGGTGTCTCCTTCAGCGTCTTCTGTTTGCAGGTGAGCTTCACCTGGATCGTATCCCCGGCATAGACCGGCTTGGTGAATCGCAGGTTCTCCATGCCGTAGTTGGCCAGGACCGGTCCGGGCGCCGGGTCGACGAACAACCCAGCCGCGGCGGCGATGACGAAGTAGCCGTGCGCCACCCGCTTCCCGAAGATCGACTCCTTCGCCGCGATCTCGTCCATGTGGGCGTAGAAGTGGTCGCCGCTCAGGCCAGCGAAGTTGACGATGTCGGTCTCGGTCACCGTGCGGCGATGCGTGGTGAGCGAGTCGCCGATCTCCAACTCGTCGAAGTACTTCCGGAAGGGGTGGATGCGGTCGGTGGGCTGGTTGGCACCCGGAATCCACTCATTCGTGATGCGGGTGATGGTCTCCGGCGCCCCCTGCACCGCCGTGCGCTGCATGTAGTGCATCACGCCGCGCATCCCCCCCATCTCCTCACCGCCCCCCGCGCGCCCTGGCCCCCCGTGCACCAGGTGCGGAAGCGGCGATCCGTGCCCCGTCGCCTCCTTCGCGCTGTGCCGATTGGCGACGTAGAGCCGGCCGTGGTACGCCGCCGTCCCCAGGACGATGTCGCGCGCTACCCGGTGGTCGGCGGTGAAGAGCGACCCGCAGAGCGACCCCTTCCCCAGGCGCGCCAGCGCGATGGCGTCGTCGACGGTGGCGTACGGCATCACCGTGTTGACCGGGCCGAACGCCTCGATGTCGTGCGGTGCCGAGTTGGCAAACGGTGTGTTGCAGGCGAGCAGCGTGATGGGATAGAACGCCCCTTTCTCGGCGTCGGCGTTGACCAGCGCACCGAGTGCACCGCCGAAGACGACCTCGGCTCCCGCGCGAATCCCCTCGGCCGCCTTGCCCACCTCACGCACCTGCGCGCGTCCGGCGAGGGGCCCCATCTTCACCCCCTCGGCGGTGGGGTCGCCCACCTTCACGTCGCCCAGCCGCTTGCGCAGCGCGGCGATCACGTCGCCCATCACGTTGTCGGGGACGATCGTGCGGCGGATGGCGGTGCACTTCTGCCCCGCCTTCGACGTCATCTCCCGCACGACCTCCTTGACGAAGAGGTCAAACTCCTCGGTGCCGGGGACCGCATCGGGGCCAAGGATGGAGCAGTTGAGCGAGTCGGCCTCCATGTTGAAGCGCACCGCGTTGTGCACCACGCGCTTCGACTCCTTGAGCATCCGCCCTGTCGACGCCGACCCGGTGAAGGCGACGGCGTCCTGGCACTCGAGATGGTCGAGCAGGTCGCCCGCGCTCCCGCAGATGAGCTGGATGGCGCCCTCGGGGAGGATCTTCGACTCGACGATCATGCGGAACGCCGCCTCGGTCAGGTACGAGGTCAGCGTGGCCGGCTTCACGATGCAGGGGACGCCCGCCAGCAACGACGGCGCGAGCTTCTCCATCATCCCCCAGACGGGGAAGTTGAAGGCGTTGATGTGCACCGCCGCCCCTTCCAGCGGGACGCAGATGTGGCGCCCAACGAAGGTCCCCCCCTTGGAGATCGCCTCCGCACCGCCATCGACGTAGAACGTCTCGTTCGGAAGCTCACGACGCCCCTTGCTGGCGTACACGTAGAACGTCCCGATCCCACCGTCGATGTCGACCCACGAGTCCGCCTTGGTGGCCCCGGTGGCGGTGGAGAGCGCGTACAACGCCTCCTTTCGCTCGCCGAGGTACTTGGCGACCTCCTTGAGCATCAGCGCGCGCTGATGGAAGGTGAGGCGACGCATCGCGGGGCCGCCGACGGTGCGGGCGTAGTGGAGCATCGCCTGGAAGTCGAGACCGGCGCTGCTCGCTTCGGCCACCTTGTCGCCGGTGACGGCGTGGAAGAGATCGGTCGCGGATCCGGTGCCCTGCACCCACTGGCCGAGGGCGAAGTTCTGGAGTCGCATGCGGGGAATGGCGGTGGAGGGAGGGGGCGCGGGGACGCTCCCGGCTGCCGGCGGACACCAGGAGTCGCCTCCGGTCGACACGCCGAGCGGGATAAGTTAACGGTCGGGTTGCCGCTCCGGCGGACAGGGGGCGGCGGAATCCCGTACGACGCCGTCGGCGCTTCGCTCTTTTGCCGCAGAGGTCCGACCACAAGCGTGGAGGTGCGGTGTCTCCCGGCGCGTGGCCCGAAGGAGGCGACCTCCGGGAGGGGCCGTGGACCCCTCAACATCAGGAGGCTCAATGCTGAGTCGCAATCCACTCCGTGAGGGCGTAATGGCCGGCGCTCTCGGGGCCACCGCGATTGCCGGGTGGACCCTCGCCGTCGACGCGTTCACCGACCGGATCGGCGTCACGGGGGCGCTGATCGGGGCGTGGATCTACGAGGCGTTAGGCGCCGGCTTCGGCGGGCGCGGCTTCGGGGCACACATCGTCACCTGGTTGGT